>RKRQ01000049.1 GCA_007571325.1 Candidatus Dadabacteria bacterium
CGATGCCATATTAATAACAAAAGCGGATGGGAAGAACAAAACGAAGGCGGAGATCATGAAACAGGAAATGGAAGAGACTCTAAGACTCCGCAAACCGCCCGAATCCGGGTGGATTCCAAAGACTTACAGCTGTTCCTCCGTTACGAGCTATGGAATAAGGGAGATATGGCAATGCGTTGCAGAGTATGAAAAACTCTGTAGAAAAAACGGATATTTTCTGGAAAGAAGAAAAAAACAAGCGAAATACCGTCTGCACGAAGCGTTAATTCAGAACCTTGAAGATAGTTTTTACGAGAATGTTTCGGTCAAAAAAACACTCAGCAAAGTGGAAAAAGAGGTAATGGAAGGAAAAACAGACCCGTATACCGGAGCTGCTGATCTGCTCGACCTGTATTTTGAAAAGCTTCGCTCACTTTCATCGTCTCAAGAACAATGATCATAAAATCCATCTCACCTGAACACATAGATGAGATAGTGAAAATCGAAAACGATTCCTTCAGCAAGCCGTGGCCGGAACAGATACTTATAAATTATATTAAAAAACCCGGATTTTTCTGCAATGTCGCTATAAGCGGAGAGAATGAAGATGTTGCAGGCTACTCAATATCCACTCTTATTTACGATCAGATTCACGTATTTAAAATCGCCGTGTCACGTTGTCAAAGGAAAAAGGGAATAGCAACCGAACTACTCTCCGACACGTTTAATTTTTACGAAAAAATGGGAGCTCTTTCCGTTATTCTCGAGGTAGGAACAACAAACGCTCCAGCGATTTCACTCTACAAAAAACTCGGGTTTGAAATTATAAGGACGCGCAAAAACTACTACGGCAGAAATGAGGGAGATGCGTTCGTGATGGGTCTTGCTCTTGATTGCTACTATCAAAAACTTCTATCAGCCACGTAATCGGCTAGCTGGTAGAGACGCTTTTTATAATTGCTCTCCACTATTGCGTCCAAGGATTTTTTGGCATTGGTGACAAACTCTTTTGCCCTCTGCCTGGTCAGGTCGACCCCACGGTAACAGTCTACTATATCAGCTATTTCCGCTATTTCGGAACTGTCGAGATTTTCTTCCTTATCGAGGGTTTCGATAACCCTGCGCCTTACATCCTCGGGAGCAGTTTCTATTGAATAATAAAGCGGAAGAGTCATTTTGCGCTCAGCTAAATCCTGACCGGTCTTTTTCCCGAATTTATTTTCCTCAGAACAGTAATCGAGCGCATCGTCTATAAGCTGAAATGCTATTCCTATGTTGTGACCGTAATCAGAAAGAGCATTTACCGTTCCGTTCGACGTGTTTGCCAGAAGCGCTCCAGTTTCCGTTGAGCACTCAATGAGCGCCGCCGTTTTGTGATCAATCACCGAAAAGCAAAAATCTTCTGAAATTTCAACCATCTTCCTCTCACTCATGATCTCAAGCACGTGACCTTCGGCAAGACGTGACGACGCCCTAGAAACCACCCTCAAAAGTTCAAGACTGCCGCAACTGTATATAAGCTCAAGTCCCCGCGCCAGCATGAAATCTCCCACGAGCACCGTGGGTTTATTTCCCCATACCATATTGGAAGAAGCGTTTCCCCTTCTGAATTCCGCCTGATCAACTACATCGTCATGAAAAAGCGTACCGGCATGAAAAAGTTCAATGCCCGCGGCAGCGGCAATCCGATCTTTCCCCTCAGTAAGTCCACAAGCCGCACTTGAGAGAAGCACAAGGGAAGGCCTGATCCTTTTTCCTCCACCAAGCAGATACCCGGCTATTTCATAAACAAGAGGTATATCGGATCTTATGTATTCATCGATTTTCCTTTCCGTTTCTTCAAGGCTTGGTTGAATTATCTCAACTATGTCGGAGAACTCCATCGGACGGTTAGACTATATGAACGAACCCGACAAGTCAAAGACTGGACACTGTCGGAAACCTAATGTAGGTTTCCTTTTTCAGACGGTATTTTCCGCAGGACAGTTCGCAAAAATACAAGGATAAACCGATTTGAACTATTTCGATATTGCGCTCTTATGCATAATTCTGATCTGTTTTGCAGCGGGACTCAGGTCGGGTCTTATAAAGCAGGTTTTCTCCATAACGGCCATAGCAGGGGGAATCGTTCTGGGGTTTTTCTTTCAAAGATCGATAGGAATTCTCCTGCTTGAAAAAAATATCATCGCCGAGCCGAGAATTGCAGACATTCTAGGATTTCTGATAGTAGCTTCTCTTGCATACATGCTCATACATTTTCTGTCACATTTTCTGACAGACCTGATGAAAAGAATCAATATGCAATGGCTTAACCACCTCCTTGGCGGAACGATGGGATTTATAATCGGTCTGCTTCTCT
The DNA here is from genome assembly GCA_007571325.1 of Candidatus Dadabacteria bacterium. Taxonomy (GTDB): domain Bacteria; phylum Desulfobacterota_D; class UBA1144; order Nemesobacterales; family Nemesobacteraceae; genus Nemesobacter. The sequence continues at coordinate 2,339 of RKRQ01000049.1, forward strand.
GTTACCTGGTTGTAATAGGGGTAAAGCAGCTTGTGGATGAAGACGCCGCTTTTGTCAAAGAGTCCATCCTGGCACCCAAAATTATAGTTGGATACAACATTGTCAGAGAACAGACGCCGCAGAATCTGGGCAGGAGCCTGGAAAAATTTCAGGAACTGCGGGAAAAGAACAGAAGTAAAACCTTGAATGAACCGGAATCAGATAAGGGGTCTCCATAGCTGTCTTTCCGGCAACTCCGTCCCAGGGTTATTGTAAGATCACATAAGAAGTCGAATAAAAAATCAGGTCCCAACTTGTCATTTCGATTGATAATCCCTTAATTAACTCAATTGATTCAGTTAAATTCTTATAAGAGAAGCTTCTGTTCGTAATTTTTTTCAAGAACGACTCGTAATATGGTTTCGATAACTACTCTTGACGAATTTATCATAAGAAATCAGTATGAATTTCCGTATTCCACCGGAGAACTCTCAAGGCTGCTCCGCGATATAGGGTTGGCGGCGAAAATAGTTCACAGAGAAGTAAACAAAGCCGGCTTGGTAGCGGATATTCTGGGTAAAACCGGTCAGGTAAACATTCAGGGAGAAGAAGTAAGAAAACTTGACTCCTACGCAAACGAGAGATTCCTGAGCGCACTTGAACTGGGTGGAGAATGTGCCGGGGTAGCATCTGAGGAAAATGAGGATTTCATAGCATTTTCAGACGAGAAATCGAAAACCTCCAAGTATGTCATAGCGATGGATCCTCTTGACGGGTCCTCCAACATAGACGTGAACGTTTCGGTAGGAACAATATTCTCCATATACAGGAGAACATCCAAAATGTTCTCCCCGTGCCACAAGGAGGACTTTCTGCAGCCCGGCAAGAACCAGACGGCTGCCGGATACATAATATACGGTTCTTCAACCATGCTGGTATACACAACCGGCCACGGAGTAAACGGATTTACGCTCGATCCATCGATAGGAGAATTCTGTCTTTCCCATCCAAACATAAAAATCCCCAGCCACGGCAATATCTTCTCGGTCAACTACTACAATTATCCGAAATTCCCGGACATCATAAAAAAGTATCTTGATCACTGCAGGGATGGAGAAGACAGTTCAAGCTTTTCTCTCAGGTACGTTGGGTCCATGGTCGCCGATATCCACAGAAACCTGCTTAAGGGAGGAATATTTCTTTATCCTCAGACTTCAGATTCTCCTAATGGAAAACTCAGACTTCTCTATGAATGCAATCCCATGGCTTTTATCGTAGAGCAGGCCGGAGGAGCATCGTCAAACGGAACGGAGAGAACGCTTGATATTCAGCCTACGGAACTTCACCAGAGAAGCCCAATATACATAGGTTCATATAATACGGTAAGCAAGTTCTTAAGCTTTTTGAAAGATACAAAAGAATCTGAGGAGATGTAAGAAAATGGGTGGAAAAATCAGCTTCGGTCTTGCGGCCCCTCTTCCAGGCAAACCAGTTATAGAGCTTGTGGATTTCGCTGTCCAGTGTGAAGCGGCCGGCTTTGATGCGGTATGGTTTCCCGACCACATACTTTTTATGGCCAAAAAACTGACTCCGGAAGTGTGGTCGGTAATCACTGCCGCGGCAGTAAAGACAGACAGAATCCGACTTGCGGCCATAGGCGACCCTCACAGGTCTCATCCCGCAATGTTCGCCCACAGACTGGCAACCATAGATAACCTCTCAGGGGGAAGAGTTATCAGTTGTCTTGGGTACGGAGAGAAAATGAACCTTGATTACTACGGCATAAGCTGGAACAAACCTCTAGCACGTCTGCAGGAATCCGTACCGCTCATGAGACAGCTTTGGGCGGGAAAAACCGTTACATTTCAAGGGGAATTTTACTCTCTTAATGAAGCCGAAGTAAGAATAAGCCCCATTAACGGAAAACAAGTTCCGGTATACGTAGCGGCGACCGGTCCGAAAGCTCTGCGGACCGCCGGCTCGCTTGGAAACGGCTGGGTAACAAATGCGATGCCTACCTGGGTTTTTTCAAATAAACTCGGAGAAGTTAAAAAAGCCATGGAGGAAAACAGTACCTCCCCTGAGAACTTTGAAAAATGCATATACATTTTCGTGTCCATCTCCGAGGATAAGGATACGGCTTACAAAACTCTGGACAGAATAAAACACGCGATAATCTGGCCTGACGTTATAGAGGAAGCCGGCTACGATCTAAAAATAGACCCTCATTACAAGGGGCTTTCCTACACAAGCATAATGCCCAACGACCAGGATATGCTAACCAGATTCAGACAGATGGGAGAAGAATACTATACAAGAGAGATACTGTCTGATTTTGTCATTTACGGAACAGCCCGAGATGCCATAAAAAGATTTGAAGAATATATAGAAGCCGGAGTCACGCACTTTATAATCAGGGATTTCAGCCCCGACCTGGAATATTCCTTTAATGCGCTCTCAAGAGAAGTAATAGGTCACTTCAAGTGATTCCCTGACATTCAGGCGATCGTTATTTCCTTTTCCAGGTAGACGTTCTGAATAGTTTTCAGAAGAGCAATTCCTTCCTTAAACGGCTTCTGGAAAGACTTTCTTCCGCTTATGAGTCCCATTCCTCCGGCTCTCTTGTTTATAACGGCGGTTGCCACAGCATCTCTAAGATCATTTGAACCTGAAGCACCTCCGGAATTTATGAGTCCCACTCTGCCCATGTAGCAGTTAGCAACTTGGTAACGGGTAAGATCTATCGGGTGGTCGGAAGTCAATTCCGAGTAAACGCGCTCGTGGGTCTTTCCGAAGGAAAGCGCCTCAAAGCCCCCGTTGTTTTCCGGAAGCTTTTGCTTGACTATATCGGCCCCTACGGTTACCGACAGGTGGTTTGCCTGCCCTGTCAGGTCGGCCGAAACATGATAATCGGCTTCTTTCTGCTTGAAAGCGGGATTCCTTAAGTAAGCCCACAGTATGGTTGCAAGACCAAGAGAATGAGCATGGCTGAAAACCTCTGATATTTCCTGGATCTGACGTGAACTTTCCTCCGAACCGAAATATATCGTCGCTCCAACCGCCACGGCCCCCATCTGAAATGCCTGATCCACATTTCCAAAAAGAATCTGATCAAAGGTGTTGGGATAACTTAGAAGTTCATTATGGTTGACCTTGACTATGAAAGGAATTTTGTGCGCGTACTTTCTCGAAACAGAAGCAAGCGCCCCCACAGTCGAGGCCACGGCGTTACAACCTCCCTCAATGGCAAGCTTAACTATGTTTTCAGGATCAAAATAAAGCGGATTCAAAGCAAAAGAAGCTCCCGCCGAGTGCTCAACTCCCTGGTCCACAGGAAGAATGGAAACGTAGCCCGTTCCTCCGAGACGGCCGTGATTAATAATGGTCTGCAGGTTTCTTATAACCGCAGGCGAGCGGTCGTTCTGCACGAACACCTCATCCATGTAACCCGGACCGGGAAGATAAAGGTCGTTTCCGCTTATAGTAGAGCACCGGTGACCGAGCAGATATGCGGAATCGTTCCCCAGTACCTTCTGTATCTCATCAATCCCCTTAAGTTCTCTTATGGCCATGAATTTGTCCCTGACGAAAATCTTACATTCTATGGAAATAAATACCTGATTGAATTCTAGCTGTCACTGAGAATCGATATTCCAGGAAGATCGGACCCTCCGAGAAATTCAAAACAGGCGCCGCCTCCAGTTGACACATGTGTTACCTCTGAGAAGTCGACTCCAGATTTTTTAAGCGCCGCCACGCTGTCTCCTCCCCCGAGAACTGTTGTCGCCCCCCTCCACTTGGCAAGAGCAAACGACCTAGCTATAGCGCTTGTACCATTTGAAAAATTATCTACCTCGAAAAAACCCATGGGACCGTTCCAGAAAACCGTTCCTTCTCCTTTTATATAGGAGGTGAATTTCTCCACGGTCTTTGGCCCTATGTCATAAGCCGTCATGTCTTCATATATCTCAGCGCCTGTCACCGTAAGCGTTTTTTTTCCTCCAGCGGGCTCAGCCATCACATGATCGACGGGAAGAAGTATCTTACCCCTGTAGTCTTCAAGGGCCTTGCGGGCCCAGGGAAGCATATCCTTCTCCACAGAACATTTCCCGACACTAACTCCGCATGCCTCGAGAAATGTATAAGCCACGCCGCCACCCACAAGAACCCTGTCCGCCTTTTCAATTATTTTCTTCAGAGCTCCTATCTTGTCCTTTATTTTCATCCCACCGACAATTACCACATAGGGGTTCTTGGGGCTTTTTATAAGACGATTCAGAAACTTCATCTCGTTTCCCACCATAAAACCCGCATATTTCTTATCGAAGTAAGCGGTCATTCCGTAAGTGGAAGCGTGAGCTCTGTGCGAGGTGCCAAAAGCTTCGTTCACGTAAATATCGGCCAGCAGCGCAAGCTTTTTCGAAAAATCCGAGTCGTTTTCCGTTTCCTCATTGTAATATCTGAGGTTCTCAAGGAGCATCACCTCGCCGTTTTCGAGCTTTTTCGAAGCACTTTCGACCCTATCGCCCACAACGGCGTCTGGAAAATGTATTTGGGTCCCCAAAACCTCGTTAAGCCTCGCCGCCACCGGAGCCATTGAAAGATCTTTTATCTTACGTCCTTTAGGTCTTCCCATATGGGAGGCGAGTATTACCTTGGCTCCGCATTTGGTAAGGTAATCAATTGTGGGGATAGTGCGTCTTATTCTGTAATCCTCGGTTATTTTTCCACCCTTTACCGGAACGTTGAAATCAACCCTAACAAAAACTCTTTTACCTTCGTATTGCGAGCTGGGAAGGTCCGTTACAAGAAGCTTTTTCTTCAAAGCGTACTCCCGACAAGTTCCATGAGATCAACCACCCTGGAAGTGTATCCGTACTCGTTGTCGTACCAGGCAACAACCTTGACCAGATTATCCTCCACAACCGAAGTCAGCATGGAATCAAACGAGCAGGAATGGGTATCTCCCACAAGATCAGAAGAAACGATTTCATCCTCAACATAAGCCAAGTAACCGTTCAGGTTTCCCCGGGCCGCTTCCCTGAATCTCTCGTTTACTTCATCCACGGAAGTTTTCTTTTCCACTTCGCAGGTAAAATCCACAAGCGACACGTTGGGCGTGGGAACCCTTACGGCGACCGCGGAAAGTTTTCCCCTGAGTTCGGGAAAGACAATCTGTATTGCATCTGCCGCCCCAGTGCTTGTGGGAATAATGGAAAGCGCCGCCGCCCTAGCTCTTCTTTTATCCTTATGAGGAGTGTCAAGTATTCTCTGATCGTTAGTATAGGAATGTATAGTAGTCATCTCCCCCCGTCTTATCGCGAAGTTTTCGTGAAGAACCTTGACCAGCATACCGAAACAGTTGGTAGTGCAGGACGCGTTTGAAATCACGTCGTGACTCCCAGATTCGTATTCGTGGTCGTTTATGCCCATTACCGTGGTGAAATCCACCTTGCCGCTTCCTGGAGCGGTAATTATGACCTTCTTCACGGTTTCACCCATGTGCGCCGCCGCTGCCTCGCGCGTTCTGAAAATGCCACTTGCCTCCGCCACAATCTGCGCTCCGGTGTCGGTCCATGGAATATTCGCAGGGTCTCTTTCCGAAAATACCTTTATGGACCTTCCGTCTACCTTTATTCCCCCGCCATAACATTGAACTTCTCCGCGGTAACGGCCAAACACCGAATCGTACTTGAAAAGATGGGCCAGGGTTTCTGTATCCGTAATATCGTTTATACCCACAAACTCTAGGTCTTCTCTGCCAAGACCAATTCTGAGTATATGCCTCCCTATTCTTCCAAACCCATTTATTCCAACCTTGGTAGACATCAAAAAACCTCCGAAACTTGACTTTGAATTTCACAAAAACTATACATTTGCCCGCTGTCAATCAGTAGGATAATAATTTTAGAATAATAACCGTGTCTCGTTGCAAAACCGTACGTTTTAACGCAAGTCCTATAAAAAACGGTCAAGCATTACGATTTTAATTGATTTTTTCCACCCGGTCCGAAGTAGACCAAACCCTTCGAAACACTTCCGTAATTGTACCGGATAATCGTGTATTAACCAGTTCGCAGGGAATTTCTTCCACCCGAAACGAATATCTTAAGATACCGCAACCGCTTGAAAATATCGTCAAGGGCCAGATAAAGGCAGGGAACAAGATAAAGTATGACGAAGGTTGAGAAAACAAGTCCGAACCCAAGAGAGGCAGCCATAGGAGCTAGAATGCCCGCCTGACCTTTATAAGCGAACATCAGGGAGAAAAGGCCCGAGAAGGTCGTAAGAGTCGTAAGAACTATTGGCCGGAAGCGGTACCTAGCGGAAAAGACTATGGCCGTCACTTTGCTCCGCATTTTTTTTGTCCTTCGGTTAATAAAATTCAGCAGCAGTAGACTGTCATTCACCACTATGCCCAAAAGTGCGACAATTCCTATTATGGAAGGAAGCGTCATGGGTTCGCCACGCAGCAGAATCCCTATGAGAACTCCTGTAAGGCAAAGAGGCAGAACGCTCATTATGATAATGGGTTGAAAGTAGGAGTGCAGTATGCTAGCTAGAATGAGATAAATGAGAAACAGGGCGATAAGGGATGCCTTTTTTATGTCGCTTATCGCCTGCGTGTATTGCTCCTCCTCTCCCGAAAATCGAAAAGAATAGCCTGGATAGTCTTCAAGCAGACTGTCAAGATATAGCGAAAGATCTGCGTTTACCTCCCTTGAAGTGGTTGTGTTGGTGTTCACTTCGGCCGTCACAGTTACCGCTCTGCGAAGGTTTTCCCTTCTTATCTCAAGCGGTGCTTTGGAATCCGTTATATCCGCCACGGTCCCCAGAGGAACCCGATGACCAAGAGGAGTCAGTATCTGATGTGATTTTACCGAGAAGAACCCGGATTGCCCCGAAGCATACTTAAGATTTATATCAACCTCTTGTTCTCCCACTCTGGTCTTAGCGACCGTTAAACCGTCTCCAAGAACCTTGATCTCCCGCGCCACGTTCCATTTGTCAAGACCATGCATCCCAGCTTTTCTCCCATCCACCTCAACTTTCGCCTCTTGCTTTCCATAAACAAGATTAGACGTCGCGGCGCTCACTCCCGCTTGACGATTCAGAAATTCCCGGACCCGAGAAGCTATGTCCATAAGTGTCGAGATATCTTCCCCGCTTATTTTGACGTCTACCGGTTTTCCGGCAGGAGGACCCGTTGTCGTAATGAAATCAACCTGTTTGGGACCGGTAACAGTTTCCTCTACCTTGTTCTGAACGATTCTGGAAAGCTCAAGTCCGTTTTCCTCCCTTGAGGAGTAATCTTCGTATTCAACCATTACAGTGGCAACGTTATCTCCCATGGATAAAAGATTGGCGGAGTCATCAGACATATCCATTCCCACAATGGATAAAACATTTTTTAGAACATGAGGAGGAACGCTGTCCTTAAAAACCTGTTCCACCTGAACTACAGAACCTACAGTACTTTCGAGGCTGGATGAAGGAGGATTTTCAATCCTTACCAGCGCCTCATCAGTATCATGAAGATAGAACATAACGTTTGGAATTCGGATAAACACGAAAACCGAAACTAAAAAAATGACTGAGAAACTTCCTATTACGGCATAACGGTTCCTAAGCGCGAATATAAGTCCCTTCAGATACAAATCTCTTACACGTAAAAGCGCCATGTTTCCGCGAGAGAGCTTAACCGTACTCTTTTTTGCCGAAAGCCAGTGGGCACAGTGAGCCGGCATAATCAGCAAGGCTTCAAAAAGGGAAAAGCAGAGAGCAAAAATCGCGACTTTGGGGATTATGGATAGGAACTGCCCTATGAGGCCGGTTGCAATAAGAAGGGGGGTAAAAGCGGCTACATTGGTCAGTATCGTTGCTACTACCGGCCAAGCAACCTCTTTTGTCCCTACTACCGCTGCCCTAAGAGGTTCCATTCCCCTCGATATATATCTCTGTACGTTTTCAACGACGATTATGGCATCGTCCACTACCATTCCCAGCATCATTATAAGACCAAACATGGAGAGAATGCTTAGGGTCATCCCAGTCATACTCATTAATATCGCGGCTCCCAGAAAAGAAACGGGAATTCCAAGGGCGGCTATGAAAGCCGCCTTTCGATCAAGAAAAAGACCGAGAAGAACCATAACCATAAGAAGCCCCATTCCCCCACTTTTAATCATCGTCCCAAGTCGGCTTTTCACCCACTGCGACCTGTCAAAAGCCAAAATCACTTCAACGTCTTCCGGTAGTTTGTTTCTGTACTCTTCAGCAAGCTGTTTTACGCGGTCAACTGTATCTAAAATATCTACGTCTTTCTGCTTTTCCACCCAAAAGGTAATCGCGGGATGTCCGTTTATTCTTGACTTAAGACCCTCCCGCTGCTCCCCAAGAGTAACAGTTGCCAAATCACGGAGAAGAACATGCTCACCTTCCACGCTTTTAGAGACCGTAACATTAAGAAGATCTTCCACGGATCTTATCTTTCCCTCGGTTCTCAGCAGGAAATCAGATTCGTTTCGAGTGAAGCTTGCCCCAGGGACATAAATATTTTCCGCGTTTATGGCACTTGAAATCTCTTCAATGCCAAGCTTGAACTGCACCATTTTCGGGTAATCAAGATTAACCCAGAGGACCGGGTCAGGCAGTCCTATGGAAGTCACATTGTCAATGCCGTCCAAAAGAGCAAGCTCGTCCCGCAATTTCCTGGCAACATCATAAAGAACATCTCTTGGCATATCTCCTGAAATCGAGACGCTCAATAGCGGAAAACTGGCCTCTACTTCTTCAGTGACGGGTTCTTCTGCATCTTCGGGAAGACTATCCGCTATCATGTTGATCCGAGAATCGATTTCCCAAGCGATTTTCTGGGTATCTTCACCCGGGTAAATTTCAGCCACTACTTTAGAAAATCCTTCGGAAGAAACAGATTTTACGATTTTAACCCCGGATATTCTCTTTACTTCTTGCTCTACGGGAATGCTTACTAGGTTCTCCACGTCTTCGGCTGAAGAACCAGGAAAAGATGTGGTTACTGTCACAATTTCGAGTTTGACAGAGGGAAACAACTCGCGAGGAAGGGAAAATGCTAATAGAAGCCCTATGGAGATTATGGCTCCCATCAACAGGTTCACAAAAGTGGAATTCCTTACTGAAAAATCGGCGACATGCATAGAAAAATCAGTCAATAATGCTCAGTGTGAACTCATTTACGATCCCACGGTCCGAGGAGTAGCAATCAAGCTGTATTTGGAAATTGGTAAGTCCTTCCCTGCTGACTCAAGGACCATGTCTTGTTTTACTAAGCAGAGTCTCCACCCGATCTCCAGTGAGTCACAGTCCCAAAACGCCTTGGGTAATTATACCGTACAATGAAACACTGACTAACTGTTTGAAAAAATCCCCAGAACTTTCAAAAGATACGCCATGAAATACGCACTCCTTGTTTAGTCAGACTGACAAATGCCTGAATTAGGAAGTATAGATTGAGTTTTTCAGATTCCCATAGTATCGTTTCACTTTAATGAAGAAAATTAACGTATCCATTCTGGGAGCAAGCGGCTACACGGGAGCGGAGCTGATAAGACTGCTTAAGGAACATCCCAGGGTAAACATTTCTCATCTGACCGCCTCAAGACACGCCGGATGCAAATTGCCCGAAGTTTTTCCACACCTCGGAGGAATAACTGATCTTGAACTTTCTAGTTCAGACCCTTCGCTTATCCCAGACGATACCGACGTTATATTCGCCGCACTGCCACACGGTGCGTCAGCCGAACTTATAGGGGAAATTTACGAAAGGGACGTAAAAATAGTTGATCTCGGAGCGGATTTCCGCCTACGGGAAGGAACCTACAGAGACTGGTACGGGGATCATCCCTGTACACATCTTCTCGAAGATGCCATTTACGGAATACCCGAGCTCAATGCGGAGCAGATATCGGAAGCAAAACTGGTGGCTAACCCGGGATGCTACCCTACCTCTTCAATCCTTCCGCTTGCCCCGCTTCTTAAAAATGGGATGGTGAAGACAAATGGAATCATTATCGATTCAAAATCCGGAGCCTCGGGAGCCGGAAGGAATCCCTCGCTCGATCTTCACTTCTGTGAAGTTTCAGAAGGAATGAAAGCCTACAAAATCGGCGGACATCGTCATACTCCTGAAATAGAGCAGGTGTTTTCGGATCTCTTAGACGAAAACGTAGAAGTCGTTTTTACACCGCACTTAATACCGATAAGCAGAGGCATACTCTCAACAATATACGTAAATCTCTCGGGTGTTTACCAAACCAGAGAACTGCTTGACGCTCTTGGGCAGTTCTACAAAAACTCGTCCTTCGTTAGAATTCTTCCAGAAGGAACGTTTCCCAACACTTCCTGTGTAAAAGGCTCAAATTTTTGCGACATAGGTGTAAAGACAAACCCTGAGGGAAAAACCGCCATACTTGTCTGTGCCATAGACAACTTAGTAAAGGGAGCTTCTGGTCAAGCCATACAGAACATGAACATCATGCTTGACCTCCCTGAGAATCTAGGGCTTGAGTGCGTTCCTCTTTATCCCTAGTCTCAGATCACCTAAAATTGCCAGAAAGTGTCTAAAACCATCCAAGATTTCTGGGGCGCATAACCCACGTTTTGCACATTTGGCTTCTCTGACGCTGGATAAGCTTTTCCTTCTTTTTTCTTAGTTATCCTAACATTTAAGATTGTCACAGTAACCCCCATGTCAAAGCCGGAACTGATTCTACCGCAGTATCTTCTCCCGATAGACGTACCAAGAATGGGCCAGCGCCAAACCGACGAACGCCTTCCCCGGCCGCTTCGTTTTGGGTTGAAAAATCCCCAATCAGCTTATTTTCTCTGATAAGAAGATAACGGTTTGTATATTTGTCGAGAAACTCTTTTTTATTTTGATTATAAAAATCAACTTCCTCAGCCAGTAGGGGTTTTTTTGATTCACTCATTATCATATCCCTCCCGACATAAAAATCCGAAAAGCAGCATTAGCCCTTACATGTCCTTAAACAAACTGCAATAGGATGTCTACAACCATACCAAGGAATTCTACCAATTCATGTTCCTAAATCATTTCTAGACGCTAGTCACTACAACATTCAGTCGGCATCTATTTCTATTGAACACGGCATACAAGGCAAAAGTCTCAGCAGTCCCAACACACCTTATCAGAAATTCTGAAATTCCCTTATCCTATTTACTATACAGGGAAGAAGTTCTATCACCCTGTCGATTTCCTCCAAACGGGTAAAACGACCGAAGCTGAATCTGACCGAGCATAAAGCCTCCTGTTCTCCGAGTCCCATAGCCATAAGCACATGAGAAGGATCAACATTTCCCTCGGAACACGCAGACCCTGTAGAAACCGCCACGCCTTCTGTATCAAGATTCATTACGACCGAATCACCAGGGATTCCGGGAAAACATATGTTAAGAGTGTTGCAGACGCTTGATTCCGTATTACCATTCATATAAACATCCTCTATCTTCTCGGAAAGTTCTTTGAAAAGGTAATCGCGCAGTTTCTTCAGTCTTTTGTTTTCCATCTCAAGTTCTTCGTGGAGAAGTCCGCACGCGAAACCGAATCCGCAGACAGCCGCCACATTTTCGGTTCCCGACCTTCTCCCTCTCTCTTGACCGCCGCCGTGCACAAAAGGTTCAAACCCAATTCCTTTTCTTACGTAAAGAGCTCCCGCGCCTTTGGGGCCACATATCTTGTGGGAAGAAAAAGATGCCACGTCTATCGGCAGATCAGCAAGATCGATTTCTATTTTCCCCAGAGCCTGAACCGCATCGGAGTGGAATACAACTCCCTTCTCGCGGGCAATCTCTCCTATCTCGCGAATCGGGCTTATAACCCCTGTTTCGTTATTTACATACATGCAGGAGACAAGAATAGTTCGTTCTGTAATCGCCTCCCGAAACTGCTCGGGGGAGACCAGCCCACAGGAATTCACCGGAAGGTAAGTGACCTCGAAACCGTTACGCTCAAGAAACCTGAACGTCTCAAGACATGAAGCGTGTTCGACAGCGGTCGTAATCAAGTGGTTTCCTTTTTCCAAAAGAGCTAAAGCCAGACCTTTTATAGCGAAATTGTTGCTTTCACTCCCTCCAGAAGTAAAAATCATCTCTCCTGGCCTCACACCGAGGTAACCCGAGACCCTTTCCCGAGCACAATCAATCGCCGCCCGCGCAATACTTCCAATGGAGTGAATACTAGAGGGGTTCCCGTAACTCTCAGCAAGATAGGGAACCATTTCTTCTAAAACGCGGGGGTCAAGAGGAGTGGTTGCATTATAGTCAAGGTATATATAATGTCCGGGTTCAGGCGGCATATTTTCACAATCAGCTAAACAGCATATTTAACACCGAATAATAACCAATCGCGTAAATCACGGCGATGTAAGGAGTTATGATCAATCTGGAGTTGACTTATTTCGACTTTGACGGTTTGTCTCGTAAAATACTGATATTATAGAGTGTTATTTTTGGCTAGGAACTAAAAAACTCTTCTTTAATTCTCTAAACTTCACATACAATGCTTGCAACTCACACTAAACCAATTTGTACCAACAAACCATCGAAGTCATCAGAGAAAGGAAATGAGGTCTTGGTTTAATTCGCGGCTTCGTTGACTGTATCCGGCTCCGCACTGGACCGTGATTCAATACCTTGTGAAATCATGATGTTAAGAAACCCAGACCGGGACTTCAATCAAATGTCGGTCTCGATAGCCATTCCCCCTCCCCCATAATCGGACTGTCGGACAGCGATGCATCGTCAGCCGTTCGTGCTTAAACAGTGTAAAGCCGCAAGGCTCAGACGCCGGCAATCAGGGTTTGGTTCCCACGCCATCGCGGCGGGTACAAGAAAAGTAAGGACCGTAACCATGACCGCAATGCTCAGGACACTGTCCCTCTCTTTAGCTTTTTCCTCGTCTTCTTCCCAGTCTCGAGGAAAATGAGCAGG
>RKRQ01000099.1 GCA_007571325.1 Candidatus Dadabacteria bacterium
GGTTAATAGAACGGTCGACATTTACTACACGCTGTCCAAGGCTAATCAGTTGGCGTACGAAGATAATTTGGAGCTTACCGAACGCAAGATTGCTCTTCTAAAGAGAAGCTACTTGTTAGTGATACCTATATTCGTTATCGTATTGATATTGTTCATATTTGAAATTTTAGCAGCTTAAACGGAGTAGAGAGTAAGATAATGGCCAATGGTGACAAGGACCAGAATGCCAATGTCGGCAACAAGGGTGACCATACCGGGAACGTAGATACTGTTTCACGTGAAGAAGATCAACCGCGTGAAGATATTGAACCGCCCAAATACCAAATTGTAACGCACGGCTTCAAATCGCACAAAGCAAAAAAGAGGGGATAGGTCAACCCTGAACCAATTCATTGTATTTCGGAGACTTGCGGCGTAGTCTTGTAACGGTATTTATTCTCTGACCCCTATTGGGCTTTGATCGGTTATTATGGCTGGCGACCAATTCGTGTCCACACAGCTGGGTAAATGTTTCGGCGATATCTAGCGACAAACTCTTACGTAATCGCCCCTAGTCTTTCCCCTCTCTTTTCAAATCCAGAGCAAGCCGCTATGCGTTTCCATAAGACTTTATCTCTCAGTTATACTCATCCAAGACTTCATTACCTCCATTTGGCATTGGAACACATTATGAATACCTTTTTTCGTGCCCCCGAAAGTTTTTATACAAATTCTTATAGAGACTTGGAGAGCTTTTGAAAGTAAGTCGCTTACAAATAAAGAACTTTCGTGGAATTCGTTTTGCTGATGTTACCCTGCCAAAATATGCAATTTTAATTGGCGACAACAACAGTGGCAAGACTACAATCTTTGAAGCTCTGGACCTTGTCCTTGGACCCGACCGTCTCAGCCGCCAATCAACCGTTAATGAGTACGATTTTTTCCAAGGAAAGTATACGGTCAGTCCCCCTGCCGCTACTGCACAAACAAGAGAAGAATCCATAGGTGTTGAAAAAACAACCGTTTCAGTAGAAACACTAACGGACGAAAGTGGGTGCGATACAGTCGAAGGACCTAAGATCGAGATTGAAGTGACAGTTACCAATCTGACCGAGGAGCAGAAGGGCAAGTTTGGCGATTACATAGAGTTCTGGGATTCGGCTAAAGAAGCTTTATATGATCAACCCAACCCTCCTGGTGTCGATTCAGAAGAAATCACTGAAGCACTCCGCATCACTTTCCACGGTTGGTATAACAAGGAAGAAGATGACTTTGAAGGAAAGACTTATTTCACCCGAACTCTAACGGAAAATGATCACCCTGTGCAATTCTCGAGAAGGGACAAACAGGTATGTGGCTTCCTATACCTCCGCTCCCTACGCACTGGGTCCCGCGCTCTGAGCCTTGAGCGGGGCAGCCTCCTTGACATAATCTTGCGGCTGAAGGAGATCCGACCACAGATGTGGGAAAACATGCTATGCAAACTTTCGTCAATATCTGTTGGGGACAATCCAGAATTGGGAATTTCTCCTGTGCTTGAGAGCATAAATACGGTGCTCAAGAAATATGTGCCAAAAGAATGGGGAATTGAACCCCATCTTAAAGTATCCAACCTTACACGTGAACATCTGAGGAAGGTCGTCACCGCATTCGTGACAACTGGTAACGGAAACTATGCTGCACCGTTCTATAGGCAAGGAACTGGCACTATAAATATGCTTGTTCTGGCAATGCTGTCCCAAATTGCTGAGGGTAAACAGAACGTAATTTTTGCCATTGAGGAACCAGAGACAGCTATACCTCCATATGCACAAAAAAGTATCGTTTACGAGGTGCGCAAGCTAGCATCCCAAGCCCTCTTCACGTCCCACTCACCCTATGTTCTGGAAGAATTTGCCATGGAAGAAATGATTGTGCTTGCGCGTAACGAGGACGGGACTCTCTCTCGGCAGACTATCATGCTTCCTAAAAATCTGAAGCTGAAGCGTTATCGGCAGGAATTCCGCACCCGCTTTTGCGAAGGGTTGCTTGCACGCCGTATCCTTGTAGCCGAAGGGGCAACGGAGGCATCTGCGTTTCCAGTTGTGTGCCGCCGTCTTGCAGAGATCAGGCCAGATATCTATTCCTCTCTTGAAACACTTGGGGTGTGTACCGTCGATGCAGGTGGCGAAACAAATATACCCGGGATAGCAAAACTTTACCGAGGTCTCGGAAAACATATCTTTGCTGTTTGCGATAAGCAGGAAGAAAACTCCAAGATTCAGGTCGACCTGTTGTTGATGCATGAAGAGAAGAACTTTGAAACCATGGTGATTAATGGTACAACAGAGGAAGCTCTGAAGCGATTCGCAAAACTGATTGACTGGCCGCAGCATCTTAACCAGAGGTACCCAGACTTTGAGACACCAAATGTAAACGCCATAAAAGAGTATTTCAATTGGGCAAAAGGAAATTGGGGAATTGCAGATTTTCTCGCCCAATGTAGCGAGGCTGAGATACCAGAGTGGCTTCGGGATGCGGCAGTCAAATTGAAAGATGCCTGCATCTCCGATTCTACGAGTGACTAGGTACCCAGTTTAATCAAAGACGAGGTCATTCATCCAGAAACATATATCGATGGAACCAACTAAGGGCCAACTAGAGGTGATGGAAGCGGCCGGGCATCTTCTTGTTACAGGCGGGCCCGGTTCCGGTAAGACTACCATCTCCATTCTCAAAGCCGCTCAAATCATTGAACAGGACCTTCGTCCCGGACAGAGAATCCTGTTTCTCAGTTTCGCTCGTGCAACGGTTTCCCGAGTGCAGGAAGCTATTGAGTACGAACGAAATATCCAGCCTATACAGAGACGGGTCATTGACGTCGAGACCTACCATTCATTTTTCTGGCGCGTACTAAAGACCCACGGTTATCTTGGCGGGTTGCCGCGTCGGCTGGAGATTCTCACGCCACACCGTGAGGCCATTGCTCTCTCGAAGGTAAGGTTGAATTTCCCAGCCAAGAACTCTATGGACAAGCATAAAGCAGCCGAAAAGGCCGAGCGCGGTCGCCTTGCAAACACAGAGGGCAGGGTATGTTTCGATCTCTTTGCACCATATGTCAGTAATATTCTTCAGGGTAGCAAACGAATATGCCGTCTCGTCGCGACCATGTATCCAGTCATCATACTTGATGAGTTCCAGGATACAGATGCAGAGCAATGGAAGGTCCTTCAAGAACTCGGTGCATTCTGTCGGTTAATTGCCTTGGCAGACCCGAAGCAACGCATTCACGATTGGATTGGTGCTGACCCCGACCGTCCCGACCACTTCCGTGAAAAGTTCACCCCAACAGAAGTGGATCTCGGCACAAAAAATCACCGAAGCACCGAGACGGAAATTGTCATGTTTGGTAATGATATTCTTACAGGCAATTTCCGCCAAGGGAAGTATAAGGGCATCGTCTGGAATGTTTTTGAACCAAATCAAAATCAGGCTATGACAAAGCTGGTGTCAACAACCCAAGCCGCTCTTGAGCGTCTGATTAAGCAGAATATCAAAAACTGGTCGCTGGCCATTCTAGTCCCAACCAAAAAGATGACGCACCTAGTATCGGACGCCTTCCGTAAACCTCCGGCAAAAATGAAGGAGGTGACCCATTCGGCAATTATAGAGATGGAGGCGGCAATTCTCGCGGCCGAAGTAATCGCTTTTCTTATGCAACCCTCAACAGACGTTCACCACTTTGAGCAATTTATTGAGCTGATGTGCAACTACTTTCAGGGAAAGGGTGGGGATAAGCCGACGAAGGATGCACTTAATAAGGCTATCAAAATCCGCAAAGCCTATTATAATTGGGTATGTATTCAGGCTAAAGGTAAAACTATCCCTAAAAACAGTATTCTCCTCAAAACATTGGCCGTATACAACCGGACACGGGATTTGGTGCTGACAGGCAATCCTGAAGAAGATTGGCAGGTCATAAGGCATACTATGGAAAAAGGAGACTGCAATAGGATAAATAAAATTGCCAAAGAGGTTCGGAACATCAGTGTTCTAGGAAGAGGAACACAATTCCGGCAAGCACTGTCCCAGGACTGGCTCGACAATGGTGGATACCTCAATGCCCTTTCTATCACTCGCCAGGCATTTATTCGAGAGCACTTTTTCACCAACGACAAGCCCGAGAAAGGTGTCGTGGTGATGAATATGCACAAAGCAAAGGGAAAGCAATTTGACGAAGTTATTATTTTTGAGGGATGGGGAAACAAGGCCAACCGCATAGTGCGCTTCAACTCGATAAATAATATTGATAATCAAACACGGCAAATTTTTCACGTCAGCGTGACTCGTGCAAAAAGTAAAACCACAATCCTGACGCCAAAAGATGATCCCTGCGTTCTTCTGCCCCAGAAGAAAAC
>RKRQ01000044.1 GCA_007571325.1 Candidatus Dadabacteria bacterium
GTAGGAATCCGCTATGAAGAACATCGCATCCGGCGCCTCGTCTCCTTTTGGATTATCGGCAAGATATTTTCTCAACAGATCTCTTGCGGCTTCGTAATTCCCATTGTCAAATTCTTTTAGTCCCGAGTCGTAATCTTTCTTTGAGTTGTCTTGTTCGGGCTCGGGAGAAGGTCCTGTCGAAGGGGTTTCGGGAGAAGGAGCTTTGGGCTCAATGGCTGGGGTTTTCGCAGTTTCTTGCAGTGGCGGTGCCGAAAGAGTGTTTTTGGATTCTAAGTCTGTGGTTATCGTCGACAACCGGTTTTCTATTGTGTCGAAGCGTTCTTTGTTGTGCGAGTGGCTCTCGCCCACTATCTGCTCTAGTTCAAGGAGCTTGTTTTGGAGTTCAAAAGTTTTTTCGTTAAGGTTTGACAGGTCGTTTTTTTTATCTAACTCCGTTTTGAGCTGGCCGATATCTTTGCGCAATTCTTTTAAATTCGATTCGATGTCCCTCTGCCTTAAGTAGAGAAAATCCATATCCCCACTGGGCGCTACGCACCCATACGTGAATATGGAGCAAAACAATACTGCTGCAAAAGCCAGATATTTTTTTCTCATTGATTATCTGAAGGGGTATTGGACGAGATGGCAATAAAGTGTCCTCGTCTGTTTTGGCTGTACGCCTCCTCTGATATTCCTTCTTTCCATATTTCCGTCTCTCCTCTGCTTATGGAATGCAATATTTCAGGAGATAGGCCTTTGCCGATCATGTATTTTTTGATTTCATCAGCTCTTTTTTTTCCAAGGGAGAGGTTGTATTCCTCTGTCCCGCGGAGGTCGCAGAAACCAAAGACGAGAATGAATTTGATTTTATCCTTGTTTTTTTCAAAAACGCTTACATTTTGGTCGATCTTCGTTATCTCTTGCGATATCTGAGCGCTGTCGTATTCAAAAAACACATCAGAAGTAGGGAGATTAATGAGATTTTCTTTAGAAAAAGAGTTGCGGAGCAGGGATTTTCGTATTTCTTGGGCGTCTTCGTCAATGCGTTCCATAAAAACATCTTCCCTAGCTGCTCCAATCGCCTGGGTGACCTTTACTTCTGTTTCAGAAAGGACTTTTTCCGCTTCTTGGAAGTTTCCTTCGGTAATCAGACTCTTTGCCCTTTCGAAAAGCTTTTCCGCTTCCTCATATTCCCAAGTATCTTCAGCGTTTTCTTCCTGTGCTTCTTCAAGTTTCTCCGAGACTGATAGAAGTTTGGTGTTGAGTTCTTTTGGGGGTCTTAGGGAAGTAGGTTTTGAACACCCTGAAATCTGCAGGGCTCCAAAAACCAATAACAACAAAGGAACCATCAAAATCATTCTTTCCATTTTCATAGAATTCACTCCTTTACAGTCTCGGTATTGTGTAGAATTAAAAACGACATTAATGTAGCATAGGAAGGTTTTTTTTCAATATAGTTTTAACTCAGTTTCAGGGGAAAAATTCTCAATGAATGAAGCATCTTCGATTTCCGGAATTTTCTGGCATAACTCCCCGGTCGTTATCATAACCAGCAGGCGGGAGGATGAAATAAACGGCCAGGTAGCCGTAACGCTTGTTACGTCCTCAATAGTTCATACGGTACCCAGACTTCTTATAGGGATATGGAAGGGAAACCACACCCACGGATTCATAATGAAGAGTAGAAATTTAGTTGTTCATCTTCTGAAAAAAGATCAGACACCTCTTGTGCGCAACTTTGGTTTTTACTCGGGCAGGGAAAAACAAAAGTTCACCGGCATAGATCATTCCCAGGGAAAAAACGGCTGTCCGGTCCTAGGGGGCGTGCACTCATATGTCGAGTGCTCGGTTCTAAACGCCATGGATGGTGGAGACATGACTGCTTTTCTTGTAAGCTCCGACTATGGAGAGATCGTAAGAGGAGGGAATTGGATGACGCTTGCAGATTTTTATGCCCTGGCTCCCGAGGAATGGGTGATTGAGTACGGACAGAAGCTCATGGAGTCGGTGAATTTCTCAATGCCTATAATACATAAGATCGACCACGAGGCGTTTCAGCCTTAGATGTGCGCCTCTGTGGCTTTGGTGGTTCAGCGAATTATTATCGTTGCTGATCCCGAGTTTTTTTCCACATATTTTTTCAGTCTGCTTCGAAGTGCCTTTTTAAACCAGTTTCTGGTTAAGGGTATGAGAAGGGAAAAACCAAGAAGATCCGTAAGCAGTCCAGGAGTGAGCAGTACCACTCCTCCCACAAGTATCAAAAGGCCGTTTAACAGGCTTTCAGTCGGCGTTCTGCCTTCTGAGAGCTCCTTTCTTATAGAGCTCATTGTTTGCATTCCCTGACTTCTGGCAAGCGCTGCTCCCAATACTCCCGTCGCTATAACTATAAATATGGTCTTCCAGACCCCTATTATGTTTCCGACTTTTATCAGCAGCGCTAGTTCAACTAGCGGAATCACGGTGAACAGGATTAGCAGTTTTGCAAACATTTTAAGTCGCCTTGGGCAATCTGAGCTATCTGTACGGTATAATAATACATCCGGGGGAAAATGCCGAATTGTTTACGGAAAAGCCGTCTCTGCGAAGAAAAATTCTCATATCTTTCCTGCTCCTGTTGTGCCTTGGGGCGGCGGGATGCCGGCTCTTTAGGTTTCTTGAGCTAAAAAGTCAACTTGGGGATTCCAGAGAAAATTTCAGCGTAAGCGATCACGACGGTCTTCGTCTCATTTTAAAAAATCCTGTACTGATTGCTGGAGACATAGAGTGGCTTATGGTTTACTCGCCGCCGGTAAAAACCCGTGTTTCCCAGGATGCGGAGCTTTGGACCTATCACTTGGTAAAACTTTACCCGGGGAGAAAAGGCGAAAGCGGAAATTTCGATCTGTCTATGGGAATGAAGCTTTGCAATGGAAAGCTTTGCGAAGTGGTTTTTCCCAAAAGGCTCGCAAAGTATATAACCAAGGAGATTCTGGGAGAGATAATGAGCTCGGTCGGTGGCGCCGAAGTGAAAAAACTTGAAAAAAGCAGCACTGCGAATGTTAAATCCCTTGAATCCAAATATATTCCTAATTTATCTGAAATTATTGAGATTTTGGGTCATCCTCATACAAAGTTAAACGAGCAAAACGGTACTGTTTTGCTCGTTTATAAGTACAGGCTGCGTGAAAGAACCCCGGAGGGGAAATACATAGTGTTCAGGCTTTTGCTGAGCTTTAATGAAAAAACGGACAAACTCAAGAAACTGGTGCTTCCGCTCAGAAGCGTAAAGCTTTCGATGAATTTCGAGCCAAGAGCGACGCAAAAATGAGTTTCGTAAAGCTTCTTTCCCCGGCGAAAGTAAATTTGTTTCTGAGGATTTTGGAAAAACGCCCCGACGGATATCATGAGCTTCAGTCCATTCTGCAACCCGTAAGTCTGTTTGACGAAATAAGCCTGCTGGTCGAACCGGGAGATGGGGTAAGTTTTTCTCCTTCGGGAAGAGATATGCCTTCCGGAAAGGACAATCTTGCCGTGGCCGCATGCCGACTTTATCTTGAGACTGGCTCGGTACAGAAAAAGGTTTCCATAGACATAAAAAAGAATATTCCGCTTGGAGCGGGACTCGGCGGAGGAAGTTCAAACGCCGCGGCGGTTCTTGTGGGTCTTAACAGAATACTCAGGAAGTTTACAGACCGTGACCTGCTCAGCATGGCAGCTTCTCTCGGGGCGGATGTTCCGTTTTTTATAAGATCTATCTCTTCGTTTGTCGAGGGGATAGGAGAGAAAATAACTTTGCTCGCTGATTTTCCACTTTTTCACTACGTTGTGCTTTTTCCGGGCAACCCCCTCTCCACACAGAAAATCTACGGCAAGTGGAAATGTCCAGATCCCCCACCGGAGAAAATTCTTCCAGCTTCTTTGGTAGAGTTGTTCTGCCGAGGTGAATTTCCCCTTGAAAACGGACTTGAGGATGCGGTTTTCGAAACTCTGCCCGATATTCTCTCCATAAGAGAGATGTTCTTATCGCTAGGAGCGGGCTCCGTGCTTGTTTCAGGAAGCGGGTCGTCTGTTTTTTCAGTTTTTCGGGAGTTCTCCGAAGCTAAGAGAATTTACGAATATTTGATAACCTCTTCTGAATTTGAAGTTTTTTTAACCCATGGGATAAAAGGTTGGCATTTTCTTCTTGACTGAATTGTTTAAACTATACTGGCGTATAAAGATTTTTATTGAAGAAACTAGAGCAAGGGGTCGTTGTATTCAAGCATGGGAAAACTGTTTGAAAAGAGCCTGCTGGAATCAAGAAACGATGCCGATTTTTAAGAGAGCCTTGAGATGAGACAGATATTTGCCGGGAAGCTGAAAAACCGTTTTGGAAGTGTGAATTCTGGT
>RKRQ01000017.1 GCA_007571325.1 Candidatus Dadabacteria bacterium
TCGGGGGGCGGGTCGGTGCGATTTACCTTGATGCCAACCCACTCCTCACCAGTCGTGGTGGAAGTGCTGTCCTGAAAGTTAATGGTAAAGTCGCCGTCGTCCGACAAGTTGTAACAAATGCCATCATTGTAGGTACCTGAATCGCAGCTGATGGTGCCGCCACCGTTCGGCGGGTTGCCGCACTCGTTTTCTGCAGACACGTTGGCGCACGGAGAGGAAGCATAGTTTAGTGCAAGAGCGGGGGAGCCTGCAAGAAGGCAAATCAGTGCAAAAACGAGAGTAAGACCGCAAGTAAAACCAAAAAGACGGAATTCAGGCGAAAAAAGTCGGCGGCGTGGCCGATGACACCATGTCGATATATTTTGTACCCCTGAAAGAGGTGATTCGGCATCCGGCGATTGTACCGTACCAATTACCTCTCTCTTACAAAAAAACCGCTTAACAAGTCTCAAAGCTCCAGTCATCTTACAACCTCCTTTGTTAGAACAGCAACAACTTAAATTGCAGTCAAAGTATATATAGACACCCCTGAGCAGAATGTTAACATTTTCTCCCCTAAAAATCAAGATAAATCAAGGTGACCCAAAAAGGCTGTTCGGTCTGACTCCGGTCACTCCAAGATCATGATTGCCACCCTTCATTCTTGGTGTGAGTATTAATTATTTTTTGGCCAGGAGCTAAAAAGCTCTGCTTAATTCTCTAAACTCACATACAATGCTTACAACTCACACTAAACCAATTCATACCAGTACCATTGAAGTCAGGAAGGAGTCAAGATCAATTTAGAGTTAACTTATTTCGACCTCCCCCACCGCCAAGCAATGTAAAAACAAAACAGGGAAAAAGCAAGTAAAATTTAAAGCAGGTCGGGCTTGTCGGTAATCACTCCGTCAATTCCGATACCGGCAAGTTTTTTACCCTGCTTAGGATTGTTAACTGTCCAGCAGCACACAAAAAGACCATTTCCATGTGCTTCTGAGACAAGCCGGCGTGTCATGAAACGGTGATTAGTAGCAACTACCCTGCAACCTAACGAAAGAGCCCTCTTCACGCATCCGAAACCGAAAATGGTAATAAGTCCTGTGGAAATAGTGGAATCAAGCTCTCTTATTGTACGAAGACAGTCCTCGCGAAACGAAACCACTACCACATCCTTTTCAAGACCGTATTTTTTTATAAGTAAAACCGTTTTCTCTTCCGTGCCTTTTTCCTTAAGCTCAATAACAAGTCCGCAACTTCCCCCGAAATTTTCAAATACCTCCTCAAGAGTCGGTATCTGTTCCCCCGAGCCAGCGTCAAGAAATTTAAGTTTTTCCAGAGTTTTTTCCGAAACGGTCCCACTACCATCCGTGGTCCTGTTAACACTTCTGTCGTGAATTACCACCAAGCGATTGTCAAGACTTTTTCTTACGTCAAACTCTATGACTTCAGATCCCATGTCCAGAGCTCTGCGGAAAGACCGAAGTGTATTCTCCGGCTCGTAATGACTTGCGCCCCGATGGGATATAAGAAGAAAATCTTTTTCAAAAAAACCTTCCATAAAATCTGAAGAAACTATCTGAACAGGTCGTGGGCAGGATCTCTTATCAATTCACCAGAGCCCTTCTTCCCCTGTATGTAGCTGACCCCGCGTACTACTACAGAAGGTATTGCCGCATTTTTTTCCATTAGCAGCCCCGCTGCGCAAGCCACTTGGTCTGCAGTCGCCATCTCGGTCGCCGCAAGCTCAAAACCCTTCGTATCGATTTTTCCCCTATGGTCAGAAAGCGCCTTTATTCCGCAACATCCGATGGCAATATCAACAAGGCCCTCACGCCAGGGACGTCCCACCGTGTCGCTTATTACAACAGCTATATCCTTTCCCGTTTCTTTTTTGATATGTTCTCTTATAACCCTAGCGGACCTGTCGGAGTCAAGAGGAAGAAGCGTGACATCCGCTCCACCGGAGACATTTGAAGTATCAACACCGGCGTTTGCCAGCACAAGACCGGAGAAGGTTTCAACTATAAGCCTTCCCTTGCCGTCTTCCCTCTGGTCCATTCTCACAATTCTTTTGGTTTCCCCGAGAATCACCTCCACAAGCCTAGGGTCCTTTGAAACTTCTCTCGAAACGGTAACTGCAAATTCCGAAGGTTTAACCCCGGAGAGGTTAACAACCCTTCCTTCCGCTTTTGAAACCACCTTTTGCGCAACCACGACAACATCTTTGTCAAGAAACGAAATCTTCTCACGTGCTGCGGAACTAAGAATCATCTCCCCAACGCTGTCTCCTTCTGCAACTTCTGGAATCCCTTTCAGGGCAATAAGTTTTATTTCTTCTGTTTTATTCATACAGAAATTCTCCCTTAACCACGGTTGCGTTTTGTATACAACGACTAAACCATCTAGTATATATTACCGATACTGCGGGAGAGAAAAATGGAAAAATTTTACATGGAAAGAGAGGCCGACCTTGAACTTGAAAAACAGTTTGACGTATCGGAGGTGGCAAGAGAGTCCGGTCTTATGATCCGCGTATTCGTAACTTCTTCTCTTAAAAATGAAATGATGGATCCCGACTCTGAGGCCATTGCCCGCGGCGAGGATGAGACCACCCGACTAAAAGAAATACTTTCTCCGCTCGTTTCGTCAATAAGAACAACCAGGAAAACGAAGAGAACCAACCTGATAAACTTCAGCGCTTCCGTTACAAAAGACGGAAGAGGTCAGGAATTTCAGGTTATTTCCTATCTCGGACCGGTAACGAAAGATTCAAAGGAACCCTGCATAACCCTTCTTTTGCCGGACGACCTGCCGGAAGAAACACCTTAGCCATAAAATCGTGTATTATTAGCCTTATAATGGGGTGTACAGAGGATATTTCCGGCGAAATCTACCTTGACAACAACGCAACCACAAAACCTCTCCCTGAAGTGAAAGAGGCTATATGTCAAGCCATGGGTGAGCAGTTCGGCAACCCATCCAGCGCCCATTCGGCGGGCGAGAGGGCAAGGCGCTGCGTTGAGCTCGCACGCAGACGCACCTCTGATCTTTTGGGATGTTCCCCGCAAGACCTGATATTCACAAGTTCCGGGACAGAGTCAAACAACATGGTCTTTTATTCCTGTACAAGGAAAAAGGAAAAAAACCGAATCGTCACAACAGGAATTGAACATTCCTCAATAATGAAGATGTGCAGCTTTTTAGAACTCAACGGAGTCCACGTGGAAACACTAGAGGTGGATGAGCAGGGGATTCTTGACATCCGCAGGCTCGAAGATGCACTTTCCAAGAAAACTGACCTTGTTTCCGTGCAATGGGTCAACAACGAGACCGGAGTGATACAAGACATGGAAAGCATTTCTGAACTTTGCAGGGAAAAAGGAGTTCTTTTCCATACTGACGCGGCTCAGGCGGTAGGAAAGCTTCGGGTAGACCTAGAGGCCTTTCACGTGGATTTTCTTTCTTTCACCGCCCATAAGATCAATGGTCCCCAGGGCGCGGCGGTTTTATACGCAAAAGACAGACTGCTTGTGAACCCTTTTCTTTTCGGAGGATTCCAAGAAGAAGGATTTCGCCCAGGAACTGAGAATCTACCTGGGATAGCGGGACTCGGAATCGCCTGCGACATAAGGAATAAAAACTTTGAGAAGGCAATAGGAAAAATGAAAGACCTTCGCGACCAATTCGAGGAAACGGTCATTGAATCCATCCCAAAGACATCAATTAACGGAGCCCGTGGAAAAAGAGTATGCAATACCACCAACATCCATTTCGGAGGGATTGACGGCAGGAAGCTGGTTTCCTTACTGGACGAATCGGGAATAAGGTGTTCTCAAAGTTCTGCCTGCACGAATTTTGAGATTACGCCATCCTATGTGTTAACCGCCATGGGACACAGCGAACAGCATGCATACTCAAGCATACGATTCAGTTTCTGTCCAGAAAACAGTTTTGATGAGATAGAAGCAGCAGTGGAAATCATCAAAAAGAAATGTGAATTTCTCAGGAACATATAGCACTGAGCGGTCTCAGCACTTTTCTGCAAAAAATTCTGTAATACATCTTACCAATATGATTATCAAGAACTAGTAAAAATCAGAGGAAGCATTTTGAGTAGAAGTGAAAACGCAAACAAGCCCTTCCTCTTCCCATAATCTTCAGATTCAATCAACAGATTTGCGAAACCAAAATTTTTACTGAAAAACCACCAATATGTATGGAAAGTCAGTCGACGACCCTTACTTGCTGACCAGGAAGCAGACCGTAGTTTCCCTCGGTTATTATTCTGGAACCTGGAGGAATTGAATCAAAAGCTATATAGGCAGAGTTATCGTCAATCCAA
>RKRQ01000060.1 GCA_007571325.1 Candidatus Dadabacteria bacterium
GATTTAATCTTCCATTAGATACAAATTAAGTTAGGCAAAACTATCAAGATATGCAGTAAATGCCCTCGTGTGGTCAGAGTTTACTATACCAAACAGAGAAGTCGACAAAAAGTCAAAATTCCTTGGAATTGGCAATGCCCATTTGCTAACCTGAGAAATTCTCTCACCTCCACGTCATGTACAAAATATCTAAAACCTTTTTTGGAGGAAGAATGGGGAGCAATGGGTTGTAGTCTTTCCCGGTTTAATTATCTGTCAACTTCCCCGAGTACTATGTCAATACTGCCGATTGCAGCAACGACGTCAGAGACAAACCCTCCCTTTACCATATGCGGAAGGGCCTGCATATTGACAAATGACGGTCCGCGAACCCGCATCCTGTAGGGTTTCCCTGAGCCATCACTCACTATGTAGTAACCTAGTTCCCCTTTGGGATTCTCCACAGCATGATATATCTCTCCGGGAGGGGTTTCAAAACCGTTGTATACAAGCACGAAATGCCTGATTAGAGATTCCATCTTCGTATAGACAAGTTCTTTTTCAGGCAAAACAATATCGGGAAGGTCAGCGATATAAGGACCGTCAGGGAGATTATCGAGAGCCTGTTTGATTATACGTAGGCTCTGCCTCATCTCTTCCATCCTGCAAAGATACCTAGCGTAGGCATCTCCTTCGTTTGCAACCGGCACATCAAATTCGTAATTCTGGTAATCAAGGTAGGGGATAGCTTTTCTTACGTCATAGGGAACGCCGCTTCCTCTCAAAATGGGACCGGTAATACCCAGATCAATCGCCTTCTCCTTGCTTAGAACGGCCACTCCCTTTGTGCGACCAATCCATATCTTGTTTCTTGTAAGAAGATTATCTATCTCATTTAAGGTCTTGGGGAATATTTTGAGAAAATTCCTTACTGTGTCAGAAAAACCTTCGGGAAGATCCTGGGGAAGACCTCCAACCCTCGGGTATGAAGTCGTGAGTCTTGCTCCACAAACCATTTCAAGAATTTCGTAGATCCTTTCCCTTTCCTTGAAGCAGAAAAGAAATGCGCTCATCGCGCCAAGATCCATCGCGTTTGCACCTATGCCTATGAGGTGAGACTCAATTCTTCCGAGCTCAAACATTATTACCTCGGCAACCTTGGCTCTGGGGGGAATTTCATCCTCAATTCCCAACAGCTTCTCAACAGCCAGTATAAAACCTATGTTATTGCATATTGAGGCCAGATAATCCATCCTGTCGGTGTAGGGAAGACATTTCTGATAAGTGATATCCTCGCAAAGCTTCTCTATCCCTCTGTGGAGATAGCCAATATGGGGAACAGCCTCTTTCACTATTTCTCCGTCAAGATAAAGAACTACCCGCAACACTCCATGGGTGGAGGGATGTTGAGGCCCCATGTTAAGCATCATTGTATGCTTTCTAGTGCCGTCGGCCTCGGTGCCAAGATCTTCTGCAACGATTTCTACTCTTTCCATCATTCAAGCCCTTCATCAAGGGCCCGCTCAAAGCATCTTTTGGAAGATTCCCGGTCTCTTACGTCAAAATCTTTTCTTAGTGGAAACTGGTCGTAATCTTCGGGCATCAGTATCCTTCTTGGGTCGGGATGTCCTCTGAAAATTATACCGAACATGTCGTACGCTTCCCTTTCAAGCCAGTTTGCCCCGGACCATACTGGGGTTACGGAATCAATGACGGGGTTATCCTGATCAAGTGCGGTCTTTAGTCTTATCTTAAGATTTTCTTCATAATCCCTACCGAAGCGGTGAACCAAGTAGACAACCTCGTACCTTGGGAATTTAATGGTCAAATAGTCAACAACTGTAATATCCACGAGGTAGGAAAAGCCAAGAGTGTTTTTCATAAGCGAGCAGCACTCAACTATAGATTCAGCCTTTACGGTAAAGGCGGTCTCCCCGCGGAAGGAGGTCTCCGAAACAATATATACAGACATCTTTTCCCTTATTTCATCAATAAGGTTGGGAAAAAAGGTCATACGATCGGAGGCCCTTCATTGTCTATTTTCTTTTGAATTTTCATAACGGCGTCAATAAGAGCTTCTGGTCTCGGGGGACAGCCACCCACGTAAACATCCACCGGAAGAAACTCGTCAATCCCCTGAACCACAGCGTAGCTGTCAAAAGGTCCGCCGCCGCATGTACACGACCCCATTGCTATTACCCACTTGGGCTCCGGCATTTGTTCGTAAATTCTTCTGCATACAGACGCCATCTTATAGGTTATGGTCCCAGAAACTATCATCAAATCCGCCTGCCTAGGGGAAAATCTGACCGCTTCAGCCCCAAACCTTGCGATATCGAATCTTGAGGAAAAAGTCCCCATCATCTCAATTGCACAGCAAGCGGTTCCAAACGCCATGGGCCACAAGCTGTTTTTTCTCCCCCAATTGGCAACTGCGGAGATCTTAGTCGTAAGAAAACCATCTCCGCCAAGAAGCGACCCGCTGCTTACTCCCATTCCAAAGCTCCTTTATTGAGAACGTAAAGGTACCCCCCGATGACAATAACAAGAAACGCCAACACCTCCACCAGCGCCACGATTCCAAGCTCCCTGAACACAACCGCCCAAGCTATTAGAAAGACAATCTCTATATCAAACAGTATGAAAAGAGCCCCTATAAGGTAATACTTGAGCGATACCTTTTCCCTAGCATCTCCCTTGGGAATCATCCCCGATTCATATGGAATAAGCTTGCGCCAGCTTCCGTACCTCTTAGGACCAAGCAGGTATGAAACGGACAGAAGCGCCGTGGCCAAAACGATCGCTATTACTATTATCAGAAGGACTGGAACATACTGGTCTAACACAACACAGACAAGGTTAGTATCAAGGGATAAATTGTCAAGAGAACCCTGCTCTCACAACCATCTACTTGCTTGGAGCAATGGGAAAAAACACAGATACAGTTAACATATGGTGTACTGGCGAAACATGGAAAAAGAAATCGCAAAAGCATACGAACTCGTAAGCAATTCTAATGAAATCGTCGTCCTTACCGGGGCGGGAATATCATCTGAAAGTGGCATTCCAACCTACCGGGGAGAAGAAGGGCTCTGGAAAAATTACAGTCCCCAGGAGCTTGCAACACCTGAGGCTTTTTTTAGAAATCCTGAACTGGTCTGGGAGTGGTACGACTCAAGGAGAGCCATAATGAAAAAGGCTAAGCCCAATCCTGGCCACTTCGCTATAACAGCTCTCGAAAAAGAGAAAAAAGATTTTACCCTCATAACACAAAACGTAGACGGTCTTCACTTCACGGCCGGTACGAGAAACATAATAGAGCTTCACGGCAGCCTCTGGGAGATTAAATGCACCGAATGCGAAAAAGTGGAAAAAAATTACCAGGTGCCTATTCCTGAACTTCCCCCGAAGTGTAGTTCGTGCGATGCTACAATGAGACCGAATACGGTATGGTTCGGAGAAATCATCCCGATGGAAAGGATAGACCGGTGTTTGTTCGCAATAGAGCAATGTGATCTTCTGCTCATAGTGGGAACTTCAGGAGTGGTTGAACCCGCAGCTTCAATGGGCCTCATAGCGAAAAAAAGTGAAAAACCTGTTGTGGAAATCAACATTGAGGTAACCCCGGGTACAGGGCTTTACGATGCAAGCGTAATCGGAAAATCAGGAGAAGTGCTCCCTTTGCTTGTGGAATCCGAAACCTCTCGAAACCGTATGTAAACGAAAATCAAACAACTCTTTAAAGCTAGGTAAAATCTTGCTCGAATCAACCCAGATTAGCGCGGCTTAAAGTTATAAGACCTTGTGAAATTTCATAAATTCAGATAAGCAAACATATCAGCAAGTTACTAAAACCGATGTGTACCATTACCTTGAACAAAAGAAAAAAATGCTGTTCTCCAGACAGTTCGGCGTCCACCTCTCCATACCCGATGATATTACTTATGCTGGTTGGTATATTGGGCTTTGTGGTTTCTGGCTGCGGTGAAGATTCATCTTCCGCAAGTCCCAATGGAACCTTTTCATCAGAACCGATTCAATTACCGCATCTATACTGTACCACAAGCAGATATAAACCGTGGGAACAAGATGTGTTTTGTCCCAGCGAGGACTTTCGGCAATACTGCGCGGATACGGATAAAGCTTTTAGCAAGGAAGTCAGACAAGGCACCTATGTGGACGAAAACAACTGGTTGCGGTCCTGGAACCACGAAACCTACTTGTGGTATAACGAGATTGAAGATGAAAATCCACGGTGCTGTACTACGCAGGAATATTTTCAGCTAATGAAAACAAAAGAAACAACATCTTCTGGGAAACCAAAAGACAGGTTTCATTTCTCACGTCCGACAGCAGAATATCTAGAATCATCCCGAGAAGGAGTTTCGGTTGGATATGGGGTCGAGCTCCTGATTATAAATCCCAGGGTGCCTAGAGACATAAGGGTTGCATATACCGAGCCGAGTTCTCCAGCTACGTCGTCTGAAATCAATCTTGTGCGTGGTTCTCGAATTCTAGCAGTTGACGGTATCGATATTGTAAATTCTAGGGGCTCTAATGATATAAAAGACATAAACAGAGCACTTTTTCAACCTGAAGTCGGCGATACGCACATATTCACTGTTCAAGATCCGGGTTCCTCGCAAGAGCGTTTAATAATTATGACCGCAGAAAAAATAACTTCTCATCCGGTCCAGAACGTAAAGATCATGACCGACCCTAAAGGAGATAGGATCGGCTACATGCTGTTTAACAGTCATTCCATTTCGGCGGCTAAGCCACTTATAGAAGCCGGCAAGACGTTTCTTGAAAAAGGAGAAGGCGTTGACGATCTGATTATCGATCTTCGTTACAATGGAGGCGGAATACTTTTTATTTCGCAACTGCTCTCATCAATGATCGCCGGATCCTCTAAGGAAGGACAGACTTTCCTAGAGATACGAGGAAATGACAAGCAGAAATCACGCTTTTTCCCGTTTAATTTTGAATTCGAGATCAATGGCGAGACGTTATCCGTTCCAAGTCTTAACCTAAAACGCCTGTTTGTTCTGACCGGTCCTTCAACCTGCTCCGCAAGCGAAGGAATTATAAACGGCCTTAGAGGAGTAGACATAGATATAATCCAGATCGGTTCAACTACATGCGGCAAGCCCTATGGTTTCGTTCCGGGTGAAAATTGCGGCACCACCTATTTCTCTATTAATTTCAAAGACGTAAACGCCAAGGGAACCGCTGACTACGCAGACGGTTTCTCACCTGACTGCCATATACCCAATGATGACCTCAGCCACAATCTCGGGGACCCTGAAGAAACTTATCTGAAAACAGCGCTTGACTACATAAGGAACGGAACGTGTCCATCGTCTGAAGCGTATGAGACTCAGCAAGCGGCAGCATCAATAGATTCTCAGAAACAATCGTCCGACATTGGTCCGGCCCTTACAATACCCAGCGCCGATCTACCGGGCAAAATCGTTGATCCAACACTTCGGTAAACAGTTTTTTACTGTCGGGCCGTTACCTAGCATCACAAATTTCCATAGCTACCTTTATAGCTTGGATCATACTCTCGGGACGGGCTGCTCCTTTCCATGCTATGTCAAAAGCGGTGCCATGATCGGGGGATGTACGCAGTATGGGCAATCCGAGCGTGACATTCACACCGGTATCGAAAGAAAGCATCTTGAAAGGAACAAACCCCTGATCGTGGTACATGGCAACAACCAAATCCCACTTGCCACGAAGAGCATCGTAAAAAAGAGTATCGGCAGGAAGCGGTCCCTCAACCGACACGCCTTCAGCCCTCGCTCTATCAATTGCGGGAATTATATATTTCTCCTCTTCGTTTCCGAAAGATCCCGATTCTCCAGCATGAGGATTCAACCCGCAGACAACTATCTTTGGATTTTCAATACCAAATCTTTTTTTGAGTTCCCGGGCTGATATAGAGACAGTCAAATAAACGCTTTCCTCCGTAATTAGGTCTGGAACTTCTCGAAGAGGAACATGTATAGTCACTGGAGCGACGCGGAACCTTGTTCCTTCAAAAAGCATTACGGCGTTCTTAGAACCCGTAAGGTCCATGAGCATTTCCGTATGCCCGGGATAACTTGAGCCGGCCATGTGTATAGATTTCTTGCTTATGGGAGCCGTTACCAAAGCGTCAACTTCACCCGCAAGAGCCATGTGAACGGCCTTCTCTATGCATACGATAGATGCCCTGCCCGCCTTATCAGACATCATACCTTCCTGAATATCGCCGAGAGTAAAATCCGTGGGATCGATAATTGACAAGGGACAGTCTTTCCCGAATTCACTGTTAGCTCTTTGCAGTACCGATTCGCTTCCGACAAACACAATGTCGTATATCTCCTCAAAGAAACCGTCGTAGAAGGCCCTTATACCAACCTCTGGTCCGATTCCGTTGGGGTCTCCCATCGTTACAGCTATTTTTGATTTGCCACTCATAAAAACACCTTTGATTTTCTCTTTAACTAAATAAGGCCATCTCTGTCCTTTGATATTTTGGGGAAAAGCTCAGTCATGTTTTCAAACACAATTGAAGTGAATTCCTCAAGAGGCAGTCCCCTTATCTGCGAAATAAGCCTAGCCACATAAACCACATTGCAAGGCTCGTTTGGTTTCCCCCTCTTGGGAACTGGGGCAAGATAAGGAGAATCCGTCTCGTAAAGAAGTCTTTCAATCGGAATTTTTGCTGCCGCGTCCCTTACCTCCTCTGCTCTTTTGAAAGTCGCTATGCCTGAAAAGGAAATGAAAAAACCCAAATCAAGGTATTTTTTCGCAGTTTCATAATTTCCGGAAAAACAGTGAATAACTCCAGGTTGAGAGCTGAGATCTGAGCGCCGAAGCATTGAAAGAAGTTCCTCGTCCGCATTCCTCACGTGAACCACAAAAGGAAGCGAATGACTTCTCGCAAGCGTCATGTGCGCCTCAAACGATTGTATCTGATCTTCTCTGGAGGAATTCATGTAATGGTAATCAAGTCCGGTCTCTCCAAGCGCCACGACTTTTGAATCTTCAAGCATTCCCTCAATTTCCCGTACCGCTTGTTCGCTGAAGCTTGAGGCCGAGTGTGGATGAATTCCAACCGATACGTAGACTCCCCTATATTTTCTCGAAAACTCTATAGTGGCAAGAGAAGACTCAATTCCCGTTCCTATAGACACAATTTTCCCTACGCCTTCCGCTGCCGCCCTCGAAACGGCTCCCTCAGGGTCTTCAAGGCTAAGCAGATGCGCATGGGAATCAAGCAGCATACTATTTACTTCTTCTCCTTCAAAAGACCTGTTACTTCATCGAGAAATTCATTTACATCCTTAAAAGACCTGTAGACCGAAGCAAATCTCACGTATGCGACCTGATCAATTTCATAAAGTTTGTCTATTAATTTTTCCCCTATATCTTCGCTTGATATTTCCCGCTCTCCCCTTTCAAGAAATTCCTTTTCGAGAGCAGACGCAAAATTCTCTATGACCTCAGTGCTTACGGGTCTTTTCTCGCATGCCTTGCGCATTCCATTTATTATCTTGTTACGGTCAAATTCCTCCCTGCGCCCGTCTTTTTTCACTACCATGACTTCAGCGTGATGAATCCTCTCGTAAGTGGTAAATCTATCCTGACAGTCGTTACACTCCCTCCGTCTCCTGACGGAAAACCCATCTTTTCCTTCTCTTGAATCAACTACCCTAGTATCATCTGACTTGCATGAAGGACACTTCATTATTTTTCATCCACAAAGCCTGTGTCCATAAATAGGAAATCGCAGACACAGTTCTTTTATGTCTTCCTTTATTCTACTGAGAACTTTTTCATTCTCGTGGTTGTCAAAAGCTTTCATTATAAAGCCAGATATCATATCGATTTCCGGTTCTTTCATCCCTCTTGTGGTAATTGCGGGAGTTCCGATTCTTATTCCGCTTGTGACCATAGGAGGACGAGGGTCAAAAGGGATTGTGTTTTTGTTGACCGTTATACCCGCTTTCTCAAGCGTCTGTTCAATAATCTGTCCGGTAAACTCCGTTTCAGTAAGGTCAACAAGAACCAGATGATTATCAGTTCCATCCGAAACAAGCTTAAGACCCGCGTTTACAAGATTTTCTCCCAGACGTTTTGCGTTTTTCACCGTCTGGCTCTGGTACTCTGAAAACTCAGGCCCGAGAGCTTCCTTGAACGCAACAGCCTTGGCCGCTATAACGTGCATAAGCGGACCTCCTTGGGTTCCCGGAAAAACTCTGCTGTTTATAGTCTTAGCATGTTCTTTCTTCATCATTATCATCCCGCCTCGCGGTCCCCGAAGCGTTTTATGCGTAGTAGTTGTCACGAAATCACAGTATGGAACCGGGTCTGAGTAAAGCCCAGTGATAACAAGCCCCGCAGGATGCGCAATGTCCGCCATCAAAAGCGCTCCGCATTCATCCGCTATGCTTCTGAATTTCGCGTAGTCAAGGTCCCTAGGGTAAGCGCTCCACCCGGCAATTATAAGTCCGGGAGAGTGTTTTAAGGCGAGTTCTCTAACCTCATCGTAATCTATAGTACCAGTGTCCTTTGAAACTCCATATGCCACGACATTGTATAGGCGACCGGAGAAATTAACGGGATGTCCGTGTGTAAGATGTCCTCCATGGTCAAGCCTCATGCCCAAGACCGTCATTCCGGGATCAATTGCAGCGAAAAACACAGCCATGTTAGCCTGGGCTCCAGAATGCGGCTGTACATTTACGGCATCCGCTCCAAAAAGCTCAAGAGCCCGTTCGCGCGCCAGGTCCTCTGCTACGTCAACGAATTCGCATCCTCCGTAATAACGCTTTGCGGGAAGACCCTCGGCATACTTATTCGTAAGAACAGACCCCATAGCCTCCATAACAGCATCGCTAACATAGTTCTCAGACGCTATCATCTCCAGCTTCCATTCTTGGCGCTGCGTTTCCATGCGGATAACTTCCGCTATCTGTTCATCAACCCCACTTAAATGACCCATCTGCTCACCTCGAAACGAAAAAGTATTAAGAAGATAATCCCTTAGGAACAAGCATCGCGCGGCACGCAGACCCGGAAACAACGGTACGGGATCTCCGAAGAAAACCTCTCGATAATTGTGTAAATTTAAAGTGAGAAACCACGGGATATTCCATCTTTCCCAAGGAAAAGAATACCGAATACCCAATAAACCTCAACTTTCATTGTTGTTGAAAATACATGCTGGAAAATGGAAAAAGCCCTTTGGGGCAAACAAACCCTTGAGCGAAAGAATCACATGGCGAAAACGGCGAAAGAAAACGGATATATAGAGATAAAAGGCGCCAGGGAGAACAACTTAAAAAACATAGATGTTTTTATCCCGAGGAACAAACTTACGGTGGTAACCGGTCTTAGCGGCTCGGGCAAATCATCTCTCGTGCTCGACACCGTTTATAAAGAAGGCTTAAGAAGGTACATAGACTGTCTTTCAACCTACGCAAGGCAGTTCATAGAGAAAGTCGAGCGTCCCTCAATAGACGATATAGAGGGTCTTCCAACTCCTATAGCAATCGAAAGTCGAAACAACGTAATAAATTCCCGCTCGACAGTGGGCACCACAACGGAAGTATATGATTACATAAGACTCCTGTTCGCAAAAATCGGAAAAACTTTCTGCCCAAAATGCAACAAGGAAGTAAGAGAACATTCCCCTCAGTCCCTCGCACAACTTTTGCTAGAGAGATATCCGGAAGAAAGAAGCATTATATGTTTTGAGACTGAAGATGGAGTGGACATCTCACAATACATGAAGAGAGGCTACTCCCGCATTTACCGAAACGGAAAAACTCAGAACATAGAAGAAGACGGAGAGTATACGGATAAAAGAACGCACATAGTAACGGCAAGAACTGTTATAAACAAGCGATCAAAACCAAGGATAACAGAAGCCCTTGAGACCGCCTTTTCCGAAAGCAGTCGGGCTTTTATACACATCGTTTCGGGGCGAAGTCTTAGCTTCTCAAAGGAACTTCGTTGTGACGGTTGCGACACGATATTTGAGAAACCCACCCCTAATATGTTTTCCTTCAATAGTCCTTACGGAGCATGCGAAGAGTGCAGCGGATTCGGAAGAAACTTGGAAATCGACCCTGAACTGCTCATTCCAGACCCCGGTTTAAGCCTGAGCGAAGGTGCAATAGAACCTTTTACAAAGACTTCTTACAGAAAGGAAATGAGAAAACTGCTCGTCTTCGCAGAGCACTCGGGAATAGATATAGAAAAACCTTTTTCTCAGCTTTCAGCGGCTGAAAAAAATCTTGTCTTAAAAGGAAACGACGATTATTACGGCGTAAAAGGATATTTCAGAAGACTTGAGCGGAAAAATTATAAAACCCACATAAGAGTTTTTCTCTCCAGATATCGTTCCGCTTTTACCTGCCAAGACTGTGGGGGAAGCAGGCTCAAAGAAAAAGCCCTTAACGTGCAAATAGAGGGAGAAAACATATTAGATCTCTCAGAGATGTCCGTTAAAGACCTAAGATTTTGGTTTGACAGCATAACTATGTCCGCTTACGAACTCGAAGTCACCTCCGATATAATGAAGGAAGTAAATTCACGCCTGGATTTTCTTATCCATGTGGGACTTGACTACCTGACTCTATCCAGGCTCACTCGTACACTCTCAGGCGGAGAGGCGCAGAGAATAAATCTTTCCTGTCAGATAAGTTCACATCTTACTGAAACCCTATACATTCTTGATGAACCCTCAATAGGTCTACACCCAAGGGATATGAACCGGCTCAACTCCCTAATAAAAGAACTTCGGGAGAGAAATAACACTATTATCCTCATAGAACACGATCTTGAAACTGTAAAATCCGCCGATTATATAGTAGAACTCGGTCCCGAAGCGGGCGAACATGGCGGGGAGGTCGTATACCAGGGAACACTAAAAAAATTTTTCTGTTCAGCAAAGAACTCAACTACAAGAAAATATCTCACAAACGAGAAGAAGATAGAGATTCCCCGTTTCCGCAGAACAACCACCGGCAGTTCAATAAATATAATCGGCGCAAGCCAAAACAACCTTAAAAATATTAATGTCCGCTTCCCCTTAAGAAGTCTCACATGCGTAACCGGAGTATCCGGGTCGGGGAAAAGTTCTCTCGTAAACGACATTCTCTATAACGGTCTTTTAAGAAAATTCAGAAAAAAAACAGAAAAGGTCGGAGAACACAAAAGGATAGAAGGCACAGACAATATAGCCGATGTAGTGATCCTTGATCAAGCAAGCATAGGAAGAACCTCAAGATCAAATCCTGTCACCTACATAAAGGTTTACGACGATATACGCAAAATCCTCGCCGGATATTACCAAGCGAAGCTCCGCAAACTCACCCCATCACATTTTTCCTTTAACGTGAGAGGAGGACGTTGCGAGAAATGCAGAGGAGAGGGACGACTCACGGTCGAAATGCATTTTCTTGCCAACGTAATGGTAACATGTGAAGAATGTGAAGGAAAAAGGTTTGGAAAAGAAGTCTTAGCCTACAGGTATAAAGGTAAAAATGTAGATGACATACTCAACCTCACTGTTGACCAAGCTATGATTTTCTTCTCAAAGAACCCGGCCGTTAGTAGAAAACTGAAAGTTCTAAAGGATGTCGGATGCGGTTACCTAAAGCTCGGTCAACCCGCCTCAACGCTATCCGGTGGAGAAGCTCAAAGGATAAAAATAGCCAGAGAGCTATCAAGAAAGGATAAAAACAACATTCTCTATATTCTTGACGAACCCTCGGTCGGACTTCATATAGAAGACATAGGTAGACTGCTTGACGTTCTTAACAGGCTTGTCGAAGCAGGCAACAGCATAATAGTTATAGAGCATAATCTTGAGATAATAAAATGCGCAGACCACGTAATTGATCTCGGACCAGAGGGGGGAGACAAGGGAGGCCATCTAGTGGCTGTCGGCACCCCTGAAAAAGTGGCTTCCGTAAAAAACTCCTACACAGGAGAACACTTAAAACCACTTCTCCGTCAGTAGCGTTACATATTTTTTCGCCATGGTGTAAAATAAACTCCAAAAACAGTTACTCGGAGTGAAAAATGCTTGCAGACAGAAAAATACCTTTCAGCGAATCCAAGGAGCAGGAGTGGGAACTTCTCAAGCAAAAGACAGAAGGCGGTATAGAACTTATGCTTGAAGATTCCCAGAGATGGTTTCTGGCAACTACAGAAGGTGAAGGAATCAGGATAACTTCTGCCGAAAAAAATGTGCGTCCGCTCACCGTTCGCGAGTCACCTCTTATAAAATTTGACGAGTTCAAAAGAGTGGCAGAAATCTACAATGAATCTTTTTTCGGTGGGATCGGGGATCTCTCGGCAAGGCTCGAGACCCATAAATCAAGTCCTAACATGCGATATCTTTTCATGATGATTTACAATCTTATATAGGAAGATATTGCATTTAAGCATTGAAAAAAACATCCAAGAATTTTTCAGGCTAATTTAAAAAAACAATCTAAATTAGCTTGGACTTATGCCCATTTTGCAACTAATCGCAACTTGCCCGGACACTTATTGTAAAAGGCTAAAACCGCATTCCCATGTTCTTTAACTCTAGGAGAGAAAGGTATGGCTCCGGCGGCAGGGCTCGAACCTGCGACCCGATGATTAACAGTCATCTGCTCTGCCAACTGAGCTACGCCGGAACTGTTAGGAAATAGAAAAAAAACAAAGAGTAGTTAATTTTATATAGATAAGATAAACAGTCAACCAATCTTACACCGAGCAGAAATGGCCAGCGAAAAAGAAGAAAAAAAGAAACCGGAGAAAGCAACTTCTTCTCTTCCCGCGCTTTCAAACTCCCTGCAAAGTTATCTGGCACAGATTAGAAACTATCCTATTTTAAACAGAGAAGAGGAATATGAGCTCGCTATGAAACATAGGGAAACGGGAGACCTTGAGGCCGCAAGAAAACTGATCGTATCAAATCTGAAATTCGTAGTGCGTATTGCGAATGAGTACAAAAACTATAATGTGAACACCATGGACCTCATCCAAGAAGGCAACATAGGCCTCATGAAAGCAGTTAGAGGTTTTGATCCAACCAAGGGATACAGGCTTATCTCTTATGCGGTCTGGTGGATAAGAGCCTACATACAAAACCATATAATGAAAACCTGGAGTCTGGTAAAAGTCGGAACGAACCAGTCTCAAAGAAAACTTTTCTACAAACTGAGATCAACGAAAAACAAAATTGAGGCTGCAGGAGCAGAGATGGGAGAGGAGATCTACTCCGAGATAGCAAAGGAACTTGACGTACCAGATAGCCAAGTAATTGAGATGGACCGTATAATGTCTGGAAAAGATCTATCACTTGATGCTAATGTGGAAGGAAGCACAGAACGCACCTACCTAGATATTCTTGGGGACAAGTTTGACCAAGAGCAATTTCTTGAAGATTCTCAGACTTTGCCAATTGTCGGAAAAAAGATAAAAGAGGCCCTCGCAAACTTAAAAGACAGGGAAAGATACATTATAGAAAAGCGCGTTCTCACTGATTCTCCCGAGACTCTTGAAAAACTTTCCCGCAAATTCGGCATTTCAAGAGAAAGGGTAAGACAGATAGAGAAAAACGCTCTTAACAAAATCAAAAAGAATTTTCAAAAAGAACAATTTTACTCATAAGATTTCTTATTTAAGCACAGCTTCTATTTAGCTTCAACCATTTAACGGTTTTTTTCTAATTAATGGATAGATTATACTGATTTTTCGCTTTTTTATTGTAATAATTCATATAGGAGATATGAAATGAATAGATTTGCAGTTACCGCTCTTTCTGTACTTATCCTGATATTGATTCCTTTTTCATTAAAAGCCCAGCAATTTTATATAAGTACTGAATTGGGACTTGGTATAGGAAATTCCTTGGATACCTATTACAGCGACAATGATTCCCCAACTCTTTGCGACGGCTACATAGACTCAGAAGATCTTTTCGACCCTGTTAACGGATGCTCCACAGATTCAACTTGGGAAAATAGCTTTGACGGTTCAACTGGAATAATCGCTGGAGCCGCTTTGGGTTTCAGCACCAACTTCGGAGCAAGGATTGAAGCCGAATATTTTAATTTGGGTGCTCAATACGACACGGTATCCGATATTGGTAGAGGAGGTGAAGATATTATCGACAAATCAAATCAGGAGCTTGCACGTTCTGAAGAACGCATAGGAAACGTAAATATAAACAGCCTGTTCATTAACGTTTATTATGACCTTCCTGTCTCTGGACAACTCCGTCCTTACATTGGCGGAGGCATGGGCTTCGCGACGGCTAAAGTGGATTATAGCTCTATTTGGACCCGTAACATAAACCCAGATGCAATTACGACAGCAGATGCCGGTAAAGCAATTTATAAGGGTAGCGGAGATGAGGCTACCGACCGTCAAAATTTGCACACCAAAATCGCAGGTACTACTACCACGGAGAATAACACGCTTGAAGATACAGTGCTTGGTTACCAAGCGGTGATTGGAGTCGATTATATGCTGACTGAAAGCACTTCTATCGGAGTTAAAGGACGCTGGGTCAAATATGCCGAGTTCAGTGATTCAGATGAATGGGACCAGTTACGTAGTCACGTCTCAAACAATGGTCCGGGAACAGATACGGTTGAGTATACGGCAAAAACCGACGACTTGAGTGCATGGGGAGTCAGCTTGCTAATGAAATACGCATTCTGATTTTCAAGTGATTAATAGTGTAACAAAAAAATGCTTAGCGGAGCAAAGTCTCTTAGGAATATCTTCCCTAGACTGGTACAAACATCTTCAATAGGATTTCTGCAAAAAGCCGTACATAGCCTGCATTTTTCACCCACAAAACACCTCAATATTTTTCTCTGTGAGAAATGCGGGCTAGAAAC
>RKRQ01000092.1 GCA_007571325.1 Candidatus Dadabacteria bacterium
TTATTTGGAACTTAGAAGTGGACCCTCAAACCAGACAGCGTCTTAAGTGTATTTCTCTAAGCTACTAAGTAAAAAATCCGCAAATTCAGAAAACTTTTTAAAATTTTTCTAGGAAGTTAGGACTTTTTAGAGGGTGATTTGTCTAGTTATGCATACAAGTTCCAATTATTTTGACGCTTTTCCGACTGTGGGACCCAAGAAGTGCATATATCCCCCCAGTACCAAATTATAAAGCGAAAAAACGGGGGAGCATTAGCGATATTGCTCCGGCTTATTCAGTATCAAGGAGAGAAAAAAGCCGCCGAGGCCACTTAATCCGTTAAGAGGAAAAAACAGCCACGACGGCAACCGGAAGGTGGAACGTTCATATACTACTATTTGTTTGGCGGAAATGTCAACAAGTTTTTACAGTAATCGCAAATTCCTTTGCCAGAGCATGCCAAAACGGCTATACTGCCCTTCCAAGAAGCTTTCTCGCTATATGAAAATCGGAACAGGGAGGACGCAAATTGCCTATTGATTTTGAATTTACAGACGAACAGCGCATGTTTCGGGAAATGATAGTGGATTTTGCCCAGAATGAAATAGAGCCGCTGGTCGAAGAGGCCGAAGCTACACAGACTTTTCCCAAACAGCTATTTCCCATGTTGGGGGAAATCGGACTGCTTGGAATCGTTTTTCCGGAAGAATATGGAGGTGTCGGCCAGGATAAGATAATGGACTGCATATTCTCTGAGGAAATGGGAAGGGTTAACGCGGGAATAGCCATGTGTGTTAACGCTCATACCAGCCTGTCCATGTTCCCCATATACAAATTCGGTTCTGAGGAACAGAAGCAAAAATATCTCATCCCCGGAATTGAAGGCAAGATAATAGGCTCTCTGGGTATTACCGAACCTAATGCCGGTTCCGATGCACGAAGCATAAGAACCCAAGCCGAAAAAAAGGGAGACCACTACTTACTTAACGGTACGAAAACCTGGATAACAAACGGCACCATGTGCGATTACGCGGTAGTGGCTGCCTATACTGACAAGACAAAAAAAGGACACGGCATAAGCATATTCATAGTGGACAAGGGGACCCCGGGATTCTCCGTCAGCGGGAAGATGCACAAGCTTGGACATCGTTCCGCTGACACCTCGGAACTTATCTTCGAAAACTGCGAGGTGTCCGAAGATAATCTACTTGTGGGAGAAGGAGGGTTTGCAGGAGCAATGGAAACCCTGCTCGGAGCGCGCATAACTCATTCCGCCAAAAGCGTCGGAATAGCGCAGGCCGCCTTTGAATACGCCCTTCAGTACTCAAAGGAAAGAGAAGCATTCGGAAGGCCCATATCGAAGTTCCAGGCGATAAGCTTCAAGCTCGCCGACATGGCGGTCAAAATAGAAACTGCCAGGCTGATGGTATACAAAGCCGCATGGCTCTACAGCAAAGGGAAAAGATGTCTCAAGGAAGCTTCAATGGCTAAGCTCTACTCGGCCGAGGTTGTACAATCGGTAGCCACCGAAGCCCTGCAGGTGCTCGGGGGTTACGGTTACAGTGTTGAATACAATGCGGAGAGATACTATCGTGATGCCAGACTGGCTTCCATAACAGAAGGCACTTCCGAGATACAGCGAATAGTTATTTCTAGGGAACTTGGAATCTAGGTTGGCAAAACCTAAAAGTATGTAGTAATATGGTACGGGATCTTAGGTAGTTAGCAGTTTAGTTTAAGAAAAATAGAGTTTTTAAGGAGGAAGTAATACAATGTCAGAGAATCTTCCGGGTATACAAGAAACCCGAGAACTTCTTAAGAAGAAAAAAGTGGTTATTGCAGGAGTCGGAGAAACAGAGCAGGGTAAAATTCCCAACAAAAGTTCTTTCCATTTCCTCAGCGAAGCATCTAAGCTCGCCATTGAAGATGCGGGAATCGGTAAAGAAGACGTAGACGGACTCGTAACGGCTTTCTCTCTCGTTGAACATACTTTTATGCATTGCACCACTTTTGCCGATTACTTCGGTATGAACCCAAGGTTTTTCTCTTCGGTAGCCGTTGGTGGAGCTACCGCGGTGTGGATGGTTGCGGAAGCCGCTATGGCCATAGCTTCGGGTCAGGCTGAGGTTGTTCTTTGCGTAAGAGGGGATAACACTCTCTCGGGTATATCGTCTTCGGGTATGCTTGCGCTTATAAGAGAAATGTGTCATGCGGAGTTCGAGTTCCCATACGGGTTAACCACTCCCGGTGGATACGCCCTTGCCGCGCAGAGATATCTACATGACTGGAACAATCGTCCCGAACATCTGGCTGCTGTGGCCGTAACCATGAGAAAACATGCTGCAGACAAGGAAAACGCCATGAACAAGGATCCTCTATCCATAGAGGACGTGCTTGAATCAAGGGTAATCGCCGAGCCTCTTCGCAAGTATGACTGCTCCATTATCTCCGACGGCGGCGCCGCTTTCATCGTCACCACCGAAGACAAGGCCAAGGAACTTGGAATAACCAACGACCTGGCTTATCTCTGGGGTATGGGTCAGGGATACTCTCATCAGTACCT
This sequence comes from Candidatus Dadabacteria bacterium, assembly GCA_007571325.1. Taxonomy (GTDB): domain Bacteria; phylum Desulfobacterota_D; class UBA1144; order Nemesobacterales; family Nemesobacteraceae; genus Nemesobacter. Next base: position 2,544 of record RKRQ01000092.1, read on the forward strand.
TACCACTCTTGAGAATCTGGATCAGATATACAACGCCGTGGAACGTTCCGGAAACAAGGCTTTCGGTACCGCCGGAATAGAGCCCAAGGATGTCGACATAGCTTTCCTTTATGATTGTTTTACCATAACTGTTCTGCTTGAACTTGAGGGACTGGGTTTCGTTCCCAAGGGCGAAGGTGGCGCTTTTGCTCTCGAGGGTAGAATGGAGATAGGTAAAGACCTGCCTGTGAACACTCATGGGGGACTGCTTTCTCAGGCACATCTGGGAGCCATGCACCATGTTGTGGAAGCCACTCTGCAGTTAAGAGGTGATGCCGGCAATAGACAGGTCGAAGACCCCGAGGTCGCCGTGGTACATGGAAATGGTGGTATAGTGTCTGCTCACAGCACTGTGGTTCTTGGCAACCAGCCTATTAACTAACCAAACTACAAATTAAGGAGAATACCAATGTCTGAAGAAAAAAAAGAGTATAACAAGCCTTTGCCTGAATTCCGCCCCGAAACAAAACCTTTCTGGGAGGCTGCAAAGCAACATAAACTGGTTATCCCTAGATCAAAGGATACCGGAGAGTTCTTCTTTTACCCCAGAGCTCTTTCTCCAGGTGCCGATATGAGCGAGGACATAGAGTGGGTTGAAAGCGAGGGCAAGGGCAAGGTCTGGACTTTTTCCATTCATCATATGGGTCCTTCCAAAGCCTACAAGGGTGAACCACCTTATGTCGTAGCTCTTATCGAAATGGATGAAGGCGTTAAAATTATGTCCAACGTCGTTGATGTCGACCCGCATGATGTATCCATAGGTATGGACGTTCAGGTGGTTTTCGATGACGTTACAGATGATGTCACTCTGCCCAAATTCAAACCCGCCAACTGATAAGGAGAACGAAAATGTCAAGACTTTTTTACGAAGACCTAAACGAGGGAGACGAACACAAAAGCTCAGGAAGAACGATCACTGAAGCTGATGTAGTCAACTTCGCAGGGCTTTCCGCAGACTATAACAACATGCACATAGACGAGGAATTCGCCAAAAAAACCGTGTTCAAGACCAGGGTTGCTCATGGCATGCTGGTCACTTCCATAGCTACAGGACTCTGGTTTACCATGCCGAGACTTGCAACGGTCGCGTTTATGGGACTGGAGGACTGGAGATTCTCAGGAGCCGTTTTCCCAGGTGATACAATTCATATAACGAGAAAGCTCGTTGAGAAAAGAGAACACAAGCGTCCAAACATGGGATTTTTCATCTTTGAGGTAAACGTATTTACTCACAAAGATGCTGAAAAACCCGTCCAGAAAGGAAAGTGGGTGATTCTCGTTCAGAGAAAAGAAGAAGGGTGAAAACCCTGAATCCTATGACTTAAGAGGTAAAAAAACAAAAAAGGGGACCTTCAAGTCCCCCTTTTTATCACCCTACAGACCGGAAATCCCCTGCCCCAAAAGACAAGGAACTATAGCTCAACGACTATACATCCCATAAGAAACTAGTTTAAAGCCATCTCGCAATTTTTTTGTAGAGATACTAACTTCCCAAACGAAACAAAACAGATTTTCAATATCTATTTTTCCCTCTGTTGCACATGATGCTTAAGCCGGGCTTGTTCGTTTCGTTAGGCATTAAAAATAAGCCTTAGCCAGGAACTCCACCGAGCGGGTTCCACTTTTCAGTAAGCAGAAGCATTCCCGGAATCAACAGAGTCACTATCGATTCTATTAAGAACAG
>RKRQ01000104.1 GCA_007571325.1 Candidatus Dadabacteria bacterium
CCGCGCTTATAGAAAAAATAATGGAAAAAGGCTTTGCTTATCGCTCGGGCAACAATGTCTTTTTCTCCGTAAGGAAATTTCCCGACTATGGAAAGCTCTCCGGGCGCTCTCTAGATCATATGCTAGAGGGAGTGAGGATAGACGTAAATGAAGAAAAAGAAGACCCTCTTGATTTTGCGCTCTGGAAAGAATCAAAACCCGGCGAACCGTTTTGGAAGAGCCCCTGGGGAAACGGAAGACCAGGTTGGCACATAGAATGCTCCGTTATGAGCATGGAATATCTGGGAACAAACTTCGAAATACATGGAGGGGGAAAGGATCTTGTTTTTCCGCACCACGAAAACGAAATAGCACAGTCAGAAGCCGCATCCGGCGAACCGTTTGCAAAATACTGGCTACATAACGGTCTTATAAGAATAAACAGAGAGAAGATGTCAAAATCCCTCGGGAATTTTTTCACGCTCTCTGAAGCCACAAAAAGATGGTCACCCGAAGCCATAAGGCTTTTTTTCCTCTCGCATCACTACCAGAATCCCGCTGATTTCTCAGAAAAAAACATGTACGACAGCGAGGCGTCTCTTGAGAGAATATATCTGACCCTGCTGAGAGCGTCAGAGACACAGAAAGCCAAGGGTCGCGATGCTAAGCTTGAGAGTTCAATCAGAAAATTCGAAGAAGATTTTCACTCGTCAATGAGCGACAATTTCAACACCGCTGACGTCGTGGGAAACCTCTTTGACCTCATACGCTCAATAAACAGGTCGCTTGATTCTGTTGGTCGGACCCAGAGTGCGACTCTCGCTCTTAAGAAGATAAAAGAGATCTGTGGAGTACTGGGTGTGCTGCATCAGGAACCGGCCGAATATATGAAACAAAGAAAATCAACTGCCAACCTTTCAAACATAGATCCTTTTGAGATAGAAAAGCTAATAGACGAAAGAAATTCGGCCAGGAAGGAGAAAAACTGGAAAAAGGCCGATGAAATCAGGGACTACCTCAATTCAAAGGGAATTGTACTTGAAGACCGTCAGGACGGTACCGACTGGAAAGCTAATATAACTTAGATATAAATCCCCATGTATTCCATAGCCCTCTTAACATTTGCCGGGCTCTGGGTTTCCCCCCTGCAACTGTACCAGCAGGAAGTACACTTGGTTTTAGAGTAAATATCAGGCTTGTATTCAGTATAGTGGGCAGCCACAGGCATCTCAGAGCAGCGTTTCAGGTGACCGCTCGGTGTAACATGTATATGACTTATTCCCGCAAGACAATCGGGGACGCTCCCCCTTTCAAAATAACCCGGAATTTCCCTCAGATAGTATTCGGTTGAAAGTATTGTGCCTTTCCACTTTCTTCGAAGTTCTATTAGCTCCTCAACCAAATTCTTTACCTTTGACAGAGCTTCTTTTTTCACAAAGTGGTCTTCGTTGTTGGTTTTCATAACCGAGTAAGAGCTAAAGGATATGGCTATGCCCCATTCTCTTGCCTTTTTCGCTATGTCAATCACCTCGTCAAGATTGTCCTCCATTATTATGGTGTTAAGAACAAGGCTTTTATCTGGAAACCGCTCGGAGAGTTCGGGGAGCGTCTCTGAAAGCTTTTTCCAGAGACCGGGAATACCCCTGTACGTATCGTGTTTTTCCCCTGGAAAATCCAGAGAAACAGCAATCTGATCCATCCCGGCATCGAAAAGCTCAGCAGTCTTTTCATCCGTAAGAAAATCCCCCTTGGTAACCATGGAGGTAAAAATAAATATTGAACACCCCTTTATCTGCCTGACGATATCGGGAAGATCCTTTCTTATCATAGGTTCTCCTCCAGTAATAACGGTGACAAGGGGATTTATCTTCTTTATTACCGGGGTGTAATCCGAAAGACGCTCTTCGTGCTTTGTCTGCCAGTAATCACAGAAATCGCAGCGGGCGTTGCAAAGCTTGGTTATCTCAAGATTAAGTAACTTCGGCCTTCCGGTAGCCTTAATGTAAAAATATTTCAATGTGCCGGTTAGGGCCTGTGTTGGATTTATCATGGGATTATATTTCAATGTCTATTATAAATTATATGTGTTATTTACAAAACTTTTATATGAAGTTGTATAATTAATGTAGAAATTCAGGGGAGGGAAAGACATTTGTCGGTAAAAACCATAGAAGTTGAAATCTACCAGTGTGATCACTTGAGCCCTAGTGGAGAACGTTGCGAACTTTCTGGGGAACGAAACTCTATAAAACAGTGCATAAAATGCGGAATGGACATATGCAGCCGCCATTATCAGCTGATCACGGTCAATCGGAGCGGAAGTATTCTTCTTTCCTATTATTTCTGTTTTGATCACGCTGAGGAGTTCGTTGCTGGACATATAAAAGAGTTTGGAGACTCAAGACCAACAGCGGCAGGAGGAATGGGGAAATAGCAAATGCTGTTAGAAGTCCCGGAGAACCATGAGGCTTTCAACCAAGCAGATCTCAAGGGAGATAGACAGACGAACCATAGAGGAATTCGGCGTTCCCGGCATCGTTCTCATGGAAAACGCGGGAAGAGCCGTGGCATCCGTCATCCTGGCTGAATATCCTTCTGCACAGAAAATAGCTGTTGTCTGTGGCGCGGGGAACAATGCCGGCGACGGCTTTGTAATCGCCCGCCATCTTATTTCCTCGGGAAAAGAAGTAAGAGTGTACATCACCCAGGAAAAACAGCGCTATAAGGGAGATGCAAAAACAAACCTCGATTCACTTCTTGAAATCAAAGGCGACGTAAAGGAGCTTGAGGAAAAACTCCCCGGGATAAAGGATACGGACGTCATAGTCGATGCCATCTTCGGCACCGGACTTGACAGGAATGTGGGAGGATTCTACGAAAAACTTATAAAGTTCATGAACCGCCTAAGCGTCCCGTGCGTTTCCGTGGATATACCTTCTGGACTTGACGCAGACACGGGACGACCTCTAGGAGTGACGGTAGAAGCTGACGTTACGGTCACTTTCGCTCCACCAAAGCTTGGAATGTGCATTTACCCGGGGGTTGACCATACGGGAAAACTCTTCGTGGCGGATATAACGATCCCCAAGACGCTTTGGGAAAATCTTCCTTTTGAACTCCTCACGTTCCAAAAATGCGTGGGACTCATAAAAAAAAGGTCCGCAGACTCTCACAAGGGAACCTACGGACATCTTCTTGTGCTTGCGGGTTCTCCGGGAAAAAGCGGGGCCGCGATTCTCTGCGCCGAGGCGGCCCTCAGGACCGGAAGCGGACTTGTCACTTTGGGAGTTCCAAACAGCATATCCCCCGCCATTGAAGAAAAGACGACCGAAGTGATGTCCATTTCGCTTAAGGACTCAAAGAACGGAACATTTCACCTCGACGCGCATGAAGAAGTCCTAGCAGAACTTGACGAAAAGAAAACGGCACTCGCTGTGGGCCCCGGAATATCAACTTCGCAAAGCACTGGAAAATTTCTCGAAAAAGTAATAATGCAGTGCGAAGTGCCGATTGTTCTTGACGCCGACGCGCTTAATATAATTTCTAATAACCCCGAAATCTTGAGAGAAGCGAAAGCTCCCGTGGCAATAACCCCGCATCCAGGGGAAATGGCTAGGCTCTGCGGCATCACGACAAAACAGGTACAGGATGACCGGGTCGGAACCGCGACTTCGTTTTCCCAGAAGTACCGCTGCTACGTGGTGCTTAAAGGCGCAAGAACCGTCGTCTCCGCCCCCAGCACAGAAGTATTCATAAACCCGACAGGGAATTCCGCCATGGCCACAGCTGGAACGGGGGACGTTCTAACGGGAATAATTGGAGGACTTATGGCTCAAGGATATGGCTGCCTTCAGTCCTGTCTTCTGGGCGTTTTTCTCCACGGACACGCAGCCGACCTTCTTCTCGAAGAAACAGGCACTGCGGGCTTTACCGCATCTGAAATCTCGCGTAAAATCCCCGCTTCAATGAATTCCATAATATCATCAAGAGAAGAAAAGCACTTCACTGCGGTAAGATAATTTCGATGAAATCCCAATTCCTCTTACAGGTCAACAAACCTGAACAGACAATGCTTTGCGGCGAGATAATGGGGAAATTCATACCCAGAGGCTCCATTGTGGGTCTCACAGGAGAACTGGGAGCGGGAAAGACGGTTTTCGCCAAGGGTCTTGCCTTCGGCCTCGGAATAGAGGAAGAACCCAACAGCCCCACTTTCGTTATAATGAACTGCTATGAAGGCAGAGTGCCTTTCTTCCATTTTGACGT
>RKRQ01000079.1 GCA_007571325.1 Candidatus Dadabacteria bacterium
TGCGGGACTTGCCACTGTGATGGCCCACGAAATTGCCCATGCTACCGCGCGCCATGGCGCTGAGAGGCTCAGTTTTGGAATTCTACTTGACATGGGTTATGCGGCTCTCGAGGCGGCCATGAGAAGAAAGGATGAAGAAACCTCCAACAGAGTTCTTGCGGTTTACGGGATCGGAACGACATTTTTAGCCGCTTTGCCATTTTCGAGAAAACAGGAGTCAGAGGCCGATAGAATAGGTCTTATATACATGGCTAAAGCGGGCTATGACCCGCGCGAGGCAATTCCTTTTTGGCAGAGAATGGGTGCTGCAGGTGGTGGTGCTCCACCCGAGTTTCTCTCTACTCACCCAGGATACAAGACTAGAATAAGAAATCTCCGCAAGTGGATGCCCGAGGCCATGGAATATTACAAGGCAAGTGACAAAGCTCTTAACGACCGCATTGTCATATCCGGTAAATCTAGACGCTAACACTTGCAAACCGCTTTTTTCCTTCCTGTTTACTCTTTTTTAATTGGTTCTTAACATTTGCTTAACCTTCTGAGGTTTAAATTAACCAAACTGATTTGGTTGGGTTTCCACTATCTTAAGGAGGATTCTCGTAATGAAGAATTTGAGTATTAAGTCGAGTTTTGCGCTTTTTACGCTTTTTTGTGCTGTTACCTTCGGTCAAGTTGCCGGAGCCCAGACGGTCAAAGTTGACCCGGGCATACCTTCCTACAGCAAGGTAACGGGTGTTTCTGGAAACATAAACAGTGTGGGTTCAGATACCATGAATAATCTTATGACTTTCTGGTGCGAAGGATTCGCCAAGTTCTACCCAAACGTTAAATGCCAGATAGAGGGCAAAGGTTCAAGCACTGCTCCTCCGGCTCTTATAGAGGGAACTTCACAGTTTGGCCCCATGTCCAGACAGATGAAATCGAAAGAAGTTGACGCTTTCGAAAAGGTAGCTGATTACAAGCCGACTGCAGTTCCGACATCAATCGACGCTCTTGCCGTTTACGTTAACAAGGATAACCCGGTCAAATGTCTTTCAATAAAGCAGGTTGACGCTATTTTCTCGAAGAACAGAAAGTGCGGGGGCGAAAGCAATATCAGTATTTGGGGAGAGGCAGGTATAGGTGGCAACTGGGCTAACAAACCCATAAGTATCTACGGAAGAAACTCAGCTTCGGGAACTTATGGTTACTTCAAGAAGAAGGCTCTTTGTAAGGGTGACTATAAGGATACTGTTAAAGAGCAGCCGGGATCCTCGGCTGTTGTTCAGGGAATTACCGAAGACCTTCAGGGTATAGGCTACAGCGGTATTGGTTACAAAACCTCGGGAGTAAGAGCTATTGCTATTGCTAAAAATGTTAATGGATGTTTTGAGCCGAGTCTCAAAAACGTTATTGGCAAGAAATATCCGCTCGGAAGGTACCTCTACCTGTACGTGAATAAAAAGCCTAACGAAGCGCTTGACCCACTTCGCCTTGAGTTCCTTAAATACATTCTTAGCAAGCAGGGGCAGGAAATGGTTATAAAAGATGGCTATCTTCCGCTTCCAGCCGCAAAGGTGTCTGAGTTAAGAGCCCTTATAGGTGCGAACTAAAGAAAATTTATGTTTTCAGGACTCGCAGACCCAGGACGGGCTCCGCGAGGCCATTTCGCGAATAATTTGGAATCACCTGTTCGCCGGACGATATCACGAGGTAACCTACATTGTCGAAAAACAATCCCGACTCACTGACAACCGAAAGTTCAAAACAAAAACAGATACAGAGAAGAAAGTTCTATGACGGGCTGGCAAGGTATGTTGTGTATGTCGGCGGTGTGGGAATTATCTTCTGCATAATAGGAATACTTTTTTTCATAGGGATAGAAACCGTTCCTCTATGGAAAAGTCCAGAGAAAAAACTCGAAAGCGTTTCGGAAATGAAAGGTGATTTCGACTCCAAATCCCCTGCCGAGCAGGTGCGTATCTTCGGCATGGGAGTCGACGAGTACAGAGAACAGATTTTCACCATAGATTCACTGGGCTCGGTGCGCTTCTTCACGCTTGAAAAAGAACCGAAACTTCTCGGTATCCACACGATTTCACACAAGACCAGTGGCTACACTTCTTTTTACAATGCGAAAACAAATACTTCCTATGCTCTTGCTGGCAGAGCAGGTTACGTAAAGCCTTTTAAAGTAAGTTTCAGGGTTGAATTCCACGAAGGCATAGAAAGAACCATAGTGCCGAAAGTTACGGAAGAAGAAGCTTTTCAGATAGCCCAAGAATCAATAGAAATTTTCGCTTATCAGAGTTCGCCAGAAACCTCAAGACCTGTTGTTGCGGCTTACACGGCTTCAGGGCGTCTTATTACTTACGCGGAGGTTGAAGAAGAAGGGTTTTTGGATGAAAGCCAAACCCAAATTTTCACAACGGATATTACTGGTCAGCTTAAAGGAGCAATTGTCACCGGAATACAAATAGATTCCTCAACTGAAAATCTTTACGTTTCTACCTCAAACGGAAAGGTTTACCATTGGGCACTTTCGGATCTTTCCTCACCGGAACTGAAATCTGTTCTCTCAGCTACCGCAGACCCCGGGGTTGCGGTTACTCAAATGGGTTTTCTGCTGGGTCACCGGTCTCTCGTAGTCGGTGATGCGGCGGGGAACGTCAGTGTGTGGTTTGAAACCACTAATGGTGGTCAAAGAAGCGAACTCGCAAAAGTACACGTATTGCCTGCGCTTCCGGGCCCTGTTGACAAGTTCTCAGCATCGCAGAGAGGAAGGGGTTTCCTAGCTTCCGATACAAAGGGGAATATCTCCCTGTATCAGGCAACTTCCTCTGAGAAGCAGATTGACTTCCCAGGTGGGGGAAAACCCTATGTGGGTTTTTCCTTTGCTCCTAAGGCAAATGGTGTGGTTGCCCTGGATTCGGACATGGTTTTGTCAAGCTACCATATAGATAATCCTCATCCTGAGACTAACTTCCGCTCCCTGTTCGGAAAAATATGGTATGAAGGCTATGACGAGCCCGAATACGTCTGGCAGTCAACGGGAGGGACAGATGAGTTCGAGCCCAAGTTCAGCCTTACTCCACTTGCGTACGGAACTCTGAAAGGCGCAATATACGCCATGATACTTTCGATTCCTCTTGCGATTTTGGCAGCCATATGTGTTTCGCAGTTCCTCCATCCCTCTATAAGAAATGTAGTGAAGCCGGTTATAGAGGTAATGGCGGCGCTCCCGAGCGTTGTTTTAGGATTTCTTGCAGGACTTTGGCTCGCGCCGCTGCTTGAGAAGATATTCGTCGCGACCCTTATAATGCCGTTTATATTAATCGGGCTTACTCTACTTGTACTTTTTTTATGGAACCGTCTGCCATTTTCCTTTTCCGGCAGGTTCCGCGTAGGGTTTGAGCTTTTCAGTATAGTGGGAGTGATAGGGCTTGCGGTTGCTCTTTCCCTCTGGCTTAATGGCCCTCTTGAGAGCCTTATCTTTGCCGGAGACTTTAAGGACTGGTTTTTCAGATTATTCGATCTTCGCTATGATCAGAGAAATATGCTGGTGGTAGGATTCGCGATGGGTTTTACAGTTATTCCCATAATATTCACGATCTCAGAGGATGCGCTCTCAAGCGTTCCCAGGATTCTCTCTGCGGGTTCTTTGGCCCTTGGAGCCAACAGGTGGCAGACCGCGATAAGGATAGTTTTGCCGACGGCAAGCGCCGGCATATTTTCCGCTGTTATGATAGGGTTCGGAAGAGCTGTTGGAGAGACAATGATAGTGCTCATGGCCACAGGCAACACTCCAATTATGGACTGGAGCGTTTTTAACGGTTTCCGAGCTCTCTCGGCTAACATCGCGGTTGAGCTTCCCGAAGCTCCTCATGGTGGAACACTCTACAGAGTGCTTTTCCTTGCGGCCATCTTGCTGTTTTTAGTCACCTTTTTTCTTAATACCTTGGCGGAGATTCTTCGCCAGAGACTGAGGAGGAAGTACGCACAGTCCGATGCCTAAACTTTGGAAACCGGGTGATGCCTACATATGGATATCAGGTCTTGCCCTCATGCTTACGCTCGCTATGATAGGCGGGCTTTTATTTCTTATAGCTACGAAAGGACTCGGTTCAATGTGGCCGGTTGATATAGGGCGCTATAAGCTTACCGATGGCTCGGTATATTTGGGTCAGTTTCAAGGTAGGGAATTGGTGCGCGGAGCGGAGGGGATAAGAAGTGAGTCTGATTTTCGCGTAAAGCTCAAGATAGGAAATAGAGACCTGTACGGTCTTGATTTTAAATGGGTAGATGAGGCCGATATAGCTTCTCTTGACTATCCGAACAATGCCGTAATTCTTGAGCGGCGCGAGTGGGGGAATTACCACGGATACTTAAAAGAGATAAGAAAAAATGGAGAGATTGTTTCAGGTGCGGACCCGGAGGCTTTTTCTGTTCTAAAGTCTGTTATACATGATGCCAACAAGATACACGACGAGATACTGAAGATAGAGAAGGGGGAAATAGGGGATATAAACTACGGTATTGAAAAACAACGCTTGAAGCTTCGAGGTCTTTCCATGCGCGGTGAGAACAACTCGGCCAAGGAAGCTGAATTCCGTCTGAAAATAGAAGAATACGAGGCACTTTACAAGGTGAGTGAGGCAAAACTTGAAAAACTTTATACGGAGCTTAACAGAAACGAGGTGGTAATGTCGTCTGCGGCGGGTGAGGAGAAAGTTATGCCGCTTGGAAAGATCGTTATGGCTTTTCGCCCCAACTATATGGGGTTTGTCGAGAAAGCAGGTTTTTACGTTGAAAGATTCTGGGGATTCATTTCCGATGATCCAAGGGAGGCGAATACGGAGGGTGGAATCTTCCCTGCGATTTTCGGCACCATTCTAATGGTATTTATAATGAGTATTGTGGTCATGCCTTTTGGAGTCATAGCGGCACTGTATCTCCGGGAGTATGCAAAGCAGGGGCTGATGGTTAGGATCGTCAGGATATGTGTTAACAATCTGGCAGGAGTTCCTTCGATTGTGTTCGGAGTTTTCGGAGTAGGATTTTTTCTCTATGGTGTAGGCGGTATAATCGACTCCGTGTTTTTCAAGGAAGCTCTTCCAAGCCCGACTTTTGGTACGGGAGGCATACTTTGGGCATCTCTTACCCTCGCGCTTCTCACGCTTCCTGTTGTTATAGTCGCGACAGAAGAAGGACTTGCTTCAGTTCCGAGAAATATACGGGAAGGTTCTCTTGCTCTTGGAGCCACAAAGTTCGAAACTACCTGGAAAGTTGTTATTCCGAGCGCGCTTCCAGCCATACTAACGGGCCTTATCCTAGCGATTGCCCGGGCTACGGGTGAGGTGGCGCCTCTTATGATAACGGGAGTTGTCAAGCTTGCGCCTGACCTTCCTATAGACGGGCATTTCCCTTTTCTTCACCTTGAGAGAAAATTCATGCACCTAGGATTTCACATATACGATCTCGGTTTTCAGTCTCCAAACTCCGAGGCTGCGAAACCAATGGTGTTCATGACAGCATTTTTGCTAATATTGATAGTGGTTATACTCAACATAACGGCAATAATAATAAGAAACAGGCTAAGGAAAAAATACGCGACTTCCGCGGTATAATAGTGATGTTAGTGGAGGAGATTTGATGACATCTGGAGAAGCGATGAGACAACAACAAGAATTTAGCGCCCCGGTAATAAACGGCGTCTCTATAACCCACAAACCCCAAAGATCGGATAAGGCAAAAATCGTTCCTGATCCATTGGTCAAAGTTGAGCACCTAAGCCTTTTTTACGGGGCAAAACAGGCTCTTCAAGATATCGAAATGAATATACCGAGAAAAAAGGTTACGGCGTTTATAGGTCCTTCGGGCTGCGGTAAGTCCACATTGCTTCGTTGCTTTAACCGCCTAAACGATCTTGTTGACGGTTGCAGAATAGAAGGAAACATATCTATTAACGATAAAAGCATATTTGACGCCGATGTTGATATTACCGATCTTAGAAAAAAGGTCGGAATGGTGTTCCAGAAATCAAACCCATTTCCAAAGTCCATCTATGAGAACGTCGCATACGGAGCAAGAATAGCGGGAATTAACAAGAAGTCGGTTCTTGACGAGCTTGTGGAGAAAAATCTCAAACGCGCTGCTCTCTGGGACGAAGTAAGTGACAGGCTCAATGATAGTGCCATGGGACTTTCAGGAGGTCAGCAGCAAAGACTTTGTATAGCAAGAGCCATTGCAGTTGAACCGGATGTGCTTTTGATGGATGAGCCCTGCTCAGCGCTTGACCCTATAGCCACCGCAAAGATAGAGGACCTAGTAACTGAACTAAAAGACAGATTCACCATAGTTATTGTTACCCACAACATGCAGCAGGCCTCCAGGGTTTCGGATTATACGGCCTTTATGTATATAGGAGACATAGTTGAGTTTGATACAACAGAGAAAATATTCCTTAATCCTGCCAAAAAGCATACTGAAGACTACGTTTCGGGTAAGTTTGGCTAGAGATAGTACCTATCTACTTGTGAGGCATTGTGAATGATAAAATATAAAGAAGAGCTTTTGCTTCTTAATAATAAGTTGCTTGAGATGTCTTCGCTTGTTGAAAGCCGTGTTGCGAAAAGTATAAAGGCTTTACGTGAAGGCAACATGATTCTTGCCCAGGAAGTGATCAGCACTGATGAGCAGGTAAACGCCATGGAGATTGATATAGACAATCTCTGCGTTAAGATCCTGGCTCTTTACCATCCTGAGGCTAAGGACCTTCGTACTGTTATTATGATAATGAAGGTGAACAACGATCTTGAGAGGATAGGGGATCATGCATCAAGCATCTCTAGAATGGCTCTTTTTATGGCAGATTCCCCTCCTATAAAACCGCTTGTTGATATTCCTAAGATGGCAGACAAGGCGATGGAAATGCTGAGAGAAAGCCTAGATGCGTTCATAAGAAGGGATCACCAGCTTGCTGTTGAAGTTTGTCAGAAAGATGATGAGGTTGATAACTATCAGCACCAGATAGTAAGGGAACTCATAACCTTCGTACTGTCGGATCCTTCGACGCTTAATCGGGCGCTTCGCTACATTTATGTTGCAAGAAACATTGAGAGGGTGGCGGACCTCGCGACGAACATAGCAGAGAACGCTTACTATATAGCTACTGGAGAGATGTTAAAGCACCAGCATACTTCGGAGATTAACTGACTGCATTCTGTACTCAATTCTCGCGATGCGGAAGATTGACTATAAAGGTGCTCCCTTCTCCTTCGGCACTCTTAACCCCTATACTCCCCCCGTGCTGTATGACTATGTGTTTTACTATGCTCAGACCGAGTCCTGTTCCACCTATTTCCCTTGAGCGGTTCTTATCCACTCTGTAGAACCTCTCGAATATCCTTTCATGATGTTCTGGTGGGATTCCTATTCCGTCGTCTTCGACTTCTATTTTTAAGTTGCCGTTTTGGTTTGAGGCACGTACTGACACCGAGCCATTTTCAAGAGTGTACTTGGCTGAGTTCTCAACAAGATTGATAAGCATGCGCTCCAGAAGAAATCTATTTGCTCTGTAAGGAGGCAATCCATCTTTAATTTCAAGGGAAAGATTGATTTTTTTTCTTGAGAACAGGGAGTCAAGTGAACCAACGGAGCGAACAATGATTTCTCCAATGTCTATTTCTTCATACCCTTTTCTTAAGTTAATAGGATCAGTTTCCTTGCTTTCAAGTTCTGAGAGCACAAGCAGGTCGGAAGCTATCGCTATGAGTCTGTCAGTGTTTTGCTCTATTATTTCAAGAAAATTCTTTTTCTCCTTTTCTGTGTCATAGCTTCTGTGAAGAAGCGTTTCGATATATCCCTTTATAGATGTAAGAGGAGTTCGTAGTTCATGTGAGACGTTCGCTACGAAATCGGCCTTTATTTTCTCAAGCTTCTTAAATTCTGTTATGTCGAAGATTACCACTATGATCTCCCTATAGCGTGGACTTACACGAACGCTTACAAGATATGATTTTTCCCGTGGGTAAAGTATGGAGATTTCTTGGGTGGCTGATTTCTTCTTTTGTTTCATGCGTGATATAAGAGTCTGGAGATCGTGGTTTCTCACGGTTTCCATATAGGGACGGTCAATGGCCGCGTCGTTTATTCCTAACATTTCTTTAGCGGCATCGTTTATGAGCAGTAGGTTTTCTTCCTTGGATATTACTATTACCCCTTCTATCATGGATTTTATTATGCTTTTTAGCTGGTTTCCTTCTCTTTCGGTTGACTGCATTTGAATGGATATCCTATCCGAAAGTTCACTTATGGAGATTGAGACTCCGGTGTCGAAATCGCTTATCTTGCGACCTGTTTTCCGGGCTTTTTTCTGTTTTTCCGGCAGGAGCTCAAGTGCTTTTGATATTCTTGAGAAGTCTTTTAAAATATCCCTTTCTATTATCCATGCGAGGATGAATCCAAAGACCATAAATATGGTGGTGTACGCGGCATATACCCATGTCTCAAGCTCACTGTGGAACAACATAGCTAGGAGAGCTGCGGAGGCAGCAATGCATAGCAGGTAAAAAAAATGTTTTCTGAATATCTTCAAACCGGTGGTTAAGTCTCTTCTAGCTTGTAACCGATTCCTCTCACGGTCTTTATCATTTTGCCGGCGGAACCCAGTTTTTCTCTAAGGTTTTTTATATGGACGTCAATTGTTCTATCAAAAACTACTCTTTCATCTCCCCAGAGACTTTTTCGTTTAAGTAGTTGGTCGCGAGTAAAAACTTTGCCTTGAGCTTCTCCTAGTGTTTCAAGTATTTTGAACTCAGTGGTGGTAAGATCAATTTTTTTCGAGTTGACAGACACCTCGTAGCTTGCTTGGTCTATTTTGAGATTAGCGATCCGAAGTATCCCATCCGAGATGGTTTTTATCTCGTACCTTCTCATTATACTTCGAACTCTAGCAATAAGCTCTCGAGTTCGGAATGGTTTGACTATGTAATCGTCGGCACCGAGTTCAAGACCTACCACTATATCTGCCTCAGTAGATTTTGCGGTGATCATAATTATAGGTATGGATTCAGTGGATGGCTTATTTTTAAGAATTTTGCATAATTCAAGCCCATCCATTCCCGGGAGCATTAAATCAAGCAGTACAAGATCAGGCGGGACGGAGTTTATGTACAGCAGGAAATCTTTTCCACTCTGAAAAGATTTTACCTGATACCCCTCGCGCTTTAGATGGTGGGTTATAAGATTAAGTATATCTTTTTCGTCATCTACTACCGCTATAAGCTTTGCCATGTGTGTTCCTTGATAATTTACAGAATGCAAAAGAGTACATCAATCTTGCTCCATAGGGTCTTAACATAAAACTAACAATTTGTTTATTCTGAATTAATCATTCGAACATATCATTAGGTCACAGTTGTTCAGAAATGGAGCAACAAACACACCGAGGAGGATACGAGATGAGAATTTTAGCAGTTTTGGCAGTGTCTTTTATGACGCTGTTTTCCTTTGTACCGCTTCAGGCAAACGCCGCTGACGATATCAAGGTAAAGACCAAAAAAGGCACTGGTCTGACTTTTCAGACCGCAGACAAGAACTACAAGCTCAGAATGAGACTGCAAGGCCAGTTTCTTGCCAATTACATAAATCCAGATGGGGACGACGATGAAGGTCTTGGTTTCAGAGTAAGAAGACTTCGTGTAACGTGGAATGGTAATGCTTTTGCCCCATGGATGAAATATAAGGTTCAGTATGATTTCTCGAGAGAAGGAGAACTAAAAGACATGAAGTTGTCATTTGCCAAGAACAAGACTTTTGTTCCTACGGTAGGTCAGTACAAAGTTCCCTTTAACAGAGAAGTACTTAACTCTTCTTCCGTTCTCCAACTTGTAGGTCGCTCGATCATAACTGACTACTTTGAGTACGATAGGGATATAGGTGGTGGCTTTTACGGTTTTATGAACAATGGGATGGTTCGCTATGACGTTGGTTTTTTCCAGGGTCAAGGTACGAACGTAAGAAACGATAAAGATAACACAGGAATGCTTTGGGCAGCTAGAGTTCAGGTTGCTGTTCTGGGTGGAAAGGCCAAAAAGGTAAGAGAGAATTTTGCTAAAAAGCCTACGCTTACGATTGGAGCTGCTGTCGCTGGCATAGATCTTGAGGAAAGTAGTGCGGACAGCAATATTGGAATTCCTTCTGGAGAAAGAGATATTTCAAATGGCGGAACGGTAACTTCAATTACCGGTGACATAAACTATAGGGATTCTAGGTTTAACCTTACTGGTGAATATATTGGAAGATGGGTGAATGCAGACGAAGCCGGCATTGAGACTGCCTATGATTATGGTTTCAGGGTTCAAGGCGGTTTCTTCGTCGTTCCGAAAAAAGTCGAGCTTGCCTCAAGGTATGCGATGGTAGTTTTTGATGATGAAGTGATGGCTGACCTTGACCAAGTATGGACTTTCACTCAAGGACTTAACTACTATCTAAGCGGTAATCACAAATGGAAAGTACAGCTTGACTATACCTTCCAGAGGGAAGAAGAGGTTGGCGGAGCTGAATTAGATGAATCTATGGTAAGGGCGCAGGTTCAGGCTTATTTCTAAAGTCTTGCTTGAGCTAAGAAAAAAGTTTTTTCTCCTTTTTTAATCCCCTGTTAAGTTGAGACCCTAAGCGTCTTTGAAGGTGTTTAGGGTCTCGTTTTTTTCCCTTTTATATGGGTTAATTAATTCTCTCGCATCGGTTAGGATTAACCGCAAATGATAAGGATAAAAGTTTGCGGTATAACCAACTCAGAAAACGCATTCTACGCTGTGGGATTGGGAGCCTCGGCTCTTGGTTTTATTTTCTATGAAAAAAGCCCTAGGTTCATTACGCCTCTTGCCGCGGCAGAGATAATAAAACAACTTCCCCCTTTTGTAACCAAGGTAGGGGTTTTCGTTAACGCCAGTGAGGATTACCTGCGGGATGCAAGAGATATAGCGGGTTTTGACCTTTATCAGTTCCATGGAGATGAAACTCCGCAGTTCTGCTCCGCATTTGGTGAGAACTACATAAAAGCCATAAGGGTAAAAGACGCGAGAAGTCTTGATGTAATCGATCTGTACGATACGGATATTTTTCTTTTTGATACATATTCACCCGATGTCTATGGGGGCACGGGTGAGAATTTTTCGTGGGACATTCTTCCTCGCCGGAAACTAGGGGATAAATTTGTTATACTTTCCGGAGGACTTAACTCGGATAACGTGCATGATGCTATACAAAGGGTGAATCCGTATGCCGTTGACGTAAGTTCTGGAGTCGAAAGCTCACCGGGCATCAAAGATCACCTCAAGCTTAGGCGGTTTATGGAGGCAGCCAATTATGGGCGGAAATAACCGAAAATACAGCTGTCCTGACGTGGGAGGTCACTTCGGAGAATTCGGTGGCCGCTACGTTTCAGAAACTCTGATGCCGGCTCTGATTGAGCTTCAGAGAGCCTACCGGGAAGCTTCTGAGGATAAGACTTTTTATGAGGAAATTGAGTACTACCTTAAACAGTACGTAGGAAGACCAACCCCACTTTACTTTGCCCGCGCTATGACGGAGAGCCTAGGCGGCGCGAAAATTTACCTTAAAAGAGAGGATCTTGCCCACACAGGAGCGCACAAGATAAACAACACGATAAGTCAGGCTATTCTCTGTGAGAGAATGGGAAAGGACAGGATAATCGCCGAGACTGGAGCGGGACAGCACGGGGTGGCCACAGCCACTGTAGCCGCGCTTATGAATAAGGAGTGCGTTATATATATGGGCGAGGAGGATACGAAACGCCAGGAACTAAATGTTTTCCGTATGAAGCTTCTAGGTGCCGAGGTAAGACCAGTTGTTTCTGGCACAAAGACGCTTAAAGATGCCATGAACGAGGCCATGAGAGACTGGATCACCAATGTAAGAAATACTTTCTACATAATAGGAAGCGTTGCTGGTCCCCATCCCTATCCTATGATGGTGAGAGACTTTCAATCCGTGATCGGACACGAGGCCATGGAGCAAATACTCGCCGTGGAAGGAAAACTTCCCGATACCTTAGTTGCATGTGTTGGGGGCGGTTCAAATGCCATGGGGCTTTTCTTTCCCTTTATCGAAGAATCAGAAGTAAGAAAAATCGGGGTGGAGGCAGCGGGCCACGGTCTTGAAAGCGACCTGCATTCGGCGACCATAACTGCTGGATCAGTTGGTGTTCTTCACGGAAGCAAAACCTATTTGCTTCAAGATGAAAATGGTCAGGTTAAAGGAGCTCATTCAGTTGCCGCCGGTCTTGATTACCCTGGCGTAGGTCCCGAGCATTCATATTTTCAGGATACAGAAAAGGTTGAATATGTGTCCGTAACGGATAAAGAAGCTATCTCGGCGTTTTCTTTCCTCTCAGAAGTTGAAGGAATAATACCCGCGCTTGAAACCTCCCACGCCATTGCCCATGTGCGTAAGATAGCTCCCTCTATGTCCCCCGAGCAGACCATAGTGATCTGTCTTTCGGGCAGAGGCGACAAAGATATACATACCGCCTCTTCTTTTATGTGAGGCGGTGCGGACTAGATTTTCCCCGCCGCACGCTTGCTTGACAATATCTATAAGCATGTATATAAGGTTATGCAGGTTGGAGGTTCATTCTTGTCCTGTTTGCGTGCGATTTCTACGTTTCCGATTTTAAGAATAATTTCTGAAGATATATGGGAAGGATAAAGGAGAAGTTCCGCGAACTTCAAGAGAAGAACAAAGCGGCCCTCATCTGTTATATCACGGCGGGGGACCCTGATATTGAATTTACCGAGCAGATAATCAACTGTATGGAAGCAAGCGGCGTCGATATGGTCGAAATAGGCATTCCGTTTTCAGATCCCATGGCGGATGGACCGGTAATTCAGGCGGCTTCCGAGCGAGCTCTTAAGAATTCGACATCTGTTTCCGACGTACTGTCTCTTGTAAGCAGGATAAGGTCCAGTTCTGATATCCCTGTGATACTTTTCGGTTACTACAATCCTTTTTTCTCATATGGTACCGAGCGCTTTGCGCACGATGCCCGTGAGGCGGGGGCAGATGGAGTCCTGGTGGTGGACCTTCCGCCCGAGGAAGCCGGGGAACTTGGCGTTCATATAGAGCGGGAGGGCCTTGACCGCATCTTTCTGCTTGCCCCGACGAGTACGGAAGAGAGGATAGAAATGGTATTGGAGAATGCGTCTGGATTTATCTACATGGTCTCAGTTACTGGTGTTACGGGAGCGCGCCCGGACATGAATTATGATCTTGAGGACCTAGTGGGGAGAATTAAATCCCGCTCGGATGTTCCCGTGGGAATAGGATTCGGGGTCTCTTCTGCGCGTCAAGCCACCGCGATAGCATCTTTTTCCGATGCGGTTATTGTCGGAAGCGCCCTTATAAGGATAATTGAAGATGGTGGAACCCAAAGGCAGGAAGTGCTGGAGAATATATCAAGCTTTACAAAGGAGATCAGCGCTGCATGCTTGAGATAGGTGTCCTGCGTTTAAAATCTGGTGAGTACGAACAGGAAAAAAAGATATATGTTCATCGGAGAATTTGATATTCTCCTTGAGGGTCTTTTTAAGAATAGAGGCGATATAGTACGGTTTGACTCTTCCAGTGAAGCGGCATTTAACCAGAAGGGGAACTTTACCCTTATAGTTGTAAACAATAAGCTTTCAAGCAAGGAAGTTTTGTCATCTCTTGCTTCCAGATATCCGACGAGCCCGATAGTTGTTTCCGCCGACGGTAAGGAGAAAAGGGATGACAATTATGCAAGATATGTAAGATTTGATGAAGTTGCCGACAACCAGATATCTTTTGAGGAGAAGCTAGCTAGATCCGATATTTCAGTGAGACTCATAAGAGATGTTCACCGCGATGCTAAAAAACTTCTCATCCTAGTGCATAACCAACCTGATCCGGATTCCATAGCAAGCGCCATGGCTCTTCGGACTCTTCTTAAAAGAAACAAAAAAACGGCGACCATAGGTTATTTGGGAGAGAGGATTTCAAGGCCCGAGAATGTGGCCATGGTGAACCATATGGGCATAGACATTCAAATGGTTTCCCCAGAAGATATAAAGAGTTTCGATTCCGTAGCTCTTGTTGACGTGCAGCCTTCTTATTTCATGGGAGAGATTAATAATATTGATTCGGTGATTGACCATCATCCCATAACTCCGGAGTGTGATGCGAAGTTCACCGAAATAAGTTCCGAGGAAGGAGCTACCGCAACAATTATGACTCGGCTCCTAAGAGCTGCGCAGGTTGAAATCTCCACCAAACTTTCCACCGCTCTTCTCTACGGGATAAAAACCGACACAATGATCTTAAACAGAGGCGCCGACCTTGATGATCTCGAGGCATTTACCTATTTATACAATCAGGCGGACTTGGGTTTACTAAGAAAAATAGAGTCTAAAAATCTATATCCAGAAGAAATAAAGTGTTACGGTGAGGCGCTCTCTAAACAC
>RKRQ01000033.1 GCA_007571325.1 Candidatus Dadabacteria bacterium
AACAGCCTGCGGGTTAAAACCACTTTCTATGAGAGGCAGGTATGCTATATCGGAAGGAATTCCCTCAGAGTAAAGTATTTCCTTAATTTCTGGGAGGAACCTACCGGACCTTCTGAGAATCTCTGCGAAATTTTTCTTTGCTTTTTTTGATGAGAAGAGGCGGATGTAATGTTCAACTCTAGAGTTTCTTGTTATCTCAAATTCTATGTTTTCATAGCTTGACGAAGTGTCCGTATGCTTGATTGCTAAAGTTTTTTCAAGCTGCTCGGTCGGTTGAGTTATCCCGGTGGATTCAACATGCTGCTCTTCTATATTCTCATGGCTTGACAAAGCGCCCGTATGCTTGGTTGCCGAGGTTTTTTCAAGCTGTTCGTTGGGTTGGACTATCTCGGTGGATTCAACATGCTGCTCTTCCATATTTTCATGGCTTGGCGAAGCGTCTGTATACTCGGTTGCCGAGGTTTCTTCAAGCTGTTCGCTGGGTTGGGCCATCTCGGCGGATTCAACACGCCGCTCTTCTAACAGCATGGGCATGCCTAGCAAATCCTGGCTGAAGGCGACAGCGGAAGCACACGGCAGAAAAACCGTCAAAACCGCGCAAAGAATAGTAGTTGAAGTAAACTTGTTCACTTAGTTCCTAAATAAAGGGAATACGAATATCCCAGATAAAGTCTTCCGGTTTGTCTTCTAAGAACTGTTTATGTAGTGATTTTAACCACATACTTTAAATAGTCAAAGTATGATATGATAATTTTGTTGAGAATGAAACTTTTCAAGTTGCTTTTTTCGTAAGGTTCTTCCAAAAAAATGTTGAGGATGCGAGTTGAGCAGAAAAACCATAGCGGTTCTTTTCGGTGGTATTTCGGTTGAGCATGAAATATCGCTTGTTTCATCAAAATTTATTATAAACAGCCTTGATTCTTCAAAATTCGATGTGTTACCAATTTTTATTTCGAAAGAAGGTCGGTGGCAGAGAGCCGTTTTTGAAAACTGGCCGGAGGGAGAAACTCCCGACCTAGTTGCCGATTCAGAAATTGTACCCATGCTCCAAGGTTTTTCCCCTGGTCGTTTTGCCGAAATAATCGAAGGAGAGTTGAAGAAAGTTTTTTCCGTGGATGCCGTTTTCCCCGTTCTTCACGGAACTTTTGGTGAGGATGGATCAGTACAGGGCCTTATTGATCTTATGGGTGTGCCCTGTGTGGGAGCGGACCTACTTGGATCTTCGCTTTGCATTGACAAGATAATTTCAAAAATAATTCTCAGAGATAATGGCATTCCCGTTGTTCCCTTTTTTGGTTTTACAAAAGTTGCTTGGGAAAAGGATAAGCAGGGAATTCTCCGCCGCGTAGAAGATGAAATAGGATTCCCCTGCTTCGTGAAATCCTCAAACCTGGGTTCAAGCGTAGGGGTCTCGAAAGTAAATTCTCTAGAGGAGGTTGAGAGTGCCGTCAAGAGTTCTTTTGATTTCTCTGAAAAAGTTATTGTGGAACGCGCCGTATCGAATCTCAGAGAAGTGGAGGTAAGCGTAATTGGTAACAATGACCCACAGGCATCGATTCCCGGGGAACTTATCGTGGAAGGAGGTTTTTACGATTACGAAAAGAAATACCATGACCCAACTACTAGTTTTCAAATTCCCTGTGACCTTGAGAGCAGGACTCGGGACAGGATCAGAGACCTAGCTATCACTTCTTACTCCGCCCTTTGCTGCAGCGGTATGGCGAGAGTGGATTTTCTTGTTGAAACCGACACAGAGCGTGTGTTTGTGAGCGAGGTAAACACGATCCCAGGCTTTACCCCCATAAGCATGTACCCAAAACTATGGGAAGCGAGCGGGCTTTGTGTTGAGGAAATGCTTGAGATGCTGATTGAGCTTGCAGAAGAGAGACATAAGATCAGGAGGAGTCTAAAAACAGATTTTTCTGGTATACGATAAGATTCACTTGCCTAAAATATCGTTTTTCTGTCCCCGAAAGAGTACTAGGAAAACAACTCCAACGATTATAGAAGCTCCTCCTAAAAGCTTAGTAGCCGAAGGAAGATCATCAAAAATAAAGTGCGCGAAAATCAGCACGAAAATAGACTCCATAGGCATGACGGCGGTCGTTCTTGAAATATCAACAAGTTTTATTGCCTGAAACTGACTCGCTTTGGCTATGTAAGCCCCGCATGCCCCTCCGCACGCCATAACAATCGCCTGCTTTAGGCTCGGAGGCTGGAAGGTTCCAGTGAGAATCAGGTAAGTGAAAAGGACTATTGATACGCCCATAGTTCTCAACGTTGCCACTGTCAGCATATTTAGGTCCTGAGCTATTTTCTTTACGAGAAAAGAAAGGAAGGAATATAGAAATGCGGCCCCAAGAGCCATAGCGGTTCCGAAGATAAGGTAATCTTCTTTCTGATAGGCAACCACGGCTCCGCCCGCTACGGTCATAGCTATTCCTATGCTCTCCCACTTGTTAAGCCTTTCTCCAAGAAAGATTATTCCGAGCAGAAGAGCAAAAAGCGTCTGAGCTTTCATCAAAAAAGATGTAAGGGCCGGACCGATCGTCCACAGAGCCACCATCCACAACGCAGCTCCGGCCGAGGTTATAAAGGAACTCCAGATAAAAATGTCGCGGTACTGACGGATTCTTTTAAGTTCCTCTCTTTGAGTGCGAAGAAAGGGGAACAGAATCAGAGCAACTATGAAAGCCCCAAAAAACCAGAAAAAAGTAGTGGTTTCGGGATGAAGGTCATTTCGCTCAAGCGCCTTTCCTATCGCGTAGGAGAGCGCCGTGAAAAAAGCGGTCGCTATTAGAAAAAGATAACCTGTTATGGGAAACCTTTCTTTTTTGTCAGTCTTGTTCATAGACGTTTTTGCTTCTCCATAACGAGGCTATAGCAGCGCCCGAAACATTATGCCAGATGCTGAAGAGTGCTGAGGGAAGAGCTGTGAGATAGCCGAAATGCAGGTGGGAAAGAGCCGCAGCAAGCCCCGAGTTCTGCATTCCTACCTCTATGGATATCGCTCTGGCGCTGCTTTCTCCAAAGCCCAGTGTCTTAGCTATTATATAACCGCACGTAAGACCCAAAGCGTTATGAATAATTACTATCATAAAAATCATGGCGCCTACGGTTTTTATGGATTCTGCGTTTAAAGCCACGATTATTCCTACCACAAGAGCTATTGCAAGAGATGATATGGAGGGAAGAAGTGGTAAGAGAGCCTCTGATTTTTTGTCAAACAGTCTTCTTAAAACAACTCCCGCAAGTATTGGCAACAGCACTATTTGAAGTGCCGAAATGAAAAGATCTATAACTGGAACATTTATCCATTTTCCCGCGTAAAAGTACATCAAGGCGGGAAGAAGAAATGGACACAGGAGCGTTGAAACCGATGTAAGCGTCACCGAAAGAGCAAGGTTACCCTTTGCTAGATAAGTAATCACATTTGATGCTGTCCCTCCCGGGCATGAACCCACGAGAATTATTCCGGTTGCAATCAGGGGAGTTGTCTCGAAGGTGAGGGCGAGGAGGAAGCCAAGAAAGGGCATCACAGCGTATTGAGCGCAGACGCCCATGAGAATCTGAAGCGGTCTTGAAAAAACTCTCCTGAAGTCATCGATTCTGAGCGTTATACCCATCGCGAACATTATTACCGCGAGCAAGGGGACTATGAGAAATCCAAGACCCTTAAAAGTAGAAGGGAAAAATAGCGCAGTGGCCGAAAACAGCACTATCCAAAAAATAAAAAACCTTGTTATGAGGTTGTTTAGCGAAATTAAAACGCTTCGTGTCGAATTCAATTCTGCTTGTTACCATTGGGCCGCCGGGTTGCCGGGGAGCAATTTTGATAGTCTTATCGCTTCGGTTCAACTCCGATTGCTATTTTTGAGAACCCTTGGGTTTTTGCTAGGTCCATAGTATTTACCACCGGGCCGTGCATGGCTTCGGAGTCCGCCCTGATTATTATCAGAGTGTCTTTGTTGGGTATTTTCTGAAACTCCTGCTTTAAAGAGTTAGAGGACGGCATGAGCATGTCATTGAAGTAAACTTTCCCGTCTTTTGAGATGTTTATATTTACGTCTTTTATCTCCACGATTTCACCGGTGGCTTTTGGAAGGTTGACTTTTATACCGCTTGATATGGCAAAATTAAGTGTAAGAGCGAAGAAAATGAGCAGGTTGAAAACCACATCCACAATAGGAGCTAGATCTATAGTGGACCTAGTGTCCGGACCTTTCCTTTGTAAAAAATTCATAGGGATGTTTTAGTGGAAAAAGCTTCCAGAATTTTCTTTCCTTCTTCCTCAAGCGCGCTTATCAACTCTTTGAATCTTCCGTCAGTGTATTTGTAGGCTATGAGTGCCGGAATTGCTATAGTGAGTCCCAAGGCTGTTGTGTAAAGAGCTTCTGAAATACCTCCAGCAAGAGAAGGTGGGTCCACTATATCTTTTTCCGAGATAACGGCAAAGACCTTTATCATGCCGGATATAGTTCCGAGAAGTCCTATCAGAGTGCTTATACTGCTTACCGTAAGCAGGCTATCAATATATTTTTGAAGACCCTGAGCCTCGGCCTTTCCAGCTGTTTCAATAGCTTCCTGTATTTCAGCTTTCGGTTTACCCGAATTATTCGCGGCCGCAAGTGCTATTCTGGCCATGGCGGAATCGTTGGATTCACAAAGTGATTTTACTTCGTTAACTCCTTTTGTCTCAATTGTATTGTACAGGTTGGAAAGAAATTCTTCGGGGAGGAGCTTCTTTCTCTGAAGCGTATAAAGCTTTTGCAAAAAGACTGCAAATCCGAATATGGAACACATAATCAGAGGAAAAATATATATTCCACCTCTGGCAAACAGGTCAACAATTGCATCCATGCGAATTTATCCTTTTTTATAGAGAGGTTTTTGTTCCAAGGCTAAGGTTCTTAATATAACGGAATCATTATAGAACAAATCTGGTTTTTGTCCAAAGAAAAAACGCACAGGTGTTTTATTTTTTTACATATTCTAGGTGTTTAGAATCCAGAGTGCTTGTGTCGGCTGCGGGACAATCAATTGTTTTACACCGTTTTTTTCGGGTAGATTTTCTACCTTCACATCCGCGGAGACTTTATATTATGACTTCCGATTTTGAATATATTGATGGCGAACTTTATGTGGAAAAAGTTCCTGTGAAAAAGATATGCGAGGATTTTGGAACTCCCGTCTATATCTATAGTCACAACTTCATCAGATCAAGCTTTTTTGAATATAAGCGGGCATTTCGTGAAATTGATCCCCTTATCTGCTATTCCGTTAAGGCAAACTCAAACCTATCGGTGCTGAAGATTTTCTGCTCTATGGACTGCGGTTTCGATATCGTTTCATCAGGGGAACTACAAAGAGTGATTAAGGTGGGGGGAAATCCCTCAAAGGTAGTATTTTCGGGAGTAGGAAAGACCGAGGAAGAAATAGAAACTGCCCTTCGCTCACGGATACTTTTTTTTAACGTGGAATCTGAGGCAGAACTTCGGAAGATAAATGAAGTGGCTCTTCGTTTAGAGCAAAAAGCTCCAGTGGCTATAAGAGTGAATCCCGATATCAATCCCGATACGCATCCATACATATCAACGGGTTTTGAAAAAAGCAAGTTTGGAATCGGAATTTCAAAAGCGATGGATGTTTACAAAAACGCTTCGCTTATGAAAGGGATTGAGGTGAAGGGAATAGATGCTCATATAGGTTCTCAGATATTTGATCTTTCCTCTTTTTCAGAATCGATATCAAAGCTCATTTATCTAGCTGAGAATTTGAGTAGACATGGAATACAAGTTTCCTACATAGATATAGGAGGGGGGCTGGGTATAAGTTATGAGAGTGAGGAAAAACCTCCGGCGAAATCTGAATACGCAAAGGTTTTTGAAGAATATCTTCGCGATACCAGTTATAGGCTGGTTCTTGAGCCTGGAAGATCGATGGTGGGCAACGCGGGAATAATGGCTACCAGAGTGCTTTACATTAAAGATGGAACTTCAAAGAAGTTTGTAATAGTTGATGCTGCGATGAATGACCTTATAAGACCTGCGTTTTACGATTCATTTCACCGAATAGAACCTGTGCGCGGTATAGACCTCGAATCTTCTGATGTAGTGGATATAGTTGGTCCCATATGCGAATCGGGCGATTTTCTAGCTAGAGACAGGAATTTCCCAGCGGTTTCTTCAGGTGAGCTGCTTGCGGTTTTCAGCGCGGGTGCCTACGGTTTCGTTATGTCGTCAAATTACAATACTAGACCCCGGGCTGCGGAAGTCCTCGTAAGCGGTGACAGGTACTGCGAGATAAGAGCCAGGGAAACTGTAGAAGAGATGTTAAAAGCCGAGAGAATTGCGGAATTTCTTTAGCGCAAAAACGTGTGGTTGCGCCTTCTGCGTTTAAGTCATGAAACAGAGTTTTAAAGGACTTAAGGTAACGTCTTTTGAGAGCCGCCGTTGCGAGGAGATGAAAAAACTTATCTCTTACCATGACGGCATACCCAGAGTCGCACCCTCGATGAGAGAAGTTCCCGATTTTAAAAGTTATTACATCGAGAGATTTGCTGATGACCTTTTCTCTGGCAATGTCGATATAGTTGTTCTGATGACGGGGGTTGGTACCCGAATTCTCTCCGAAACAATTATTGTGGACTACGGGGAAAAGAAATATGTCGAGGGCTTGTGTGCAACGACGGTCCTTGCAAGAGGTCCTAAACCCGTTGCCGCACTTCGCAAATATGGGATAAAGCCGGATATCACTGTTTCCGAACCCAATACATGGAGAGATATAATCCAAACTTTTGACCAAAGGAACATGTCTCTTGAAAATCTGGTTGTGTATGTCCAGGAATATGGTGTTTCCAATGAGAAATTTTTGAGCTCTCTTGAAAAACGTGGAGCGGACGTAAGAAGAATTCCAATATACAGGTGGGCACTACCCGAGGACTTGGGTCCGTTGCGGGATGCGGTAAGGTCCATATCCGAGGGAGAACAGGACTGCCTTCTTTTTACAAGTTCACAGCAGGTATCCAATCTTTTTGAGGTGGTTGATAAGGAAAAGTGTGGCGACCGATTCATGGAAGGGATAAAAAAAGCCCTTGTATGTTCAATCGGACCGACAACCACTGAGACTCTAAGAAAAAACGGAATATCGGTTGATTATGAGCCTGACAGCCCGAAAATGGGGAATATGGTTAGAGAAGTTGCAAGAAGGTCTGCGGCTCTTGTGGCAAAAAAAAGAACCGCTTTACGAAACGGGGTTGATACCAGAAACTGGAACCGTACGCAGATGGTCTGGTCGCGAAACGACGCGCGTCCGCAAAGAAGCGAAATCACTTCCGCATCTACGTTTATGAAGGCATGTCGGCTAGAAAAAACCGATTATACTCCCATCTGGCTTATGCGCCAAGCGGGCAGATTTCTTCGGGAATACAGAGAGATCCGCTCTCGGGTCTCGTTCATGGAGCTTTGCAAGACTCCAGATATGGCTTCAGAAATTACGCTTATGACAGTTGACCGTTTCGGAGTGGATGCGGCTATCATTTTCTCCGATATATTGCTTATTCTGGAACCCCTTGGATTTTCTCTTAAATATTCAAACGTTGACGGTCCCGTGATAGCCAAACCCCTTCGAACCCGAAAACGCGTAGAAGCCTTGGAAGATTTTCATCCGGAAAGCATGGATTTTGTTTACCAAGCTCTCCGTACTACCAGAAAGGCGCTTAATCCCGGAGTCCCACTTATCGGTTTTGCCGGCGCTCCTTTCACCATAGCGTCGTATGCTATTGAGGGAAGAGGTTCGAAAAACTACGTCAACACGAAAAAACTTATGTATGGGGATCCTTCCTTATGGGAGAGATTGATGGAGATACTGACCGCAAGCATCTCGGATTACCTGTGTGCTCAGGTGGACGCTGGAGCCGATGCCGTACAGATTTTTGATAGCTGGGTGGGTTGTCTTTCTCCTTCAGATTACGAAAGATATGTTTTTCCCTATGTAAAGAAAGTTATCTCCGCTCTGCCATCGGGTATTCCCGTAATATTGTTCGGGGTTGGGACTGGCTCTCTTCTCGAGCTAATGGGTAAAACCGGGGCAGGAGTAATTGGTCTTGACTGGAGAGTTGATATTCTCAAAGGCTGGGACAGGGCAGGTAGCTCTGTTGCGGTTCAGGGGAATCTTGATCCAGTTTCTATGTTCTCAACCCCATCTCATATAGTTGAGGGAGCAAGAAAGATTCTGGACAGAGTAGGAGGGAGGCCCGGACACATATTCAATCTGGGTCATGGCGTGCTGCCGCAGACACCAGTTGATAATGTTCTTAGACTGATTGACGAGGTTCATGATTATTCGATAAGAAAAGATACTTAGAGGTTTCTATGCGAAAAAACTTTGATGCAATAATGATGATTGGATACGGCGCCCCTGAAAAAAAAGAGGACATAATGCCTTTCCTGAGAAATGTCGCGAGTGGAAGACCTATACCTGAGGACAGACTGCGGGAAGTTGCTCATCACTATGAAATCTTCGACGGAAAATCCCCTCTGAACGAACTTACATACAAGCAGGCTCAAAAACTTGAGAAGCTTCTTTTAGAACATGGGTACGATCTTCCTGTGTATATTGGAATGAGAAACTGGCATCCGTTCATCAAAGACTCCCTTGAGCAAATGTGGGAAAAGGGGGTCAGAAAACTTATAGGGCTCATAATGGCTGTTTATCGTTCAGATGCAAGTTGGGAAAGATATATGAGAGATATAAGCGAGGCCTGCGAAGACCTCGAAATCAAACTTCATGTAGAGTATGTTCCGCCGCTTTTTGATCATCCTCTTTTCATAGAGAGTTCGGCTAAGAAGGTAGTAGAGCGTATGAGAGATATTCCCAAGGACAGGCTCAAAACCACTATGCTTGTCTTCACGGCTCACAGCATTCCGCAGAAAATGTCGGATTCATGTCCCTATGCTTTTCAGTTTGGAACTTCCGCTATGCTGGTAGCCCAAAGAGCGGGACATGGAAATTGGATGATTGCCTATCAGAGCAGAAGCGGCCCCCCCAATGAAAAGTGGCTTGAGCCGGACATCTGCGATGTGGTAACGAGTCTTTCTGAGCAGGGTTTCACAGACATTGTCGTTCAGCCCGTAGGGTTTGTGTGCGACCATATCGAAGTGCTTTTCGATATAGGGGTTGAGGCCAGTGAAGCAGCACGCGATTGCGGAGTCAATATCCACAGAGCCGAGACGGTAAATGATGACGATCTCTACATAATGGCTCTGAGCGACGGGGTGCTGAACCTCTTTAATTCAGAAAACTCTCGTCAATAAGTAAGATAGTTCAGTATGAAAGTCGCAATTGTGGGCTCAGGAATTTCAGGTCTTTCCTCAGCTCACTACCTAAGGAAACTTTGCCGCAAAGAAAATATACCTCTTGAACTTGTCCTTTTTGAATCCTCCAATCGTCTTGGTGGAGTAATTGATACTGTAAAGAAGCAGGACATGGTTCTTGAGCTTGGGCCCGATTCCTTTATAACGTCAAAGCCATGGGCGCTTGCTCTTGCAAAAGATCTGGGACTTGAAGATTCGCTTCTTGGAGTCGGTTACGGTAGTAGGAAAAGCACGTTCGTATACCATTCCGATGGGCTCTGGACGCTTCCCGAAGGATTTTTTCTCATGGCTCCCTCAAAACTTTTGCCTTTCCTTCGCTCCGGGCTATTTAGTTCTAGGAGTAAACTCAGAGTGCTTCTAGAACCTTTGATTCCGCGTGGTAAAGGAGGTGATGAAAGCATCCGTTCTTTTGTACAAAGGAGATTCGGAAGAGAGATTTTCGATAAGGCGGCACAACCTCTTCTGGGTGGAATTTACATGGCCGACCCCGAAAAACTAAGTATTCTGAGCACGGTGCCACAGTTCATCGATATGGAGAAACGAAGCGGAAGCGTCCTTTTGGATCTTCTTCGGAATCCTCCCACGTCCAGAGGGGAAAGCGGGGCTAGGTACGGTCTTTTTCTTACTCCGGTCCAGGGAATGTCCGTTATCATCGAAAGACTTTGTGCAAGCGCCAAATTTGTAAGGCAACACCTTAAGACCAAAATTCTTTCCCTTAAAAAATCGGGAAAACGATGGCTGCTCTATTCAGACCGGGGAGAAGAAGAATTTGACGCCGTTATTCTCTCCATTCAACCCAATGCGGCCGGCCCCATGCTTTCTGATGTTGACCCGCAGCTTGGAGTAAAACTCTCGGGAGTGCAATATGTTTCTTCAGTTGTAGCAAGTCTGGTTTTCAATGAAAGGGATTTTCGCGGTTTTTCAGACTGTCTCGGAATAATAATTCCTTCTACGGAAAAAATGAATCTTGTGGCTTGTTCGTTTTACAGCAAGAAGTTCCCAGAAAAATCTGGGGATGAAAAAGTGGTGATCAGATGCTTCCTAGGAGGGGAGCTTAACCCTGACGTGGTACTTTGGGATGAGGAAAAGATAAAAGCTGTTATAAAAAAAGAACTGCTTAGAATCTTTGGGTATGAAAACCGCCCGACGGAGATTTATATCAAGAAGTACCCTATGTCCATGCCACGTTTTGCGCTGGGACATAAGGAGAATATATCAAGGGTTATGCACAGACTCACGCACCACTCTGGACTTGCTCTTTGCGGAGCAGCTTATCTAGGGGTAGGAATTCCAGACTGCGTACGCTCAGGAGATCTTGCCGCTCAGAAAATTTACGCTGATATGATACGCTGAACTATGAATGGAAATAGCAATGAAGGTGTAGACCTGGGAACTGTTACCCTGTTTGTATTTACAAAGATTTTTGCTGTGGCACAATTAAACGCCTGATTACCGCCGATGTAGCTCAGTCCGGTAGAGCAGCTCACTCGTAATGAGCAGGTCAGGGGTTCGAATCCCCTCGTCGGCTGTAATATCCCCTTCTTACTGAAAAATTTTTGAAAAATATTCTCTGAATTCGCTGCCGCTAAGGTTGGTTTGTCCTGAGAGTTTCTCCAGGGTTTCGGGTGTTTCAATGTCGTCGGGGGTAAGTTTAATCATATATTTTTGAGAAACTTCGTAGGCTTCTGTCTTTCTATCTACATATCTTACTTTTATGGTGTTGGTTTTCTTATCAATTAGCTTTTCAAAAGGAGTTGCCTGTATTTTCCCCTTTCTTATATAGATCAATGCTCCGCTACCCCCGTTTAGCAGATATTTGACGGCACAGTATCCGAGCTTTCGCGTGTACTCGACGTCAAAAGGAATCGGGTGTGCGGAACGCATTTCATACCCCAATCTTTTATGCATCACTTCGGCGTGAACCCCTTTTTCTAACAGTTTTTCATTCAGAGTGTTTTTGAGAAGCTGTCCGAAGTTGACATCTACATATCTTATTCTTCCCATGTTGTCTCTGTCCATAACCCCTAAGTCGACAGGGTCTATCTTATCCAGCATCCCTTCAGCGAGTATTGCCACCCCATACTCTCTTCCCATGCTCATTCTTTTTATTATAGAGCCTTCAATAATAGCCAGAACCTTTTCAAGCGGCACTTTTTTCTCCTTGAACTCTTCAGGAATTATCGTAATCGTAGCTCCGGACGACTGCCCGATACCAAGTGCCAGATGACCTGTTCTTCTTCCCATCGTTATGACCAAAAACCATCTGGCCGTGGTCTTCGCTTCTTCCATTATGTGATTTATTATCTTTGATCCGACATCCCGAGCTGTCTCGAATCCAAAAGTGGGTATGTAGTCGGGAAGGGCTATGTTGTTATCTATCGTCTTGGGGAGATGGGCTATTTTCACCTTTCCGCCGAAATGCTCAAAAAGCGTTCTAGCAAGGAACATTGTTCCATCACCCCCTATGGTTATCAGGTTGCCTATACCCAGTTTTTCAATTGAGGATACGGTGTTTTCAAAGCTTTTCTCCGACGCTAGGGGGCTTTGCCTCGATATTCCGATAATCGAGCCGCCGGTTGTATGAATCCTGGAGGTATTATGAATATCCAAATTCACGACTTTCGACGTATTCCCCATGGATATCCATTTAAACCCATCCAGAATACCGATTACCTTCCTGCCTCTGTTTCGGGCCTCGATCGTGGCTGAGCTTATTACACCGTTTATTCCAGGTGCAGGCCCTCCGGCCGCTATTATTCCGACATTATCCATTTTCCTAATCTCTATTTTCTCCGTACCAGTCGGTTCCGTAACCGCCTTTATACTTTTTACTCCTATATCCCCTCGTATAAAGGAAACCACCTCCAATTACGACGCCGCAGACAAACCCCACTAAATGTGTCCATAAACTATCGGTTCTTGCGTCACCAATATAGCCGATTCCGGTCAGAAACTGAACGGCGAACCAAAAGATTATGAACAGGTAGGCTCTTATGCGTATAAACAGAATTACAAGGAGGGTAAGTATCTTTGACTTGGGGAAAAAAAGCATATAGATACCCAGAACTCCGGAAATCGCCCCGCTTGCTCCTATTATAGGAATTGTCGAGTCAGAGTTTAAAGTTATGTGGATAAATACAGCTACTAGTCCGGATATGAGATAGAAAAACAGATATTTCGCGTGGCCGAGCAGGTCCTCAATTGCATTTCCAAATATATAGAGAAAAATCAGGTTCCCCACTATGTGTATCCAGTTTTCATGAATGAACATGGAACTGAAATATTTTGCAGTCCTTTCAAGAAATCCGTAGGCTTCAAGAGCGGTTACCTTGCTGGGGACGATACCATATGTCTCATAGAACGTCTCAACCGACTCGCCTCCCAGAGAAAGAGCATAGGCGAAAACCAGCATGTTTACGGCAATAAGAGTGCAATTTACATAAGGTATGATTTCGGTTTTTATTGTACTTCTAATCGGTATCATTATAGCGACAATTATACTTAAGTTTCAGACAATTCTTGGAGGTCAAGGTAAATTGCAGAAACGCCGCACTGATGTTTTGACAAAGATCAGGAAAGATATGGAGAAGAGTTTCAGTGAAGCTGCTTCTCTTTTGGTAAATACCGGGTTGTTTTCCCCTGTATACGGTGGCGAGTTTGAAATTCCCGAAAACCTATCCGCGCGCGAGCTTCTTTTCGAGCTTCGTTCACTTGATACCGATATCGTTTTTCACGGTTCCGAGAGTGGTGATTTTCCCTTGAAAAGTGGGTTCGGAAATCTGATTGAACAAAACGGTCATCACATAACCGACAACTACGACTATGTTGAGAACATTCTAAGGGAAAAAAAATGCGTACTGATTGGCTCGGAAATCTCCGACATTGATTTTTTCCTTCCCAGAGTTTTTTCCATTGCGACTTGCTCAGCTCCGCTTGATCTTAAGATGATCTCAAGCTACGTATCGAATTTTGACGGAGAGTCGGTTTTCGTGGAGATCGGAAATCTTATAGTAAATTCGAAGAAAGAGATGTGAATGTTCTGATGAAAACGGCCACTCAGTTTTCAACTCTCATAAAAAACCGCGCGCTTGCCCTTGGATTTGACCTCATTGGAATAAGTCCAGTAGAGAGTCATTACGAGGAGGCTGACCTGTTTGAATGGTGGCTCGGGCAGGGCTATGCGGGGAAGATGAGCTATCTTGAGAGAGGATTTTTAAAGAGAAAGGATGTGGAGAGCGTTCTTCCCGGTGCCAGATCGGTTGTATCCTGCGCCGTTAACTATAACACGGAGAATCCGTATTCGACTGAAACTTCAAATGGCGCCTGGATATCAAGGTATGCTTGGGGAGATGATTACCATGATGTTATGGGGAAAATGCTTGATGAACTTGCCTACTACATAACGGGGCTTTGTCCCGAAGAAACAGACGTGAAGGCTTATGTGGACACCGGACCGGTTCTTGAAAAAGTACATGCGAGTCGCTCCGGGGTGGGATGGACAGGCAAAAACACCTGTCTTATTAATCAGGAATTAGGTTCCTGGCTTCTTTTGGGCGAAGTGATAACCAATATTGAACTTGAATATGACACCGCCTCCAAGGACCGTTGTGGTAGTTGTACAAGATGCATAGATGCGTGTCCTACTGACGCTATAGTAAAACCTTATGTGCTTGACGCAAGAAAGTGTATTTCCTATCTTACGATAGAGCTTAAGGAAAAAATTCCGCGTGAGTTCAGAGAAGGGGTGGAAAACCATGTTTTCGGATGCGAC
>RKRQ01000096.1 GCA_007571325.1 Candidatus Dadabacteria bacterium
AGTTCCATCAAGTTTAGTGAGAACTATGCCGGTCACTCCTATAGCCTCGCTAAAAGCTCTTGCCTGCTCCACAGCATTCTGTCCCGTTGTCGCATCAACCACAAGAAGAGTCTCGTGAGGAGCTCCCTCAAATCCCTGAGCAGTCACCCTTCTAAGTTTCTTCAGTTCCTCCATAAGTCCCGTTTTCGTATGAACCCTGCCGGCGGTATCTATTATCAGCAGGTCAATATCTCTCGAAATCGATGCTTTTACCGCGTCGTAAGCTACGGCAGAAGGGTCAGCTCCCGTCTGCCCACGAAGAAAGTCACTCCCTATCCTCTCGGCCCATACCCCAAGCTGTTCAACTGCGGCAGCCCTGAAGGTATCGGCGGCAGCAACCATCACTTTTTTTCCATCATTAGTAAACCTGCTAGCGATTTTCCCTATGGAGGTAGTCTTTCCAACGCCATTAACTCCCGCAACTACAAAGACCGTAGGCTTGGAAGAAAGCTCAGCCACCGGACTCTCAACTTCCTTTAATATCTCAAGAATTTCTTTTTCCAGAAGGGATTTTATTTTTTCAATATCCCCAGCCTCTTTCCCTCCTACGGCGGATGAGACTTTCTCTCTGAGTTTCACTGTAGTAGCAACGCCCATATCTGACATTATAAGTATCTCCTCAAATTCATCCCAGGTCTCATCATCAATCTGACCGGAGGAAAAAACATGTTCAAGATTCTGAAGAATTCCTCTCCGAGTCTTGGAAAGTCCAAGAGTAAGCCTCGAGAAAAAATCCTTTTCCGGTTCCTCATCAAGCTGTACTACTTCCCCCGCAACCATATCTTCTTCAGGCTGCGCTTCGGTCTCTTGAACGGGAAGCGGCTCTTCAACAGCCTCAATTGGTTCAACTTCAGGTACAGGGTCAAAAAAAGGTTCGACAGTCTCTTTCTCTTCTGTTTTTTCTTCCTTCACCAAAGGTTCAGGAGCAATAAACTGCGTCTCAGGCACAGATTCAGAAACTTCATTGGGCGGAATGTCAGGGGAAGAGAACTCCTCAGCTTCCACAGACTGAGGAGAAATGGATTCTGAGTCTCTGGGTTGCTCATTATCAGTATCTCGTGACAGCTTGTTTTCTTTTTTCCTCAAAAGAAAATAAGCTACTAAAGTTGCCGCGACGACTACCGCGATAGGGAGAATAACAGCAGGATCAGCATTCTTAAACCTCAGGATAAGTTCAGTTATATATTCCACTTGTCTTGCGTAGTTGAAAACAGTTTTTTTCCAACAAAAAATGGCCCCAGGCTTTCAAGATACATTGAAGTCTGCTTTGTCTTTCTCATTCTCTCTACCAGCACGGAGAGTGGATGAAGGTCCCCTCCAAGAATTCCTATTACAAAATCATTGTCGTTTTTATCAAGACCGTGACTGGCAAGACGTATGTCCTTTGCATATCCGGCACTGCCAAATTGAAACCCTATTTTTCCGTGTTCCGCAAGAACAGCCCTCTGCTCCTCAGGCGCAAGGGTCTCAAAAGTCTTCGCCCTCCTAAGTGGATACCAGATAGCCCAGTCCAGCTGGGGATCAAATACCTTTTCCACAGGCCCCCAAATCAAGGTTCTTTCAAGCTCTCTTTCATAACCAATTGAATATGTTCTTCCGAACATAGTGTACTCAGGCTTCTGCTTAAGCTTCGCAAAAGAGGAATTGCGGAGAAACTGTCTGAGTTCGCTTGCAAAAAAATCAGGGGTCAAACTCAGGGTAAGAAGACCCACTCCTCTATAGTCGTTTATATCCAAATAGAGGACCGCTGAGAAAGAAGAGTCCCTGAGATCACTCGTCAAAGCCGAGTCAAGCTTGGAGTCGAAATCTCCAAAGGCGAGGAACTGCATAAAAAGTCTTTTGTCTATAAATTCAGTCTCCCCGCAAGATCCCCTTCCCTTCTCTCTTAAGTCAAGCTGACTGTCTTTTATTTTGCTCATATTCCATCACCAAGCTAGGGGTTAAGTATGTATGATTTAGGGGTCTAACTCAATTCTTGGTACGCTGGAAGTTCTAAGATCGTTTCTACATAGAAAGTTCTAATCAAATGGCTGTGGTATAGTATTGAAAAAGAGAAGAGTGGGTATGATGCCAAATAGGCCCAGTTTTTCCGACTTAGCATACAGAAGCAAAAAGAAAGTAACCCGAAAGCAGCGGTTCCTTGAAAGGATGGATAAGGCGTTGCCTTGGGAATCGCTTCTTAAGCCGATACTGAATGAATATCCGAAGTCGCACAAGGGGCGCCGCCGTATCCCGGCCAAGGTT
Organism: Candidatus Dadabacteria bacterium; assembly: GCA_007571325.1. Lineage (GTDB taxonomy): Bacteria > Desulfobacterota_D > UBA1144 > Nemesobacterales > Nemesobacteraceae > Nemesobacter. The sequence continues at coordinate 2,284 of RKRQ01000096.1, forward strand.
ATGCTGCGCATTTACCTTATGCAGCAGTGGTACGGGTTATCAGACCCAGCTATGGAAGAAAGTCTTTATGACATTGAACCCATGCGCCGTTTTGCAGGTATATCCATAAATAGAATCCCCGATGAAACTACCATCTGGAAATTTCGTCACTTTCTGAAAAAGCACCAAATGTCTGAAGAGTTGCTTCGTCTCACCAATCAATATTTATCGACAGATGGATTGAAGATCAGCAAAGGCAAGGTTGTTGACCCAAGAGTGCAGAAGGTAAGACGGAAGCAAAGCTAAAAATATATTTATGATAAAAACTGAGCGGAAACAATTTCAACCATCAGGCAATACAGACGAAGAAAGATCAAGTAATGTGGATTGTAGTTTTAGAACCTAGAACCACCTACTTCTTGAGTAGGTTAACTACTGGTGCATCATATTCAAAAATTCCGCATTGCTCTTTGTTCCCCGAAGTTTATCCAGCAGGAATTCCATTGATTCAGTAGTGTTCATAGGATTAAGGATTTTCCGAAGAAGCCATATGCGGTTAAGCTCGGATTCGGGGATAAGCAATTCTTCTTTCCTGGTTCCCGACCTCTGAATATCTATGGCAGGAAATACCCTTCTCTCCGCAAGTCGACGGTCCAGGTACACTTCCATGTTTCCCGTTCCCTTAAACTCCTCAAATATAACTTCGTCCATGCGACTTCCCGTGTCTATAAGAGCCGTGGCTATTATGGTGAGGCTCCCTCCTTCCTCGGTGTTTCTCGCCGCCCCGAAAAATCTCTTGGGTCTTTGAAGAGCATTTGCCTCTATGCCTCCAGAGAGAACTTTTCCGCTCGCAGGAGTCACAGTGTTGCTCGCTCTAGCAAGCCTGGTCAGACTGTCGAGCAGTATAACAACATCTTTACCGTGCTCAACATATCTTTTTGCCTTTTCTATCACCATGTCGGCAACCTGTATATGTCTTTGAGCCGGTTCGTCAAAAGTCGAACTTACAACTTCCCCTTTTACCGACCTTTGCATATCGGTAACTTCTTCCGGGCGCTCATCTATAAGCAACACAAACAGCTCAACTTCGGGGTGATTTTCTGTTATCGAATTGGCTATTCTCTGGATAAGTATGGTCTTACCAGTACGGGGAGGTGCTACTATCACGGCTCTCTGCCCCTTTCCTACCGGTACGAAAAGATTCATTACCCTTGAGCAAAACTCGTTTTTGTCATGCTCAAGATTGATTTTTTCATCCGGATGGAGAGGGATAAGGCTTTCAAAAGGGGTTCTCTGCCTGCATATCTCAGGAGAGCTATAGTTCGCCTCCTCTATCTTGAGAAGAGCCAAGTTTTTCTCCCCCTCTCTGGGAAGCCGTACAAGACCTTTTATCGTATCTCCTGTTTTCAGGCTGAAAGATCTTATCTGGGATTTTGAAACGTATATATCATCCGGGCTCGGCATATAGCTGTATTTGGGAGATCTAAGAAAACCATAGCCTTCGGCCAAGATTTCAAGCACTCCCTCAGCTATTATAGAACCATGTTTTTCACTTTGGGCTTTAAGCAGGGAATAGATTAGATCCTGCTTCGCCATTCTGTTGGTATCCTCAATGCCTGCTTGTCTACTCAACTTCAGCAGATCCGAAGGGTTTTTCGCCCTGAGATCATTAAGGTAGAGTAGCTTGCCGTTTCCGCCTTTCTGTTCCTCTTTTTTCTGGACAGCGTTGGCAGCTTCCGCTTTAGAGACTTTTGCCATACGGTAAAACTCCTTTGAATTAAGGCATTGTTAAATTAAGTTGGTTCAAAAAACAATCGAAACTTTTTTTAGAGTGTCAGGAATGCGACAATCGCGC
>RKRQ01000057.1 GCA_007571325.1 Candidatus Dadabacteria bacterium
TCCTTTCCCTCCGATTCCGCGTAAGAAACTATCTTTCCCACAATTTCGTGAGCCGAGCGGAATGGAGTGCCTTTGCGGGCCAGATAGTCCGCCACATCTGTTGCCGTGACAAAACCTCCTTGAAGTGCTTTTTTCATGTTCTCTTCTTTGAACTTCAGTGTCTTTAGCATTTCGATATTAACCCGCAGGCAAAGCTTTACCGTGTCGACCGTATCAAAAAGAGGTTCCTTATCTTCCTGCATGTCCCTGTTGTAGGAAAGCGGAAGCCCTTTCATAAGAGTTAAAAGCGCGTTGAGATTTCCGTAGACCCTGGCGATTTTTCCTCTGGTAAGTTCTGAGATATCGGGATTTTTTTTCTGAGGCATGATGCTCGACCCCGTAGTGAAGCCATCCCCGAGGTCTACAAAGTCAAACTCTTTAGTGCTCCACAATATAAGCTCTTCAGAAAGCCTGCTGAGATGCATCATTAGAACTGAGCAGCAAAAGACAAACTCTGCACAGAAGTCACGGTCACTCACAGCATCAATACTGTTTTTGGAAACAGATTTAAATCCCAGATTCTCAGCGGTCACTTTCCTGTCTATTGGAAAAGAGGTTCCCGCCCCGGCACAACTTCCAAGCGGGCTCACATCTATCCTTAAAAGGCAATCGACAAACCTCTCGCGGTCGCGTTTCAGCATCTCGTAGTATGCTAAAAGATGGTGGGAAAGAAGCACCGGCTGGGCGCGTTGCATATGGGTATAGAGAGGAAAAACCACTCCGAGATTACTGGCTGAAAGCGTTACAAACTGCTCCGCCATGGCACACACAAGTGAAATTATTTCTTCTGTTTCTTTCTTTAGGTAAAGCCTCGTATCAGTTAAGACCTGGTCATTTCTACTTCTAGCGGTGTGTACCATCGCACCCGAAGAGCCCGTTTTTTCAATAAGTCTTTTCTCTATATTGAGATGGATATCCTCATAGCTCTCGCTGAAAGGAAATTCCCCCCGGTCTATTTCCTTTTCAATTTCCTGAAGACCCTTGATTATACGAGCCGCGTCCCTGCGGGAAACGATTCCGGTTTCGCCAAGCATATTCACGTGGGCTATACTGCCCCGTATATCTTCTCTGTAAAGACGCTTGTCAAAACTTACCGATTCTGAAAACTTTTCGGCAATATCATGTGTCCGGGAAGCGAAGCGACCTCCCCACGCTTTCTTGGCCAAATCAGTCTCCCGCCTCCGAACCGGTTGACGCAACATCCGTTGAATCAAGAAAAATCTTCCGGGTCGGGTAAGCGAATTCTATTCCCTCTTCGGAAAATCTTTTGAATATTTTAAGGTTAACGTTCTGCTGTATATCCATGTAATCATCAAACGAAGGAGTGCGAACAAAGTAAACTATATCGTAGTTAAGGGCAAAATCGCCGTAATTGTTAAAATGCGCCCTAGCGAATCTTGCCTTCGGTTCAGAATCTATGATCTCTTTTAACAACTCCGGTATCCTCCGAAGCTTATCGTAGGATGTTTCGTAAACAACACCGAGCGAGAAAAGAATCCTGCGGTTGTTCATTCTCTTGTAATTTTTTATACGGCTCTGTAGCAGGTCATTATTCGACAAAACAATTTGTTCGCCTGAAAGACTCCTTATACGAGTGGTTTTAAGCCCTATGTGCTCCACATCCCCGCTAATATTGTCTATGACTACGTAATCACCGACCTCAAAAGGTTTGTCCAGAATAATGGAAAGCGAGGCTATAAGGTCACCAAGAACATTTTGAAGAGCCAGGGCCACAGCTATGCCCCCGACACCTAGTCCTGCAATTATAGCGGTCGGGTCAAAACCCAGATTGTCGATTGTGAGAATTCCGAGAACCACCCAGAGAACCAATTTGACAAGAAAACCAAGACTTTTTATGTGAGTTACTGTAGAACCGGCCTTGGTGCCAACGCCTGCTAGTTTCTTGGAAACGTAATAGTCAATGAAACCGCCTCCCCAGAAACCAACCTGAACAAAAACACAGATGATTATCACGCTTTTTCGGAATTCCCTTATCTGCTGAGTAAGATCAAGGAAAAAAGTCACAATATAGACCGAAAAAATCAGTATCAGAACTATGCTAGTTTTCTTTAGAAGTGCCGAAACCAGATCGTCAAAATCGGTTTCGGTCTTTTCGGCGAAACTGGAAAAAGACTTTACGAGTCTTTTCATAATGAAGTTAAAAACAAAAGCTAAGACGCAAGCCGCGCCAAGCGCCCAGAGCCATGTTTCAACGGAATTTCCCAAGTAAATCCGGCTGAGTATTTCCTGAATATTCAATCAAATTTTCTCCTTGACCGAAAAGTAGCACTGTGTTTACACATCGCCACCATATAGATACCCGCTCGCCTGACCTTAAACAACAAAGAAAAAAGTACAAAAATCAGAAGGAATTTCCCGGTTCTTTGAGGAATTGAGCTTCTTCCGGGGTGGAGCCTCTTCCCAAAGCCGCATTTCTATGTGGATACCTTCCGAACTTTTCTATTATCTCAAAATGTCGTCCCGCAAAATCTGTAGAACAAGAAAGATTTTCCCTTATCTCTAAATGCCGGGCGTATTCATTTTCAAGAGCTGAATATTTCTCAACGCTCAGACGCTGAATCTCAAGATCCTCTGAGTGCATAAGAGGAAGATAAAAGAAAACACGGTGTATGGGGTGCAGACCCTTGTCAAATCCTTTCTCAATACCTTCGAGGCATACTTCAAGAGCTAAGGCATCTCTTAAGAAAGCGCCCGGTGTGTCCCTATAGATATTTCTCGGGAACTGATCAACAACTATTATGAATGCCAAGGTGCCTAAAGGTGTTTTGAGCCAGTGGGAAAGATTCCCTTTTTCGGCAAGCAGAATATGTTTTTCAAACTTTCGCCTTATAAGATCATCAAACTCCTTTGACTTCATCCACCAAGTCATCTGCTTGTCTTTATCCGGCAGTTGACCCTCACACAGTTCGCCGAACCAGAAATGCAATACTTCAGAGATTTCCTCTAATCTTTCCATAGTTAAAACCTTCTGTTCTATAACATTGAGAGTATAACACGGAAGAATATAATCCTTATAGAATAGAGTTCTACTTTTCGCACTCGGAGCTTCTAATGTCGTTTTTATCTACCAAATTATTAATTACACAGAAGCTATTAATCTATAGAGAAACTTTTACTACATAGAACTAATCGTCTGATCTCATTGAAGTTTCGGAAAAAAACGGTTTCTTTCTCAGGAATTTTCTTAATCTACTCTTAACAAAACATTAAATCTGACTTGACAACACTCAATATATTGTGTTTAAATGAAAGTCATACACAAAATAAAGAATTATTTTGTGTATGTTCTTTGCAGTATCCCAAATAGGAGGTCAAAAAATATTGCCCGGAGATAAGACCCATAATGAAATAGTCGCGAATGGATCTTCAGACCACGAAACGACGACCGTTAACGAACAGGAAACTCAAATTCAAACGGCTTCGGAACATGTAAAACCTCCGAGCGATACAGTAGAAATTCCTGCGGAAACTATTCATGCCTTCGGCGGAGACAAGCTCAGAGCTCGGGTTTTCTACGAAAAATACGCTCTTCGCAACACAAATGGAGAAATAGTGGAGAAAACCCCGGAGCAAATGTGGCGAAGGGTAGCCAGAGAAGTAGCGTCCCCAGAAGAAAGAAAGGAATTGCGAAAGCAGTGGGAAGAGAATTTCTACTGGCTTCTTTCAGATTATAAGTTCATTCCAGGGGGAAGAATTCTCTTCGGTGCCGGTCAGAACAGAAGAGCTACGCTCCTTAACTGCTACTACATGCCCATCAAAGAAGACTCCATAGAGGGAATATTTGAATGGTGCAAAGAAGCCGCTAGAACTTATTCTTTTGGCGGAGGAGTAGGAACCGATATATCTATCCTAAGACCGAAAGGCTCCCCGGTTAACAATTCAGCAATATATTCTACGGGAGCAGTATCGTTCATGGACCTTCTGTCCACCACAACCGGAACCATAGGCCAGGCGGGAAGAAGAGGCGCGCTGATGATAACCATCCAGGTCAATCATCCCGATATAATGGACTTTCTCGACATCAAAAACGACGAATCAAGATCAAAAGTCCAGTTCGCCAATATTTCAGTGAAAGTGGATGACAAGTTTATGGAAGCTGTGGAAAAAGATACTGATTACGAGCTCAGTTTCTCCAATGAGAAAGCCGAGATAAAAAGAACCGTACCGGCCCGTCAAATATGGGATAAACTCGTTAAATCCGCGTGGTCCTCGGCCGAACCTGGACTTATTTTTTGGGACACAGTTAAAAAGTACTCCCCTACCGAATACGCCAACATGGAAGTGAATGGCGTTAATCCATGCAGTGAACAAGCGCTTGAAGACTATGGAAACTGCTGTTTGGGAAATGTAAATCTCTCCATGTTTGTCAAAAACGCCTTTGAGGAAAATGCCGCTATAAAATGGGAAGACCTTGAGAAAGCTTTTCGTTACAGCGTAAGGTTCCTTGATGACATCTTGGATTACAATACGCAAAAACATCCTCTCAGTTTCCAGACAAAAGCCTCTTTAAGGTCAAGAAGAATAGGTGTCGGGTTCACGGGCTTGGGAGATATGCTTGCCAAGCTCAACAAGAAATATGATACGGATGAAGGCATAAAGTTCACCGACGAGCTTTTTGATCATATAAAGAACATCGTTTATGAAGCCAGTTCCGATCTTGCCAAAGAGAAAGGATCTTTTCCGGTATTTGACCTACAGACCCACATAGCAAATCCCTTTGTACAAAGTATGCGCAAGAACGTGATGTCCAAGATAAAAAAGCAAGGACTGCGAAACGCATGCATACTTACAGTTCCGCCAGTCGGAAGTGGTTCGGTCCTCGCGGGAACCACAAGCGGTGTTGAACCCATGTTCGCCTTGTCTTATCTGAGACGCTCGGAATCCCTATCGGAAGAAGAATTCAAAGTTTACCACCCGCTTGTATCTGAATACATGGAAAAATTCGGACTGGATGACGAGGCGGATCTCCCAGAAACGTTTGTCACCTCTCACCAGATAAAGCCCGAACTTAGAGTACGTATGCAGGCCGCTATTCAAAAACACATAGATTCATGCATATCAAGCACTGTAAATCTTCCAAAAGACATAAGCTTCAAAGAAGTTGAGAACATATATTTTCTCTCTTGGAAACTCGGCTGCAAAGGTGTAACAGTCTACAGGGAAGGTTCTAGAGAAGGGATACTTATAACAGAAGAACAAGCAAAAGAAAAAAAAGACTTTCCACCCCGGGATGAAGGGATGTCAACCACCCACTCCAACCTCACACCATCCCCTCATCCCCCTCAAAAAGAAACGGTAAACCCTGCAACAAGGCCTCATGTGTTACAGGGTTTTACCGAAGCGATAAAAACTGGCTACGGGAATCTCTACGTAACTGTCAACAGTTATGAAGGCAAACCATTTGAAGTTTTCGTACAGATTGGAAAATCCGGGTTTACAACTATGGCAGATGCCGAGGCAACTGGAAGGCTTATATCTCTGGCTCTAAGATCTAAGGTTGACGTCAGGGATGTTGTGGAACAGCTGGAAGCCATTGGAGGTTCCTCACCAGTTTTTTCAGAGGGAAGAATCGTAATGTCCATTCCCGACGCCATAGCAAAGGTGCTCAGAACTCACTTCGTCACGAAAGAAAAGACCGAAAATAAAAACAATCCGGCTGCGAAAGCAAACGGTAGCATTCCTCAGGGGATTTCAACGGACCTTGTACTTGAGCAATGCCCGGATTGCGGAAGCAAAGCTCTGGCATTCGAGTCGGGTTGCGTTACTTGCAGGGGATGCGGATTCTCAAGATGCAGTTAGGCTCTAACCGAACCAACGCATAAGACCATAATCAAATATAAAAAGGGAGTTATTCTCCTGCCCTAGCGCGCGTTATCCTCAGTCTTTTATCAAGTTCTTCTATCTGCGAAGGTTCCGCATCCTGAAGCTCATCAAGTTCTTTTTGAAAGGCTTCTGCGTCTTTTCTAGCGGTAGCGACATCAACTTCTTCGGGTTTCTCCGACTTATCGGTAAGGATGCTGACAGTATCGTCTTTTACATCCGCCAGACCACCGTGGATTATAAGAGTGTTTTCTCCCGACTCTTCGGTTCTAAACCTAAGTCTTCCTGGAAAAAGCACGGAGAGAAAAGGCACATGACCGGGTAAAACGCCGAATTCTCCCATCTGGCCGGGAGCAACCAGTTCTTCAACTTCACCGTCAAATACCAGTTTCTCAGGGGTTATTATCTTGAGTCTCAATTTTTCAGCCAATTTTCAAGTCTCCCGTCAAGAAGCGATTGACGTCGCTTTCTCGCGCACCTCGTCGAGATTGCCCACCATGTAGAAAGCCTGCTCAGGGATGTCATCCATGCTACCTGAAATAATCTCCCCGAAAGCCTCTATGGTCTGTTTGATGGGAACGTATTTTCCGGGCGTGCCCGTGAACTGCTCGGCAACATGGAAGGGCTGTGACAGATATCTCTGAACCTTTCTAGCGCGTGCAACGGTAAGCTTGTCTTCCTCAGAAAGTTCGTCCATACCAAGAATAGCAATTATTTCCTGAAGTTGCTTATAGCGCTGCAAAACTTCCTGAACCTCTCTAGCTACGCGGTAATGATCATCTCCCACTATTCTTGGATCAAGAATATTTGAAGTTGAATCAAGGGGATCAACAGCGGGATATATTCCCAGTTCGGTAAGTTGCCTTGAAAGAACGATGGTTCCGTCAAGGTGGGCAAAAGTAGTCGCGGGAGCAGGGTCTGTGAGGTCATCCGCCGGAACGTAAATCGCCTGCACAGAAGTGATTGAACCTTTCACCGTCGAAGTAATTCTTTCCTGAAGTTCCCCGAGGTCAGTTGAGAGAGTCGGCTGATAGCCAACAGCCGAAGGAGTTCTTCCAAGAAGAGCTGATACCTCTGAACCCGCCTGAGTAAAACGGAAAATATTGTCAATAAAAAGAAGTACGTCCTGTCCCTGAGTATCACGGAAATACTCAGCAAGCGTAAGAGCCGTAAGAGCTACTCTAGCTCGAGCTCCAGGCGGTTCGTTCATCTGTCCGAATATAAGTCCTGTATTTCCAAGAACCCCCGATTCTTTCATTTCCCAGTAAAGGTCGTTTCCTTCCCTGGTTCTCTCTCCCACTCCCCCGAAAACCGAATAACCACCATATTCCTTGGCTATGTTATGGATAAGTTCCATGAGCAAAACGGTCTTGCCTACCCCGGCTCCACCGAAAAGACCGATTTTTCCACCCTTAAGAAAAGGAGCCAGAAGGTCTATAACCTTTATACCTGTCTCAAAAAGCTCCATCTTGGTGCTTTGTTCAATGAATTCAGGCGCAGAGCGATGAATGGGCCAGCGTTCTTCAGTTTCCACGGGACCGGCTTCATCTATCGGCTCTCCAACCACATTAAGCAGTCTCCCCAGAGCTTCCTTGCCTACGGGAATCGTTATTCCCTCGCCGGTGTTAAGAGTATCCTGTCCTCTTTTCAATCCCTCAGTCGAGTCCATGGCGATGCATCTTACGCGACCTCCGCCGAGCTGCTGAGCAACCTCAAGAACCAAATTCCACTCACTTTCTCCAAGAGCGGGATTCGTTACCTTAAGAGCCGTAAAAACAGTTGGAAGAGCTTCCTCTGAGAATTCAACGTCCACTACAGGACCCATAACCTGAATTATCTTTCCTGTCCGCTCATCCGCTCCGTTTCCTGCCGGAACTCCACCTTTACCTCCTGCCGTAAACCCTGCTTCAATACTCATTTCTACTCATTGCCTCCTTTCCTTTGAGCTTCGGTACCGTTAACGATATCCATAAGCTCCGTTGTAATGATCGCCTGCCTAGTTTTGTTAAAAAGCAGTGTAAGTTTCGCTATAACCTCATCTGCGTTGCTGGTCGCATTTTCCATCGCAGTCATACGCGCCGCGTGCTCGCTTGTTAGCGACTCATTCATCGCACGCTCAATCCTCACTTGAACATACTTCGGAAGAATTGAACCTATTATCCGCTCTTTTTCGGGTTCAAATATATAATCAGATGAACTTTCCCCACCGCCGTCGTCAGTTTTCTGAGTCGAAAGCGGAAGAAGTCTTTCAAAAGTCATCTTCTGCGAAATAGCGGAAATGAAATGATTATACGCAAGCACTATCTCATCGCTTTCTCCGGACCTGAACTCCTCCGTGAGAGCCATGGCCAGTTCCTCTGAAAATTTGCGGGAGTTTCTTTCATTGACTCCACTGTAGTATTTGCCGGTTTGAACCCCATTTTTGGAGAAATAATCCCGTCCTCTCCTCCCGACAAAGCTCAGTTTGATGTTCCCAAAAACTTCTTTTTGCTCCTTTATATAGCCCTGCATGTTTCTTATCAAAGCACTGTTGAAACTTCCGCAAAGTCCCCTGTCAGAAGTAAAAAACAGAACATGCAAGTTAGTTTTTTCCTCAGGAACTCGAAGAAGGGGATGATCATCTGATTCTGAAAGTGCCGACACGTTTAAGACTACTTCGCGGTATGCGTCGGAATAAGGCCTGTAGGCCATAAGCGCTGCCTGGGCTTTCTGCAGGCGCACCGCAGCTATGAGCTTCATAGCGCCCATTATACGCCTGGTGCTTCTTACGCTTTTTATCTTTGTCGTTATCTGTTTAAGACTCGGCATTCTTCCTTCTCGCTTAAATGTCAGGCAAGTTCGCCCAGTTGATTTTTAAGCTCATCAAGGGCCGCTATAATGTTTTTTCTAAGTTCGTCTGAAACAACTTTTTTCTCTTTTATTTCCGCCAGATACTCAGGATATTTCGATTCAAAGAAAGAGAACAGCTCCCTTTCGTATTTCCTTACGGCAGAAACCGGATAGTCATCAACATAGCCATTTGTAACGGCGAATATGATCAGAGTTTGTTTTTCAACCGCCTGTGGTTCATACTGATCCTGCTTTAGAGCTTCAACAAGCCTGCTTCCTCTGGCAAGCTGATTCTGCGTTACCTTATCAAGGTCGGAAGCGAACTGCGCGAACGCCTCAACCTCCCTGTATTGGGCAAGTTCAAGCCTCAAAGTTCCCGCAACGTTTTTCATCGCTTTTATCTGAGCGCTTCCCCCGACCCTTGAAACCGAAAGGCCGACATTGATAGCGGGGCGAACACCCGAGTAGAAAAGATCGTTCTCAAGATATATCTGCCCATCGGTGATGGAAATCACGTTTGTGGGAATGTAAGCGGATACGTCACCCGCTTGAGTTTCGATTATTGGAAGCGCCGTAAGGGAACCTCCTCCATCCTCGTCTCTGATCTTGGCGGCACGTTCAAGAAGCCTGGAGTGAAGATAGAAGACATCTCCCGGGTAAGCCTCTCGTCCCGGTGGCCTCTTGAGAAGAAGCGAGAGCTGACGATATGACCACGCGTGTTTCGTCAGATCATCGTATATTATAAGGGCGTGGCGGCCAGTGTCTCTGAAATACTCTCCTATGGCGCATCCGGAAAAAGGTGCCAGGAACTGAAAAGGGGCCGGGGTGCTGGCCGTGGCGGAGACTATAGTCGTATACCTCATCGCATCGTGTTCCTTGAGCTTATCGACAACCTGTGCCACGGTCGACTGTTTTTGCCCTATGGCCACATATATGCAGTGAACGTCCTCTTCTCTCTGGTTGATTATCGTGTCAATAGCGATAGCCGTCTTTCCTACCTGCCGGTCCCCCAGGATAAGCTCTCTCTGTCCCCTTCCTATCGGTATCATGGAATCAACGGCCTTTAACCCCGTTTGAAGCGGTTCGTTTACCGATTGGCGATAGATAACTCCAGGGGCTTTTACCTCAATCTGCCTCGTTTCGGCAGTAGCTATTTCGCCTAGGCCATCAATCGGCCTTCCGAGAGCATCGACAACTCTTCCACCGAGAGCCTCTCCAACCGGTACCTCGGCTATGCGTCCCGTGCGCTTTACCGTACCACCTTCGCTAAGGTGAGAGTCTTCTCCGAAAAGCGCAACTCCTACATTATCTTCTTCAAGGTTCAGTACAAGTCCGGTGATTCCGCCGTCAAACTCGACAAGTTCTCCAGCTACCGCCTGGTCAAGACCGTAAACCCGTGCTATACCGTCTCCAACGGAAATAACCGTTCCAACCTCTTGAGTATCCACCTTTTGTTCATAGCCTTTTATTCTGTTTCTCAGAATCTCGCCTATACTTTCTGCTCTTAGTTCCTGCATTGCTAGCTCCTTTGGAATTATTGGGATCAGGACGGAGAAAGAACTCCTCTTATTCTCTCAAGTTGCGTCCTAACGCTGTTGTCGTAAACCTTGTCACCTACTTGCACCTTTATTCCACCTATCATGGAAGGATCGATCCTAAGAAAGACCTCCACTGTTTTTCCGGTTGCTTTACAAAGCGCGGCACTGAGTCTCTCAACATCACTTGGACTAAGATCCTTAGCTGAGGTGATGTCAGCGGTCACTTTCCCAAGAGCTTCGTCAAACCTGGCCAGTACAGCCTCTCTTGAGCAGAGAAACGCAGTCACTTTATCCATCTCTAAAACCAGCAGAATAAATCTTTTGGTAACATCAAGAAAGGACGACGCCATAGAATCCTCTAAGATCGCTTTTTTTTCCTCCATGGAAAACACAGTGCTCAAGAGAACATCCCGCAACTCTGCAGAATCGTGGAGTAGCCCAAAGAAGTTCTCTATATCGGCTTTTATCCTAGAAAGTTCACTCTGGTCAGCCGCAGAATCCACAAGCGCTGAGACAAGGTCTCTCAGTGTCGCAACTGTTGCCATTTTCCTTCCTCAATCATTTTTATGAAATCGTTAACCGAATCGGTCGTGAAATCCGCATCCACCTTTTCCCTTATAATCTTTTCGGCAAGCACAAGCGCAGAATCCACCACTTCAGACTGTATCTCAGAAACGGCCTTAGTCGTCTCAAGGCGAATTGTATCCTCAACCTCTTTTTTTATCATCTCGCAACTCTTTTCCGCCGCCAATATGAGCTCGCCCTTTTCGGTCTCGCCCTGTTTTCTTATATTTTCTTGAAGAATCGCTATCTCGGAGGCTACAGAATCAAGTTTCGCCGAGTATTCTTCAAGCGTTCCTTCAGCCTTTTCGGCCGTGGCCGCGGCCCTGTCAACTTCTGAGCGCAACCTTTCCTTTCTATTTTTCAGAAAAGAACTAAAGGGCTTTCTAACAAGATATATTATAAGTCCTAGAAGAAGACCCAAGTTAACGGCGTGCTTTACTACAAACACCCAGTCGAAATGACTATCCAATCAGTTATTCCCCCGGAAAATTAAAATCTGCACTAGCTTCACGATTACGCTCCCTTTTTCAAGACGCGGTCGCTTATCTCTACGGCGATCGACTCTACCTCGCCCTGCAAATCTGTTCTTATTTTCTTTACTTCGCTTTGAAGAATCTCTCTAGCGCTCTCAAGTTCCGCCTGAGCGGCCTCTCTTGCCGCAATAAGCATTTTTGAAGATTCCCTTTGTCCCTGTTGTCTCAGTTCATTTCTAGTTTCCGCTGCCTGAGCCCTGGCCTCGGTTATTTTCTCTGTGTATTCGGCGATGGATTTTTCAGCCTTCTGAGTCATTTTCTCAGCCTCCTTCAACTTACCCGCAGTAAGTTCCTCCCTCCTGTCCCAGACCCTAAGAAGCGGACGGAACACTAGGGTGTTAAGAAGGAAAAGGCCTACCAGAAAAATAACAAATTGAATTATTATGGTTTTATCGACGCTAAGCATGTTCTCCGCGGCACTTGCCGAAGGAACAACAGTCAAGGTGAAAATCGCGGCGTATAGAAATGTATTAAGACCAAGAAATCTCATGATTAACTCAACTTCTAGATTGTTGCCAGACCGCTTCCTCGACCAGCTTACGCTCCTTTTTTTGACTTTCAAACATCCATTTTAAAAGCGGGGGAACTATAAAGGTTGTCAATATAACCATAGCTGTGATAGCGGAAAAAAGATCCGTTTTGAAAACGCCATACACAAGACCGATCTTCGCGAAAATAAGACCGACCTCTCCTCTTGGTATCATTCCAACACCAATTATACTTTTCCTTACCCCTTTTTCATAAACAACGTAACCGCTCGCGTACTTAGCTATAACCGCCACCACAAAAAGAATTAAAGCGACTGATATTACCATAATATTTTCAGATACAAAGGGATTGAACACAGAGACATCCACGGCGGCCCCTACCATCACGAAAAATACGGGGGCGAAAAAGTGGGAAACGGGCTTTATCCCGTGCTCAATAGTTTTGAACTGGTCCGTTTCGCGAAGAACAAGCCCCGCTGCAAACGCCCCCACTATGGGAGCGAGAGAAAAAAGGTTTGAGCAGTAGGAATAGACCAAGCAGAAGGCTATTCCCATTATCCAGACCAAATTGCTCTTATCGACCCGAGCTAAAAACCCGAAAATTCTAGGGGCAATAATCCTTCCAATAAATATTGAAACGGCAAGAAAACCAAAAGCTTTTGCCGTGACGAATGCGACTGAGCTAAAAGTTATCTCAACTGTCCCGGCAGTACCCGGCTCAAAAGAACTCACTATACCGCTTATGACCCCCAGTATTATAAGCCCTAGCACATCATCTATTATGGCAGCCGTAAGAACTATCCTGGCCTCTTTCGTGTGGAGTTGGTCAAGGTCTGCAAGAACTCTGGCCGTAATCCCCACGCTTGTAGCTGTAAGAGTCGCCCCTGTCACTATGGCCACCAGTCCGATCATTTCAGCTTCAAGACTGAGGATAGAGAACTGCTGGAAATAAATTATGCTGTAATACCCCATGACAAATGGCAGTACTACCCCGACCAAAGCAACAAGCACAGAGACGGGACCCACCTTTATCAAGTCTACAAGTCTGGTTTCAAGACCTATTTCGAAAAGGAGAAGAACTACCCCTATTTCCGCAAGCAGGTGAAAAACATCATATCCAACCATACCTTCTGTAGAAGGAATAATTGGCAGAACACTTGCGCTCAGAACAACACCGGCCAGAAGTTCTCCAAGGACCGAAGGTTGTCCAATTCTCTCCGCCAAGCGGCCAAACAGCTTGGCAAAAACAAGAATTATCAGAAGATAAAGTATAAATTTCTCTACTGAAAGATGCTCAATGTATTCCATTGTCTTGGAGAATTAAGGATTTTTGCTAAATTAAAAAGCAGTTTTCTATCACAAAATGAGAACACTGTCAAAAAATACCCCACTTAAAAAATCCAGAGATAGAAGGAGAGATTCATTAGGTGTGGAAATCGTGTTGAAGCTTTCGGTTTAACTTCCCTAAAAAACACAAATCATAAGAATTTTTCTCCGGCGTGGTCCCTGAAACAATCCGCATCCCTTATGTATCTCATCACAGTTTGGGGATTAGAATGTCGAGTTATCTCCATTATCTTGTCAAGACGTGCATGATGAGCGGCGGCACTTGTAACAAAGCCAGCTCTTAATGAATGTCCCGATACTTCTTTTGGATCAAGTCCTATAAGCCCTGCATAATGTTTTACTAGTCTCGGAATATCCGAATGATGCATTTGCCGACCTCGGATATTGCCTCCGCGTTTCATCGTCTGAAAAAGATATCCTCCGATAATTCCAGATACTTGCAACCAATCCCGAAGTCTTTTTATAGGCTTTAAATATTTGCCCTCTGGTATTGCAATTTTCTGACCTTTTCCCTGTTGATCGGTTTTTGATCTACGTATATAGACAAACATTTTGTTTGTGTCCTCACCCTTTACAGGTTTGATAAATTCAACATCGTCCGTAGTAAGATTACATATCTCGGAACGTCTAAGTGCACCAGCAAAACCGATAGCAATTATAGCCGCATCTCGAAGACCAATAGGTGTACTGTCACACTGATCCAACATCTTTTTGATATGATGTTCTCTTAATGCTTTTACCTGACGAGAGGCCGTCCCTTTTATGCGCCC
>RKRQ01000028.1 GCA_007571325.1 Candidatus Dadabacteria bacterium
CCCAGTCCGAACAGAATTTTCTCAGCTTCGTAGACGGGTTTCTCAAAACCGTCTCCACCACTGCCACGACCACTTGTGAGAGCTGCAGAAAGAACGGTAAGATCCCCCGTACGTGAATCCATTATCTGCGGAAGATACCCTATGGTAAGGGAGGCGGGAACAGAGGTCTCTCCTTTTTCCGGTTCCATAATGCCCGTCATGATCTCAAGCAGGGTGGTTTTGCCCGAACCATTAGGACCCACAAACCCGTATTTTCTTCCTTTTTTTATGCTCCAATTAAGATTTTGGAAAAGTTCCTTGCCAGCAAAAGAGTGACATATGTCCGATAAACTTATCATTTTGGTAAAAACAAAAGAGTTCTTTGGTATCTTGCGGCAATGGAAGTTTTATTCACAGTTGCTAGTTTTATGGGGAAAAAATTCGCCTCAAAATACAAACACATTATACAAACTGTCCTATAATTTTAAAGCCATACCCGTGTCAGTTTTTGAGAAACTACTTCCTACAAACGAGGAGAAAAATATCTTTTTTATTTTTAAGCACATAGGCAAAGAAATTTCCAAAATTCAATAACTTTGGATGCCAGCATACGCCACAGCCCGCAGATTCCCCTGAACTTACTCAAACTGAGTTTTGTTATCTTCTCTCAGTCAGTCCATCGTGCAGTTCATATCGCTCTTAGTTAAAGCAGTAAAGATATTCCGTATGGAACAAAATCACGGGAAATCATCGAGTATGACAATGAATAGGCCATGAGGTACTTTTCTACCCAAGCACCTAGTTGGCGTTTTAGGCAAAGAGAGGTTTCGTTCATCGTTATGGATAATGAAAACACAAAAAAGTTATCTAAGGAATCAATCTCATTTCAAATTTGCCATTCGATAATAGAAGTTGAAAAGAAGGAATACGATTCCATCCAGCCGGACAACAACCCTTTTTTTGAGTTTGATTTCCTTTTCGCTCTTGAAAAATCTGGATGCGTGGGTCCCGGCACCGGATGGGAACCTCGGCATCTTCTGTTGCGCGAGGGAAAAAAACTTATCGGGGCGATTACGTTTTACTTAAAAACGGATTCCTACGGCGAGTACATATTCGACTGGCAGTGGGCCCGGGCGTACCAAGATGCCGGCCTCAGGTACTATCCCAAAGCAGTCGTAGGCATACCGTTCACGCCGGCGACCGGCCGCAGAATAATCGTGCGGGCGGATTACGATTACGGGATGTGCGGGCGGGCGCTTATAGAAAAACTGATCGAAATATGTTCTCTGAAGAGCCTCTCTTCCATACATTTTCTGTTTGTAACGTATGAAGAACAGGAACTGCTTTGTGAATGCGGGTTTCTCTCAAGACTTACTTACCAGTACCACTGGTTCAACTCAGACTACCTGGGTTTTGATGACTTCCTAAGCGACTTGCGTTCGGGAAGAAGAAAACAGATAAAGAAGGAAAGACGCCGGCTCAACGATCTGGGCATAGAGGTTAACGTATTCGAAAAAGATCAGATACGCCGTGAGCATATCGACTGCATCTGGGAATTTTACTTGAACACCACCTCGGAAAAATGGGGGAATGCTTATCTTAACAGGAAGTTTTTTGACTTGGTATTTGAAACATACAGGGATAGAACCGTTTTGATGGTTGCCCAGATGGAAAATCGTCCCGTCGGCGGCACTATTAATTTCAGAAAAGGCGACAAGCTTTACGGAAGATACTGGGGATGCAATATCAAAGTACCGTATCTTCACTTTGAGTGCTGTTATTACAAGCCTATAGAATTTGCCATACGCAATGGAATAAAGGTTTTTGAGGCCGGGGCTCAGGGTGAACACAAGTTCCTTCGCGGGTTTGAAGCAGTACCGATTTACAGTTCCCACTTCTTTTTCAACCCCGGGGCACAAAGCTCGATAGACAACTTTCTTCGAGGAGAAAGACCTTATATGCGCTCGCTTATCTCAGAGTACAATAGGCACTCCCCACTTAAGCGAGCCCGCGGTGGAAATCGAAAAAAATCGTAGTATAGTATATTCGTAATGTCTGAGCATGAGAACCCAATCCATATAGAAAATCCAGAGCAGCTTGTAAAGGAGGATATCCGAGTAAAAAGACCGGATATGTACCTTATAGTTCTGCTAAACGATGACTATACGCCGAGAGATTTTGTAGTGTGGGTCTTGATGAAGGTATTTTTCAAGAACGAAGCCGACAGCAAAAGAATAATGCTTGAGGCTCACACCAAGGGAAGGAGCGTTGTAGACCGCTATACATACGACATAGCCACCACGAAAATAAGACAGGTAAAAAAACTGGCGGAAAAATACGAACATCCGCTCAAATGCATACTTGAGGTTCAAAAGACGGGTAGTTGACATGGTGGCATCAGAAGAACTCGAAAAAACTCTATACCGCGCTTACCAGCAGGCAAAGGACCGTAAACACGAGTTTATAACCCCAGAGCATATACTCCTTGAACTCACCCGAGACAAGGTTGCAGCGGAAGTACTGATAGAATGCGACGTTGATACCGAAATTCTAGCAAATGATCTAGAAGAACATCTAAGCAAAAACTTGTCTCCCATTGATTCTCCCCACCTTCCCGAACCGACCTATTCAGACGGAAGCAAGTACATCTTCAGAGTGGCATCAATGCACGCTGAGAGTGCGGAAAAAGAAGAGATAACGGGGGCTAACATACTGGTTGCCATGTTCAGGGTTCCCAAATCGCATGCCGTATACTTCCTGAACCGTCAGGGGCTCAGTCGTTTCGCCGTAGTAAACCAGATATCTCACGGGAACGATGAGAAAACCGACGAACAGCAGGAAAAAACCACAATCAGCAAGAAACAGCCAAAGGAAACGAAAAAATCAGAGGCCAAAAATCCCCTTGAGCTCTACTGCACGGACCTGATACAAAAAGCCTCCAATGGAAATATAGACCCGCTTATAGGTAGAGAAAAAGAAGTTGAGAGAATAATCCACATTCTCAGCAAGAGGAAGAAGAACAATCCTGTGCTCGTCGGGGACGCCGGAGTGGGAAAAACAGCCATAGTTGAAGGAGTGGCTCTTCGGGTTGTTTCGGGAGAAGTTCCTCAAGCGATAAAAAACCTCAGAATACACCTGCTGAACATAGGAACTCTTACCGCCGGAACGAAATACAGAGGAGACTTTGAAGAAAGACTGAATGACGTTATAGAAGAAACGAAAAAGGACCCTGACAACGTGCTCTTCATAGATGAAATCCACACGGTCATAGGTGCTGGAGCGGTTTCCGGCGGAAGTCTCGACGCGTCGAACATGCTCAAGCCTGCTCTTGCCGGAGGAGACATAAAATGCATAGGCACAACTACGCTTAAAGAATACAGAATGATTTTCGAGAAAGATCATGCGCTCTCAAGAAGATTTCAGAGAATAAACGTGGATGAGCCATCGGTTGAGGATTGCGGAAAAATCCTGTTCGGACTGAAGCGCTACTACGAAAATTATCATAACGTGAAATATTCCAAGGGAGCGATAAAGGCATGCATAGATCTTTCCGACAGATACATAATGGACAGAAAACTCCCGGACAAGGCTATCGACATAATGGACGAGGCAGGCGCCACGGTGAAGCTTCGCAATCCTGACCCCGAAATAACAAGACAGGTAAAAGTGTCTGACATGGAAAAGCTTGTAGCGAGAATCGCAAAAATACCCACCAAGTCTGTAAAAGCAAAAGACCGCAACCTTCTGCATGATCTAGGGGACAATATGAAAAAATTCATCTACGCTCAGGACGACGCCATAGACAAGGTCGTAACCGCCATACAGATGTCGCGAGCCGGTATAAGCGAGCCGGAAAAACCGGTGGGTTCGTTCATGTTCTCCGGACCGACGGGAGTCGGCAAGACGGAACTTGCAAAAAAACTCGCAGAGCTCCTGGGAGTTGAATTTATACGCTTTGACATGAGTGAGTACATGGAAAAGCATACCGTTTCCCGCCTCATAGGCTCGCCGCCGGGATATGTCGGCTACGACCAAGGAGGACAGCTCACTGAGGCTATACATAAATCCCCACACTGCGTCCTTCTGCTGGATGAAATTGAAAAGGCGCATGAAGACATATACAACATCCTGCTTCAGGTAATGGACCATGCCACTCTTACGGATTCAAACGGAAGAAAAGTGGACTTTCGCCAGGTGATCCTGATTCTGACGACAAACACCGGATCAAGAGAAAGCATGAACAGAAATGTCGGATTTGCTAAAAAAGAGTTTGAGGACAGAAGTGGAGAAGCTATAGACAAATACTTCTCTCCAGAGTTTCGAAACAGGTTAAATGGAATTATCATATTTAACTCTCTTGATATAAAAGTCGTAGAAAAAATCGTAGACAAAATGATCGGAGAGCTTCAGGAGAGGCTTATCCAGAAAAAAGTAATAATCAGCCTTGCTCCAGAAGCAAGACTTTTCCTCGCCCGCAAGGGCTATGATTCCCAGCTGGGCGCAAGGCCAGTGCAAAGATTAATAAATTCTGAGATATCGGAAAAGCTTTCGCAGGAAATTCTTTTCGGAGAACTCTCTGGCGGTGGAAAGGCAATTTTCTCTCTTAAGGACGAACAAATAGTTCTTCGGGTAGAAGCTGACTGAACTTCTTCCAGAGTTTGAGCCGCGGTGAAATGCGGTGGAGAAACCCATGATCTCTATACGTGAAACTGCAAACAAAATGGTTCAGTACGTGCTTCCCGAGCACTCGAACAATCACGGAACCCTGCACGGTGGAATACTAATGGATTGGATTATGCTTACGGGCAGTATTACGTCGTTTAAGTTTGCAAACGGCCCCGCGGTACTAGGAGCAACAGACAGTATAGATTTTCTCAACCCGGTAAAAATCGGTGAGATAGTGGTTCTTGAAAGCTGGGTTGAGCATGTAGGAAATTCATCCATAGAAATTGCGGTACGAGTACACTCAGAAGACGGCGAGACAAACAAAAGAAAACTCATAACCCTCTCTTACATGTCCTATATAGCTGTGGATGAAAGCGTAAGACCGAGGAAAATAAAAGCAAAACTCAACCCATCAAGCACAGTCGAACGGGAGCTTGTAGCCTGGGCCGAGAAAAGAAAAATAAAGAGAATTCCAGAGATAAAGAAAAGAAAAAGCAATGTCTCTAACATAGCGGATGAAACGGAGAACACGAGGCTTAATTTCAATACCACCAAGATGATACTTCCAGAAGATGCCTTCTACGGGGAACTCATGTCCGTTGGAAAGTTAATGAAATATATTGACGAGAGCGCCGCTATTTTGGCGAAAAGATTCGCTAAGGGAGTTTTGGTCACGGGTTCTCTTGACGATCTCTTCTTCTATTCTCCGCTTAATGTCGGAAATCTGGTTGAATTCAAAGCCGGCATCACATATGTAGGAAAAAGGTCTCTTGAGCTGGCAATCAAGGTTGATTCATATGATACCAAGACCAGAGAATCATCCAACGCATGCACTGCATTTCTCACCTATGTAAAAGTTGATAAAGAAGGAAATCCTGTCGCAATTCCTGAATTTATGCCCGAAACGCCCTATGAAATTCGCCTTTGGAAAGAAGCGGAAAAAAGAAAGGACAGAAGAAAAGAAAGGGTGGAAAGAACCAAGGGTCTCGCCGATGATTACCTAAACGAATACAAAAAAGTAAGTTCCAGATTAAAAAAGAACAAAGGGAATATGTAGTAATTCTTTCGCAAGACTATTTACAAAGCGTTTACGATATGCCGGGGCGGGGACGCGTAAACATAGTCAAAACAGCTTCCCTGTTGATGCTATTGCTGCCATAATAGTTAAGTTTCGGTAATTTACTGACCGTTTTTCGGCAATCAAAAAACATAACTATCTTTATGAAAAACTCTTGACAATACAACATGACGGAGAAAACAACAAACCAGGCAATAGGCATTTTCGATTCGGGAATAGGCGGACTTACAGTTCTAAAGGAAATAATGAATCTTCTCTGCGGAGAAAACATAGTCTATCTCGGCGATACCGCCAGAGTCCCTTATGGAACGAAATCCCGCAGAACCGTAAGAAAATATGCTGAAAGCAACTCAAACTTCCTTCTGTCAAAGAACATAAAGCTTCTTGTGGTAGCGTGCAATACCGCATCTGCGTACGCAATAGAAATGCTGAAAGAAAACCTAACGATTCCGGTTGTAGGAGTCGTGGAACCCGGGGCGAGAAGAGCTTTGGAACTCACTGTAAAAGGAAAAATAGGAATTATAGGGACACAAGCAACCATAAAAAGCAGTTCTTATGAAAAAAAGCTGCGGCAAATATGCTCTTTTCCAATCGATATATATTCAAAACCCTGCCCGCTTTTTGTTCCGCTCGCAGAAGAAGGGTGGGAGAATGATGAGACCACTTTTCTGGTAGCTGAGAAATATCTTGCAGAACTGAAGAAATCCGAAATAGACGTTTTGATACTCGGCTGCACCCATTACCCTATTCTTAAAAATACGATTGCGAGGGTTATGGGTGAAGAAATAAGATTAGTCGACTCAGCTGAAGAAACTGCAAAGCAGACCGAAAGGATACTCAGGACGCGGGGGTTGCTCAGAGAAGGCAGCAAAACGCGGGATATATCGTTTTATCTGACCGATGACTCGGAAACCTTTACATCAATCGCGTCGAGATTTCTCGGCAGACCTATGGAAAAAACAGAAGTTGTCGATATAGTGTGACGGAGCTACTCAGCCCTCAGCCAAGGCACTTTTGAGTTCTTCGGTGAGCCTGGGAAGAACCTCGAAAAGGTCTCCACAGATTCCATAATCTGATTTCGCAAAAATCGGGGCTTCAGGATCCTTGTTTATGGAAACTATCACTTTTGACGAACCCATTCCGGAGAAATGCTGTACCGAACCGGATATAGCAACCGCGATGTAGAGCACCGGAGAAACTGCCTTGCCCGTCTGGCCTACCTGCATGTCGTAAGGACAGTATCCCGCATCGACTGCGGCCCTTGTCGCTCCCGCGGCGGCGCCCAGCAGGTCCGCAAGATCGTATATGTGATTGAAATTCTCTTCGCTCCCAAGTCCCCTGCCGCCGGAAACCACCCTTTCGGCTTCGGTAAGCTCGGGTCTGTCAGATTCCTTGGTCTTCATCTCAAGCACTTTAATCTTTATGTCGGCATCCGTAACCCCGGTATCCTCATTTACAACCTGCCCAGCACCGGCAGACTCTTCCTCCTTAAAGGAGTTTGGCCTGACGGTGGCAATCATCGCACTTCCATCGCCGTTAAATTCCTGGGTTGATATAGCTCTGCTCGAATGGGAATATCTCTTTATTCTAAGTCTTCCATCGTCAGTCATACCTATATCAATGCAATCCATAGCAAGCCCCGAACCCACTCCCAAAGCAACTCTGGGCATGTAGTCTTCCGCAAAAGCCGTGTTGCCCGACAGTACAACCGCGGGAGAATGTTTCTTTATAAGTTCGCAAAGAGATTTTACATACCCGTCGGGGTTAAAATCCTTGAGGTTGGGATTGTCGACCACATAGACTTTCTCCGCTCCAAAGCCTGCAAGTTCAGAAGCCTTATCGGAAACGCCGCTTCCGAGCAACACAGCGCATAGCTGTCCCTCCAGTTTCCTTCTGGCCTCGGAAAGAACTTCGTAAGTTACTTTTCTTATCTGTCCGTCAGCCTTGACATCAGCAACAACCCAGATTTCACTACTCATTATAGTTTAAGCCTCCTAACGATACTTTCTGAATAAATCAATACCGGATATTCCGGATCATATGACCTTCGCGTCATCCCTCAAAAGCTTAACGAGCTCTTTTGCGGACTCAGCAATTTCATCTCCCTTCACAGTGGTTTCGTCACTTCCCTTTATGATTCTAAGCTTTCTCTCCACCTCGGGAACCTCAAGACTTACAGTTCTTATCTTTGCACCAGACTTGCCCACAGCATCTCCGCTAAAACCAAGAGAACCTGTATCCACTTCATCGAGAGAAACTTTTTTCATCGGTTTTCTCTTTGCCTTCATTATATTCGGGACGGATGCGTAGCGGGGCTCATTCATAGCGTCAGGACAGGTAATTAGAGCCGGGAGAGAAACCTCAACGAAAACGCTTCCGCCATCTATTTCTTTCTGACAGAGAAGTTTTTTCTCATCAGGTTTTACGTCCGCCACCTTGCTTACAAGGGCAAGATGCGCAATTCCCAGTTCTTCAGCTATTTGTATGCCTACCTGCACAGATTCCTCATCAATAATCTTCATTCCCGTGAAAATCAAATCCACCCCTTCAATCTTTCCTATCTCAGATGCGACAAGCTTTGAAATGATAAAAGAATCTACAGTTTCTCCGAGAGCTTCATCCGAAATGTGCACGGCGGAATCAGCACCCATCGCAAGTCCCTGAAGCAAGGCCTGTGAAGCGCGTGACGGACCCGCGGTGATCAGAACAACTTCACCACCGTACGTCTCCTTGGTCTTAATAGCTTCTTCAACAGCAAATTCATCATAGGGATTCATAATCCACTTCATCCCCTCTGTATCTATGGAATCTCCAGAAGAACCGACTTTTATTCTTGCCTCAGTGTCCTGTGTCTGTGTTATAAAAACCACTATCTTCACCTAGTGCTACCTCCATGCTGGACTGATTTAATTGAGATGTAAACCTAAGGAAAAAGCAACTGAAAAGCTGACTCCTTGTTGAGCATATCATTATAAATATTAGGCAATCTCTGTCAAGGACGAAAGGCCACAGCAAAAACAATATGTGAAGAATTCAAGGAAATCCTTTATAATCAGCTAGCCAGATAACATCTATATTGGACAATCTGGCGGATTGCTTCTTACCGTGATGTTGCATAGATATTATGGTATAGAATTATATGAAAATGAGTCGGTATGTTCTTCGACTCAAGACCTTGTAATCTAAGTTTTTGTTAAAACTTGAGATTGTTTTTTAGGTGGATTGAAAAGAATGGACGATTCTTAGAATAAGGAGACCCCGAGAATGAGGATTGCTGTTGGAAGTGATGAAAAAAACAGTCTTACAGACGAGGTAATACAAGAACTTCGCAAAAGAGATATTGACGTTGAGTTATTCGGGCCTCTTGCGGACCAGAACTTAGAATGGACAGAAGTCGCCGAACAAGTGGCCGAAAGAGTTTCTGAAAAAAAATGCGATCAGGGAATACTGTTCTGTTCAACGGGAACCGGAGTAAGCATTGCAGCAAACAAGGTTCCCGGAATAAGAGCAGCTTTGTGTACAGACTCAAAAACAGCTGCCGGAGCGCGCATGTGGAACGATGCAAACATCCTAGCGATGAGCCTGCGTTTAATATCACACAGCGTAGCCAAGGAAATCCTCGACGCATGGTTCCAGAGCGAACCGGATCCCTCGGAGAGAGAAAACATAGAAAAAGTGGCCGTAATCGAATCGAAATATTGCAACCGGACAGACTGATCGGAAAATGGAGAGGAAAAAAGCATACAACGTTGCAATAGCTGGCGCCACTGGTGCCGTGGGACAGGAGATGATGCAGATACTTGAGGAAAGGAAGTTCTCCGTGGGAGAACTTCGCCTTCTCGCGTCAGAACGCTCCATTGGCAAAAAATACAGTTTTTGCGGAAGAGATTTAACTGTTTCACTCTTGGAAAAAGACTCCTTTTGCGACATAGACATAGCTCTTTTCTCCGCTGGTTCCGAAAGAAGCAGAAAATACGCAGACTTTGCTGTGAAAAGTGGAGCTGTAGTCGTCGATAACAGTTCAGCCTTTCGCATGGACCCCGAAATTCCCTTGGTAATACCTGAAATAAACGCCCCGGCGGTTACGCTTCACACAAAAAAAGGGATAGTGGCAAACCCTAACTGCACGACTGCCGTAACTCTTATGGCCCTCAAGCCCATTTATGACGTATCAAAAATAAGAAGGGTGGTAGCAACAAGCTTTCAGGCGGTCTCGGGAGCTGGAGCCGGAGGAATAGCCGAACTTGAAAGCCAGGTGCGCGAATGGTCTGAGCTTAAAGAAGCCCCTCAGGAAACAAACGCGTTTCCACATCGTATAGCCTTTAACCTTATTCCGCACATAGATTCCTTTACGGAGACCGGCTACACGAAAGAAGAACTGAAACTTCACAATGAAACGCGCAAGATTCTCGGCGATGATTCAATACTGGTTACTGCGACAACCGTAAGGGTTCCGGTTTTCCGGTCCCACTCGGTTTCGCTTAATCTTGAAACGGAGAAGAAAGTGACCGTGGAGGAGGCAAGGGAAGCTATAAAGGATTTTCCCGGAGTCTCACTCGTCGATGATCCTGAAAATCTCAATTATCCGATGCCCGTTGATTCTTCTGAAAAAGACGACTGCTTCGTCGGAAGAATCAGGGAGGATTACACGGTTAAAAACGGGCTTTGCCTTTGGGTGAGCGGAGATCAGTTAAGGAAAGGCGCAGCGTTAAACGCCGTGCAGATAGCAGAACTTCTGGTTGGAAACCATGTCTAAAAAAAGTATAGGTAAAAGGCTTTCGGATTTTTTCCTTGCACCTCCGGAGATTGACCTTGAAGACCTAAAGGAACTGATAGGGGAAGACGACCCCGTGCTTATTAAAGTTCCTACCATAAGCTGCACACACAAACCAAGGGCCTGGATAGACAGAAACGCTTTCTTCAGAACTATACTGATGCTTACGACAAAAAGAGTTTTGATACTAAAAAACAGTTCCAGAGTGAACGTTCTGAGGGATATAGAGCTTGATACCATAACGAATCACAAGTTTGCCTCCACCAAGAACAAGGGGCTTAAGCTTGAGATAAAAACAGTTGACGCAGAAGACGTGATAATGTTTCATCAGCAATACAAAAAAGAGTTTGAAGAACTTTCCAGAAAATTTGAAGAAGTGATGAAAACGACTCTTGAACTTTCTATAGAGGAAAGAGAAACTTTTTTCTGCATGTACTGCGGAGTAAAAATTCCTGCTGCAAGCGTTTTCTGTTCCTCCTGCGGGAAAAAAGTTAGGTGAAGATTTCATGATACACGGCTCAATAGTGGCAATAGTGACTCCGTTTGATAAAGACGGCTTCATTGACTACGGAAAGCTTGAAGAGTTAATAGAGTTCCATATAAGCAGCGGAACCCATGGGATAGTTCCGGTTGGAACTACCGGAGAATCCCCTACACTGTCCCACATTGAGCACGAACAAGTAATAGAGTTTACTGTACGGACCGTAAGGAAAAGAATTCCGGTAATTGCAGGCACTGGATCAAACTGCACTAATGAAGCCTTGCTGCTCACAAGGTTTGCAGAGCGAGCAGGCGCGGACGCCGCCCTAGTTGTAACTCCTTATTACAACAAGCCTACACAAGA
The DNA here is from genome assembly GCA_007571325.1 of Candidatus Dadabacteria bacterium. Lineage (GTDB taxonomy): Bacteria > Desulfobacterota_D > UBA1144 > Nemesobacterales > Nemesobacteraceae > Nemesobacter. Next base: position 11,341 of record RKRQ01000028.1, read on the forward strand.
AGGAATCTATACGCATTTCTGCACTATTGCCGGTATGACATCTCTTCCTCTCATACTTTACAATGTACCCGGGCGCACGGTTGTAAACATAGAACCGGACACGATGGAGAGACTTTTTTGCGAACATGAAAACATAATCGGCATCAAGGAAGCCTCAGGCTCCATTGAACAGGCGAGCAGAATGATTTTTCTCTGCGGAGAAGAACTGATCCTTCTCTCAGGAGACGATGCAGTCAACTACCCTCTTTTGGCAGTCGGGGGCAAGGGGTTTATAAGCGTAACCGCTAATATAGTTCCTAAAGATGTAGCGGACATGTACAATTCTTTTGTCAGTGGAGAATTCAAGCGGTCAAAAGAGCTTCACTACAAGCTTCTTCCGCTTAACATAGCTCTCTTTCTTGAGTCAAACCCGATACCTGTAAAAGCCGCCTTGGCCCTTATGGGAAAAATTTCGCCCGAGATCAGACCCCCACTCTATAAGCTTTCGGGAAAAAATCTTCTAGAGCTGAAAAAAGCACTAAAAAGGTATCGCCTTAAAACGATAAAAATTGACTGAATCAGACCACCTTATACAAGTTGGAAATAGAATTTTAAGATCTGGAAAGGTCGTTGCAGGGGTTGATGAGGCCGGAAGAGGATGTCTTGCCGGGCCAGTCGTGGCAGGTGCCGTCATACTTGATGAGAATCAGCCGATTCATGGGCTCAGAGACTCTAAAACGCTTTCCGAAAAAAAACGCAACGAGTTTTTTGAACAGATACAGGGAAAAGCCCTCGCCTACTCAGTCGGCATAACTGAAGCTGAAGAAATTGACCGCATAAATATTCTGCAGGCGGCGCTTCTAGCAATGGAAAAAGCTGTTCTTATCCTGCATAAAAGACCGGATTGCATACTAATAGACGGCAACTCGAAAACCTCGCTCCCAATTGAGCAGAAGGCCATAGTCAAAGGCGACTCGAGGTGTGCATGCATAGCGGCCGCCTCAATTGTCGCAAAAGTCACAAGAGATCGTATTATGACCGAGATTGAAAGGAAATATCCAGGTTACGGTTTTTCCCGTCACAAGGGATATCCCACGAAAGAGCATTTCGCCGCTCTGAAAAATCTGGGGCCCTGCCCAATACATAGAAAATCTTTTAAAGGTGTTCTATAACTAGCTGATATAATTATATCTTGACTTTCTCTTAACATTAAAACGATAATATAAGCATGTCTCAAATGCTTTCAGACCTCTCTTTACCTGATAAGCTTTATTTCAAAATAGGAGAAGTAAGCGAGGTAATAGGAGTAAAACCCTATGTACTCAGATACTGGGAAGATCAGTTTGAAGAGGTACAACCTATAAGGAGAAAATCTCAGAGACTCTATGATAAGGACACAATTTATCTTCTCTACAAGATAAAGCACCTGCTTCACAATCAGAAGTTCACCATATCCGGGGTTAAAAAAAGACTTAAGGATGAGAAAAGTGGAAGCGGAAAAATATACCCCGTCTATACCGACAAAGCGCTGTTGCGCGAAATTCTAAATGAGTTAAAATCCCTTAAAGAGTATCTGTGAACGGGCTGTTTTGTGTTCCATCTTCTGATTTTTTGTTTCTATTAACTACGGGGTGTGGCGCAGTTGGTAGCGCACCGGTCTGGGGGACCGGGGGTCACCGGTTCAAGTCCGGTCACCCCGACCAAATAAAATCGATAGGTCTGGTTTTCAGGCAATTTCTCGCCCTTTGTCATAAAAATAAAGCAACACCTTTAATCAATAAACTAGTTATATTTATTAACTGTACTTTAAAGAGTATAACTCTATAACCATACATACTGCTACGAGTTATTTTAGAAGTTCTGGTCAGGGACATTTTGACAAACCCAGCTAAAAACAAAGGAAAAGCCTGCTATACTCAAACCAACCTATTACGACGAGCAAAACAAACCTACCAAATGGGTTCGATATTATGAAATCCGGCATATAAAAGAGCAGTTCTCATCTAACTGGAAAGGTTTTTGGAAAATCACCAATCCTATCAAAGTTTGGCGTCTTTATCGAGCCATGAAGCGGAGCGAGGCAAATCGCAAAGTCAACAACCAACGCTTCCTGCAGAAACATCTTAATGATCCCATCCCTGCACTATCCAGCTTAACCGATGAGCAAAGGCGGGCAGTCATAATTGACGAAGACAACAATCTAGTAGTTGCCCCGGCGGGCAGTGGCAAAACTTCGGTGATCGTCGCCAAGGCAGGCTACCTTATTGACAAACACTATAGACACCCATCCGAACTACTTCTACTTGCATTTGCCAGAAACGCCCGAAAAGAACTGGAAGAACGACTACGTACCCGTCTCGGCAATTATGTAGCCGACAACTTAACGGTCCAGACCTTCCATAAACTAGGCATGGCAATTATCGGCGATGTAGAAGGCAAGCTCCCTACACTGAGCAAGGTAGCCGAAGATGAAAGAGCCTTACACGATTTATTGAAGAAAATCATGGTCGATCTGGTCGCCGAAGGGCAAATCTGTGAGGCATTGCTAAACTGGTTCAAATCCAACTTCGCACCATACCGGAGCAGGCATGAATTCAAAAATTGGGGAGAGTACCGGGACTATATACG
>RKRQ01000086.1 GCA_007571325.1 Candidatus Dadabacteria bacterium
GAGCTTCAGCGCCCCGGACTGGCAAAAGCTGTTCGTTGCGGATGGCTCCCTTACCGTGCTGGACGGCAAGGATGTACTGGTGAATGACGATGGTAGATTCCAAGACAATAACGGAAACGCTGTCGAACCGAAGCTCTACAATGAGGACGAGGAAGAGGTCGGTTCCATAACAGAAAACGGAATAGTAAGCGCCGATCCTGATCCTGATCCCGATCCTGATCCCGATCCTGATCCCGATCCTGATCCCGATCCTGATCCCGATCCTGATCCCGATCCTGATCCCGATCCTGATCCAAGCAGCACAGGCAGCGGTGGTTGCAGCATTGGCGGTGGCGACAGCGACAACGGCAGCATTGCCACGGTGGGCTTATTGTTGCTCCTGTTCCTATTTGCTCTGATCACGTTCCTCAAGACTGGTAAGAAGACGAGGAAAAAGCTAAAGAGACCGACAGTGTCCTAGACAGTACTGCAAGCAATCACATGGGTAAGGTCCTTGCTATTGCTCGTACCCGCTGCGATGAGGTGGAAAGTCCTGATTATTATTACTGCGAGAGGCTGTGTCTGAAGAGCTTTGACCTTGGTACCGACTTTTAATCCCAAGTAGCATATTGATATGTGCAGTTTTGCTAGATAGTTTGTTCCCAGTCCTTAAATTTCTAGCCTTGGTACTTGAGTCTCAAAAAAATAATCTGCCTGGAAATATAATATGTTTTGACGTTGGCCGAATTAATCCAATTGTATGTGCAAAGCGTTTAAGTTTCTTACTTTCACCCTGCTTATAGTTCCCGTTAGACTCCATACTAGAAACTCCAGTATTTTGAATAAGTTTTTGCAGTCTCTGCAACTGTGTGTTTACAGGTTGTTCGCTTAAAATCAAAACCAGTGTCTGATACTTTAATATCAAGTATTTCCTCTATAACTGACTGAATAATCAATCCCATTTCTGCTGTGTTGTAGCCACCTTCAAGCAAAAAGGCTATATTCCCTTGGCAATGTTTTTTGGCAAGTTGCATTACAAATCTTGTGAGTCTGGCAAAACCTTGAGAAGTAACCAACATTCCTCCCAGTGGGTCAACTTGGTAAGCATCAAATCCTGCTGATACAAGAATAAATTCTGGGACGTACTGTTCCACTACAGGTCTGAGTATTTCAGTGAATATTCTCAGGTAATCTTCATCGCCTAACATTGAAGGGCAGGGGACGTTAAGCGTATATCCCAGCCCATCTTTGTATCCAAGTTCTTTAAGGCTTCCAGTACCGGGATAAAATGGGAACTGGTGCACAGAAAAATACAGTACTTTGTCTGAATCGTAAAAGATGTGTTGGGTGCCATTTCCGTGATGTACATCCCAGTCTATAATCAGAACTCTTTTAAGACCACAATTAGTCAAAAGATGTGCCGCCGCAACCGCTATATGGTTAAACAGGCAAAACCCCATAGCCCTATCATGTTCTGCATGGTGCCCAGGAGGTCGGGCAAGTACAAACGCAGTATCGATTTTCTTTGAAAGGATATTGTTTACGGAACATATGAGTCCTCCGGACCCCGCAAGCGCGGCGTCAAATGAAACTTCGCATGCAGAGGTGTCGGTATCAAGTTGAGAGAACTCCTTGCCCGAAGTGTTTCTGACCATATCAAAATAGGGTTTACTATGTACAAGGGTAATTTCTTCCTCAGTAGCGGGCCTAGTGTCTATAGGAACTGTTTTTTCCAAAAGCTTGGAACTTTTAAGCACTTCAAGAATGTTTATCAGTCTTTCTGGACATTCGGGGTGCCCTGGAGGATTCTGGTGAGCCAAGAAAAGGTCGTTACCTACTATTGAGAGTTTTTTCATTCTTAATTGCTTCTTTAAGATAACCTATGAGATAAAAGGAACCACAAACACACGCTGCTTCTCCATAATCTAAAAGCTTTTTATATGCACTCAAGGGGTCTTTCACTTTTTCAATTGAGTCGAATTGTCCCCGAGTGAGGGCCAGGATTTTTTCCATTCTTAAAGATTTCTTTATCCCGGCTAATTCCGTTATGATAAGTTTCCCTGAAACATTTGAAAGTATTCTTGTGAAACTCTCAATATCTTTGTTCTCAAGCATTGTAATAAGGAAATTGAATTTTGTTCTGGGATGATAAAACTCAAGTGACTCGACAAGATTTTTACCTGCGGCAGGGTTATGAGCACCGTCAATTATAACGGGAATCTCTCTGCTTAAATATTCCATTCGACCGCCTAAGTTGACTCCCGCAATAGCTTTTTTTATTTTTCCGGGATTTATTTTGTATTGAGTCTGTTCTGTAAGTAGTTCAGCTGTTGCTATGGATACTGCAGCGTTTTCAACTTGGTGTATACCCTCAAGGGAGATTTTAAGTTTTTCGATGTTCCAATTCAGTCCCGTATAATCAAAACGTAAATCTTCTTTTTTTCGATATGTAAAATCTACCCCGATTTTTTTGCACCTTGAGGAATTCTCAAATGATCTGCGCTCAATTATTGAAAGAGCTTCACCCGTGCACCCGGTTACTACAAGGCCGTTCTTCTTTATTATTCCAGCCTTTTCCCTAGCAATTTCACACAGGGTGTTTCCCAAGTATTCGGTGTGGTCAAAAGACACATTTGTTATAACGCTTACGATATGATCGCATACGTTTGTTGAGTCCCATCTTCCCCCCATTCCTACTTCAAGAACTCCTATGTCTATTGATTCGCTGTTAAAATGGAGAAATGCTGCCACGGTTAGTAATTCAAAATAACTAAGTTCCACCTTAAGTTTCGCACAGACGGCAAAAACCACACTGAGGACTTCTTCAAGTTTCTCTCTGGTGATTTCTTTTCCCTGAACTTTTATCCTTTCTGTTACATTGATTAGGTGAGGAGAGGTAAACAGACCGATACGATAATCGTTTGCTTTTAGAATTGACGCTATACAGGCCGCCACGGAACCCTTACCGTTAGTTCCGGCAACAGCTATATAATCTTTTTTTCTGTGAGGATATCCTAGTTCTTTAAGAACTACATTGATTCTTTTAAGCCCTGGCTCTACTCTATCTACGCCCCTTATGTCGAGTTTCTCTAAATTCTGAAACATTCCAGATTTCCTAAGTAATCCATAGTGAACACTGACTTAAAATACTTGCCTTGATGGCAAATGAGGTTTTTTCAAGTCAATATAAAAAAGGGTTTTAATTGAAAGAGTCAGTTCTCAAGTATAACAACGGCGACGGAGTATTCTCCGTCATGCGATATGGTGGTATGAATTTTGGTCAGACCCTTTTGCTCAGCTATTTCCTTTGTGCTACCACAAAGGTTTATAAACGGTTTCCCGAGTTCGTTGCGCTTAACCGCTATGTTATGAAATTTTATACCTCGTCTAAATCCGGTTCCCAGTGCTTTGACAAAGGCTTCTTTTACTGCATAGTTAGCAGCGTAGCTTATATTTTTATTCTTACCGTTGCCACCCTGTGAAAGCTCATCATCAGTGAAGATTTTACGAAGAAATTTCTCTCCCCACTTGTTAATAAGGTTATCTATGCGGCTGTTTCGCACCATGTCGATCCCTATTCCTGAAACCATATCTTCCTGCTCTGCTCCTTTCCAATACTACAGAAGTCTAATCATACCTCTTACAGCTTTTTCCATTCCTGAAAAAACCGCCCGGGAAACTATACTATGACCTATATTAAGTTCTTCAATACCGTCGATTTTTGAAACTGCAGTAACATTTACGTAATTAAGCCCGTGGCCGGCCGATACCCTGAGTCGCTGGGAAAGGGAGTCTTCAGTCGATTTTCTGATTTTATCAAGTTCTATCATTATCTCAGTTTCACTACGGGCATTTGCATAACTTCCGGTATGAAGTTCAACCATATCGGCGCCTGCTTGGGCCGAGGCTGTTATCTGGTCTAAGTCGGGGTCTATGAAAACGCTTACAAACAATCCGGAGTTCTTCAGTCTCTCAATAGTTTTAGCTATTTTTTTGATATCCCCGCATATATCGAGTCCTCCTTCTGTCGTTATCTCTTGTCTTTTCTCGGGAACCAGGGTTACAAC
>RKRQ01000040.1 GCA_007571325.1 Candidatus Dadabacteria bacterium
GTTGTTATGCCATTGACTATGCACATCTCCGCCACGCGGAACGCGTACAATAGCGACATCTCTGCCGGGTTCTACTTCTTTGATTATTTCAAAAAACGGTATTATGCCGGGTCTGATTTTGTCCCTGCAAGCGTTCATTACCCATTGTTCAAGGTCGTCTCGAGTCAGACCCGAGATAGTTCCGTCATCCTCAACGCCTAGAAGCACCATTCCGCCGTCGAGGTTGGAGAATGCGACAAGGGCTTTTGCGATATCGTAGTTCTGCAAAGTGTCGCGCCTGAACTCTACTCCTGAGTTCTCACCGTTGAAGATTATTTCCAAAAGTTCCGTTCGTGTTAGCATTCTTAGAATCCGTACTTGGAGCGATGCGCCTCGAAAGCATCCTTACCCCCTTACAGAATTTTTTCCACCAGTTTCCTTTCCTGCGTATGTTGGCAAGCTGTCTTCCTTAATCGGGGTCAAACAGGCAGAGGAAATGAACTCCGTCCTTAGTTACTGCCTAAAATCCTCTAAAAGACGAAATGGCATTTTTACGGGCACTGTTTACCAATCCGACTGAATCTTCTGTCCTGCAGTGACCGGGAACAGCTATTACCTCAATATTTTTTTCAAGACATTCGCCTACCATGGCCCCGATTATAGTCGGGTTCTGATTTATAAAGATGTTTCTTTATGATGTTTTCTCAGGTAGGTGAAGGGGTTGACCTGCAAAGCGCAACGATAAAACCGCGCACCATCCGGAAGGTCCGGCACTTTTTGTTTTAAATTCAGACTGTGCGCGCATAACTCTTGTTCTCCCTGTCGACGCTTTCAATGCTCGGTGAACGAACTATACGCAAGAAAAGCATATCTGTTTCAAGAAGTTATGACGCACCCCTATTTCTTGTATTCGCACTTGCAGAGGTTCTTCCTTATGTACGCCACGACGTTTTGTATGTCTTCGGGACTTACCACTCCGCCCCAGGGAGGCATGGCCGGGGACTTTCCTACGGCGCCTCCGCCGTTTGTTATGACGTTAACGAGATATTCGTCTGTGTAGCTCTCAAGCAAGGTGGCACTTGAGAGGTCTCTCGGCTTGGGGTCGAGCGCCGCGGCGCCTACTCCGTCGCCGAGCCCGGTCGGGCCGTGGCAGAGCGCGCAGTAGGTGTTGTAGACTTCCTGACCTTTTGCGCTGTCGGCAGCCTGTGAAGACCGCGTATAAAAGAAAAGCGCACAGATAAAAACCAGGGTTAAGATAAAAATTCCGTTTTTCATTATTATTGTTCTCACTTTGGAAAAATTTCTGAATCAAGAAAAAAGTCTTTTCAGTTCTTTTTAGTGTATCCTTCCCGTATATCATAATCAAACCTTAAAAGTGGTTTCGGATGAGTGGTTTCAGTACATAAGAATTTTGGGGATAAAAACGAAATGGTCGAGATAAAATACTGTACGCGTTGCGGCTGGCTTGCGCGTTCTGCGTGGATGGCTCAGGAACTTCTCGGCACTTTTGGCGAAGCGCTCGACGGGGTTTTGCTCGTTCCCTCAAGCGGCGGCGTGTTTGAGGTACGGGCGGGCGAAACGCTTGTATGGTCGCTTAAGCGTATGGGAAGATTCCCGGAAATAAAGGAACTTAAGCGTGCGGTGCGCGATGTCGTCTGCCCCGAAATGGATCTGGGACACACGGATTCTGTCTGAAGGCAAAGCGACTGACCGGGGAAATTGCTTTTGACAACTGTGCCCGGCGCGTGTAAATACCTGCTTTTGTCGCGGTGAAGATACGAGGTTTTGATATGTCAAACGACTACATACACATATTCGACACGACGCTTCGCGACGGGGAGCAGGCGCCGGGTTGCAGCATGACCTCGGAGGAGAAGCTCAGGGTAGCCTTTCAGCTTGAGCGCTTGGGGGTCGACATAATAGAGGCCGGTTTTCCCATATCCTCAGAAGAGGATTTTCAGTCCGTAAAGAAAATAGCCCAGAAGATAAAGGGTTGCCAGATAGCGGGGCTCTGCAGGGCTAACTTAAAGGATATAGACAGGGGCTGGGAAGCCGTCAGGTATTCGGAAAGCCCAAGGATACACACCTTTATCGCCACTTCCGAAATACACCTTAAGCACAAGCTCAGAAAAACCAGGGAGCAGGTACTCGAAATGATAAGCGGCGCCGTGAAGCACGCGAGGAGCTACACGGAAAACGTTGAATTTTCCTGTGAGGACGCGACCCGTACGGAAATTGACTATCTCTGTGCCGCGGTTGATGTGGCTGTGTGCTCAGGAGCCACGACTATCAACATTCCCGACACTGTGGGTTATACGATTCCCGAAGAATTCGCTTACATAATCCATACATTGGTAAAAAACGTTCCAAGTCTCGACAACGTGATCCTTAGCGTTCACTGTCACAACGATCTGGGACTCGCCGTGGCGAACTCCCACGCGGCCATAGGAGAGGGAGCTAGACAGGTTGAATGCACGATTAACGGCTTGGGGGAAAGGGCGGGCAACGCCTCGCTTGAGGAAATAGTCATGGGTCTGAGAGTGAGAAGTGACAAGAGGCCCTACAGATTCGGAATAAACACGACTCATATCTATCCGACGAGCAGACTCGTTTCCCAGGTTACCGGGGTCGATGTGCAGCCGAACAAGGCCATCGTCGGAGCGAACGCTTTCGCCCACGAGGCGGGTATTCACCAGGATGGGGTTCTTAAGGAAAGCATTACCTACGAGATAATGACTCCGCAGGAAGTGGGTATTTCCTCCAACCAGATAGTGCTCGGCAAGCACTCGGGACGCCATGCGTTTCAGGACCGCTTGGAGGAGTACGGATATGTTCTGGAGAGGGAAGCTTTTGAGAATGCCTTTACGAAATTCAAGGCTCTTGCCGACAAGAAAAAGTACGTTTTCGATGAAGATATAGAAGCTCTTATAAATCAGGAATTTCTTCGTTCCTCGGATTACTATGAATTGGTCGCGGCGGATTACTCTGGCGGAACCGACGTTTCGCCCGAGGCCAGGGTCACGATTATGGTGGGTGAGGAGGAAGTGTCGGTTTCGCAGACGGGTTCCGGACCCGTCGATGCGATTTTTAAAGCGGTGAAAGAAGCTGCGGGACTCAATCCCAGGCTTGAGAATTTTTCTGTTTCCTCTATAACCGGCGGGACCGACGCTCAGGGAGACGTAACCGTCAGGATATCGGACGGGGGATTGATATCGCAGGGCCAGGGAGTGGATACGGATATTTCCGTTGCCAGCGCTAAGGCTTTCGTCGACGCACTTAACAGGCTTCGCTGGAGAAAGGAGCATCCGCGAAAGGGTTCAGGGTTAAAAGGAATTTAGCATAGCTATGGTTTTTTTGGATTTTCTAAACTGAAGCCCGACTTTCTCACATTCGTTTCCAGTAGTCGTAATTGAACGCTTTTAGGGTATACGCAGGAACATTAAACTCCTTTTTAACGATCTTCTTTGCAGACTTCAGTTATAAGATTTGTTGAAGTGGTCCGCTTCGCTCGGCAACGATAACTCTATCTGGGCGGCTCTTAAGAGGGGATACTATGGAACCTGTCACCGCATGTCGGAGAAACGTCTTGACCGCTATGTTACGGAGTTCTCAGGAAGGCATAACATCGGGGAGATGGATACCATAGACCAGACGGCATTTTTAGCCGAGAGTATGGTTGGCAAGAAGCTCCCGTATAAGGATCTGGTATCTTGAGTGTTGGATTAAGAAAAACAAGGTCGTCTGATGAAGAAATCTCAAACAAAAAAACCCGGGGTCGCCCCGAGACCCGCAAGATTCCCCGCATAGACACAACGCCGGAAGAACTGGCAAGGGCAATCTTCCGTAATGTGGACAGAGACCTTCAGGCTTCAAGAAAAATCAGGTTCAAAAAGCGGAGATTCTCTTAGCTCGGGGGATAATTTCCCGTAGGTTTGTCTACTTATCACTATAACCCCCCCCCAGCACCCTTTCTAACAGCATAGCTTTAGCAAAAATTGTATGTAAATAACGGGATGCTCGACCGGAGCTAGCCTGCCCTACTCTAGCGC
>RKRQ01000091.1 GCA_007571325.1 Candidatus Dadabacteria bacterium
CTCAGAGTATTAAAAGAATCTTTCCTCCCACCTTTTGTAACAGATAAACCCGTTTTTTCTAAAGAAATTTCTTCATTTTCTTTCAGCATTAAAACTTCTTTTAGAATTTTTTTAAGTTTTTCCCATTCTTTCTCATTAGCATGAATCTTAACTCTACTTGCCCCTAGTTCTACATTCTGCAAAGGATGATCATATTTAAAAAGTGTATACAGGGAATCGACCAAAGCATATTCTTGATAGGACATATCACCTTCAACAGATCTGCCTGCACCATAAGCTACCGCAAAAATTTTTTCTCTTTCAAAATCTTTAATCTCATTAGTATTTTCTTTATTTACACAATCACCTTCAAGAACATCTTGAGAAATAGACTCATTTTCACCTTCTATATGAGTTTTTATAGTATATTTATCGTCCTCATCTTCTAAACAAATCTCGATAGACCCACTATCTTCATCCTGCCTTAAAAATCCATACAACTCTGACAACAGAGCTGATGCTCCTTCCTTGTCACATAGCCCTACTGCTAGACTTCTAAGAATTGTGGTTTTGCCTTGTCCGTTATTTCCCACTATAAGAGACCAGTCCTTAACCTTTCCCTCGTTATCTTCAAATGAAAGTTCTATATCTTTAAAACACCTAATGTTTTTGAGTCTTAGTTTTGATATTTTCATTTCTAAATTTCCCGGTAATCTAGCACTTCATATTTTCGCAAATCAAAAAATTCTCTGTTTTCCCTAATCCGGTTTTGAAATCATACCTAGGGAAATTACACAACAACTAACGTATAAACAATCATTCCGACCTCTATGAAACCGGTTCTGTCATCGACAATGGATCAAGGAGCCTGTCGAGCTCCTCATCAGAAAGTACTTCTTTTTCCTTTGTAATTTCCCTCACTGTCCTTCCAGAAGCGTAGGCTTCCTTGGCGATTGCAGCTGCATTGTCATAGCCTATGATCGGCGCAAGACTCGTACACATTGCAAGACTTTGCTCAATGAACTCCCCGCAACGCTCTTCATCCGCCTCTACTCCAGAAATACACTTATCTACAAACACAGTGCAGACTCTTGATAGAAGTCTTATTGACTCAAGAAGATTGTCCGCCATCATTGGCATCATTACGTTAAGCTCAAAATTCCCCGACTGTCCTCCGATAGTTATAGCCGCGTCATTGCCAATTACCTGGGCCGCAACCTGGGTAACGGATTCTCCGATCACAGGATTGACTTTCCCAGGCATAATAGACGAGCCTGGCTGTATCGCGGTCAGGAGAATTTCTCCAAAGCCGCAACGCGGACCGCTTCCGAGCCAGCGTATATCATTTGCTATTTTCATTAGGCTTACAGAAACCGTCTTAAGCACACCGCTTGTCTGAACAACCGCATCTTTTGACGCCTGGGCTTCAAAATGATTTCGCGCCTCTACAAATTTCACTCCGGTGGCCTCGCTTATCCTTGCCGCTACTCTCTTTCCGAAATCTTTATGGGTATTTATTCCTGTGCCAACAGCAGTTCCGCCTATGGCAAGTTCTGAGAGGTCGTTTCTTATTCCTTTTAATCTTGAGATTCCGTGATCAACCATACTCGCATATCCACTGAACTCCTGACCGAGTCGTATAGGAGTTGCATCCATAAGGTGGGTACGTCCTATCTTAACTATATGGTCAAACTGTTTTGCTTTTTTCGAAAGCGCGTCGCGCAGATACTCAAGCGATGGTATAAGATCTTTTTCAATAGATTCAAGAGAAGAAACATGCATGGCAGTAGGGATCACGTCGTTACTCGACTGACCCATGTTCACATGGTCGTTCGGATGCACAAAGGTCTTACCTTTGAGTATCTCAGAAGCCCGGTTGGCTATCACTTCGTTCGTATTCATGTTGGTTGAGGTGCCTGATCCCGTTTGAAATACGTCAACCACGAAATGATCATCTAGCTTTCCTTCAACAACCTCCTGCGCGGCTTTCGCTATGGCCCGTGCGGTGTTTTTCTTCAGAAATCCGAGTTCTGCGTTTGTCTGTGCCGCCGCGAGTTTTACAAGGCCCATAGCCCTTACAAATTCCCTAGGAAGCGTGCGTCCGCTTACGGGGAAGTTCTCGACTGCTCTTGCCGTCTGAGCTCCGTAATAAGCATCTGATGGAACTTTCATCTTCCCCATGGAATCTGATTCCACTCTGTATTTTGTCTTAGCCATTTGAGATTTCCTCCAAAATAGTTCTCAAAGTTTCCTTAAAGGAAGTGTATTATGCCACAAACGGGGCCGGTTTCATAAGAAAGAAGATTTTTTGCGGAACTCAAGCATCAGGCTGAAAACAGAAGGAATTAAAAACAGGGTGAAAACCGTGGATAAGACAAGTCCGCCGACCACAACGCTTCCAAGCCCTTTGTACAGCTCAGAACCTTCTCCGAGAGCCAGCACAAGGGGAAGCATGCCGAATACGCTTGTTAGAGTGCTCATAAAAATCGGCCGTATTCTCACCCTTACAGATTCACGTATGGCGGTCTGCTCTTCCATTCCTGCCCTGACGTTGTTAAGGGCCTGATGAACTATGAGTATGGCGTTGTTAATGACTATTCCTATTAGAATAACAAAACCAAGCATCGTGAGTATATCGAGCGGCTGGTACGTAAACAGGTTAAGGATAAAAAGTCCGAGAAAACCTCCAAGGGAAGCAAACGGAACGGTAACCAGAATAACTAGAGGATGAAGAAAACTCTCAAAAAGAGCCGCCATAAGAAGAAACGATATGACTACAGCCAGGAGGAAATTCCACTGAAGAGAATCTTTTGCCGTGGCGAGCTTGTCTGCAGTGCCGGCAAGGATAAAATCGGTTCGCTCACCTCCCCCTCCACTTGCCTTAAGCGTAGAGATTATTTTGGTGTTAACAATCTCAATCGCCTCTTCAAGCGTAACTTCTTCGGGAGGAGTTATCTGTATGGTTATGACCCTCTGTCTTTCATAGTGATTTATCTGTTCCGGACCGTTTTCAAGACTGATTTCAGCAATTGCTCCCACGGTAACCATCTCTCCGCTAGGAGAGGGAATCATTATGTTTTCTATATCCTGGGTTCTTTTGGATAAATCCTGCTGAGCTCTCAAGATTATGTCAATTTCCTGCCCCTCTAGATTAAATTCACTTGCTTCAACTCCATCTATAAGAGATCTAACGATAAACCCGAGTTCGCTGTTGGTAATACCGACCTGAGAAGCCTTATCCCGGTCAGTCACTATACGAAGTTCGGGATTACCAAAATCAAGGCTAGGAATTGGCCTCACCTGAGCCCCCGGAATACTTTCCATGGACATGAAAAACACGCTTCTTGCGGTTTTCAATATCTCATCCAGATCATCTCCCACGACGTTTACATCTATTGACCTGCCCTCCCCTATATTGCTGTTAAAAATGCTCGGTTGTATTATCACGCCGAACGTCCCGGGAATTTTTGCTATTGTTTGGCGCAGTACCGGGAGAATATCCTTGAGTTCTTTTCTGTTCTCGGCAATGGCACCCATAAAAATCTGTTTTCCCCTAGCCACGTAGAAAAAATTCTTTATCCGGGGGAGATCCCTCTCGGACGCAATCTTTTCGTCCATATAAGGACTAAGGTCCGCCTCAATCTGTTTTCCCATGGAAGTATATTCCTCTATGTTGTATCCAGGAGGAGGAATTAGTATGCCAAAAAGCAGATTTCTGTTTCCCGTGGGCAGGTATTCCGTCTTGGGAAAAACGGCGATTATAAGAAGTATGGACAGAACGGTCAAGGAAACCACAAGAATCGCCCTTTTCCTTACACTCGTCATTATACGTTCTGTAAAACTGTTTATAAACCCCGACACCTTTCCCGCAAAACCCAACAGGCGCGACATAAGACTGAGACGTTCAAGACCTTTGGCACCTTTTGCCGACAGGTACTTTGAAGATACAGACGGTATGACAGTTATGGAAACCAGGAGACTCAGTATGACTGAAACGCTTATAGCGATGGCTATATCCCTAAAGAGCTGTCCAGTCTGCTCCTCAATGAATATGATGGGGATAAACACCGCGGCTGTCGTCAGCGTGCTCGCAAGCACAGCTCCCCAGACTTCTGTCGTACCTTCATAGGCGGCCTGCACCCTTGATTTTCCCATTTGCATGTGACGGTACACATTTTCAAGAACTACTATGGAGTTGTCTATAACCATTCCGACAGCAAAACTCATTCCCGCCAGACTCACCACGTTTATGGTGCGCCCAAGCGCCTCAAAAACTATAAAAGCCCCTATTACGCTTGATGGTATCGCTATCCCCACAATCATAGTGCTGCTAACGCTTCTGAGGAAAAGAAGGAGAACTGTTATGGCAAGCACGGCACCGATAAGAAGATTACCCCTCACAAGATTTATCGCGCTTTTTATATAACCAGTCTCCTCATAAACATTTGAGAGGTATAAACCATTATCTTTAAGAACACCCGTATTAAGCTCCTCTACCGCTGAAAAAAGAGCCTCTTTAACCTCTATTGAATTCGCTCCGCTTTCACGAAGCACGTTAACGGCTATGCACGGCTCCCCGTTCTGCCTTACCGTATAGTCCGGGTCTTCATATCCAAGACGGATAGTGGCAAGATCCCTCAGATAAACTGGAAGACCGCTTTGAGAGTTGCTTACAACTATATTTCCTATATCCTGAGTAGTTCTGTATTCCCCGATAGTTCTCACCAAATACTGTCTTTTTCCCTCGTCGAAGGAACCAGCGCTGAAATTCTCATTCTCTTTGTCAATGGAAGCCGCAAGTTCAGAGATGGTTATACTTCTATTGGCAAGCGCAGCGGGATAAAAAAGAACTTCTATGCGCCGCCCTCTTCCTCCAAACACGTTTGAAGCCCCAACTCCTGGAACCCTCTCAAGTCTGGTGCGAATTATCTCATCAGCAAAATCGTAATAGAAGTTTATATCATTGGTGTTGCCGGCAAGGGGTTTGAGCATAAACCACGCCATGGCGTTCGCCCTCGGGTCCACGGTGGTTATTACAGGCCTATCGACTTCATCGGGATATTCCTTTACCTGGTCAAGCCTGTTTGAAACTTTGACCACTTTTGAGTCAAGATCAACACCGGTTTTAAACTCAAGTATAACTTGGGACGAGCTTTCGGAACTTTCGCTGTCAAGCCTCTTAAGACCAGTTATCCCCTTAAGTTCGTCTTCCTGCTCATTTACTACCTCGCTTTCAATCTCAAAGGGGCTAGCCCCTCTCCAGAAAGTACTTACAGTAACTCTCAGGGTCTCGACATCGGGAGTAAGCTGGACAGGAATCCTGAAAAATGAAATGATCCCGAAAATAACTATGAAAATGACGCCTACGGCGACTGCTACGGGATTCTTTATAGAAGTTTCAACAAGCTTCATTGCTCTATGGTATCAACAATTCTGACTTGCTGCATGGGCCTGAGTCTCTCGTTTCCCCGTACTACAACGCTTTCGCCAACATTGATTTTTCCCTCTATGTGTACGAAGCTCTCATACCAGTCTTTCTGCTCCACTGACACAGGATGTGCAACACCTTCCCTCACGGCGAAAACCATAGCGCCTTGGGGAGAATTGACTATAGAATCTTTCGGCACGAGCTTTATTTTTTCACTCTCGCCAACCCTTAACACGATTAGAGCTGAAGTTAAGGATTTTATCGTATGATCAGGGTTTTCAAGCACTACCTTTATCGGAAAAGAGATGGCTCTGGGGTCCGCATCCGGTATTATCGAGGAGATTTTTCCTGGAACAGTACGCCTGTTAAGGGAACTAAGAACGACACTGACTTCCATACCTTCACTTACAGTTTCTATGTATCTCTCGGGAAGCCCCGCAGTTACCTCTATTGTGTCTATGTTAACAAGAGAAACCACCTGCCCCCCTATATCAAGCCACTGGCCCACTTCCACATGCTGTTTTGTTACATAACCGTTAAAAGGAGCTTGGATTTTCGAGGCTGCGAGGTCGTATTCGGCAATTCTGATACGGCTCTCAAGGCTAAGCAATCCGGACTGCTTTGATTCTCTCTCCGTTTTTGCCCTGTCAAACTCTCCGTCTGAGACGATACCCTTACCATAAAGCTCCTTTATTCTTGCAAAGTCCTTTTCCGAAAGCTCGGACATCGCCAAGGCTTCTTTTTTTTCGTTTTTAAGTTGTTGCAAAGCAAGGAGAAGCTTATCGTTCCTTATTTCGGCCAGTATTTCCCCTTTTTTTACAAACTTGCCTTCCTCGGCGGTTATCTTACCGACAATTCCTTCAACTTCGCTTGATATGACGGATCTTTTCGCGGGGAGCGTAGCGCCTACAAGTTTTAAGGGTTTTTTAACCTCTTTTTCAATGACCGGGGATACAGATACGGGAGAGGGAGGAGGCTGCGACAGGGAGAGATTTGGGAAAAGAAAAAAAGGTAAAAAGAGCAAAAAAGTTTTTGTTAGCGTAGTCATGGTATTTATTTGCGTATCAACCTACTCGGAACAAGAGCAGAGAACATGCTCATATTAAGGAAACAGAACCGCATGATCGCATCTTTAGATGCTAGATTACACATAAAAAACAACTAATTCTACCAAACAAAAACTCTGCAATCCTCTCCTTGTATTATTATAAATTGTAATTAGCATATAGATATAAAATCCCCAAGGAGATCAAAATGTCATCCTCAAACATAGTTGAAGTAGTGGATTCCGCATTCGATAAGGAAGTAATGGAGAGCGAAGTACCTGTTCTGGTTGACTTCTGGGCTCCTTGGTGCGGTCCCTGCAGGGCTCTCTCCCCTGTAATCGAAGAAATATCCAACGACTATGAAGGCAGCGTGAAGGTAGGGAAAATAAATGTGGATGAAAACCCTCAGACGACCATGAAGTTCCGCATAAGAAGCATCCCTACTCTCATAGTCTTTAAAAACGGCGAGGTTGCCGAGCAGATAGTCGGTGCAGTTCCCAAAAGCGAAATAGAGAAAATCCTGGACAAAACCCTGGGCTAGAATATTACGGTTGCGAGCGCAAAAAAATGGGCAAATATATCATGCTTAGTAACCTCACGGACGAAGGTCGAAGAACAATAAAGATGAGACCTGAGAGGATAAACGAAGTTAACAAGGAACTTGAAAAAATGGGTGCCAAAGTCGAAGCCCAGTACGCGGCGCTAGGTCCTTACGACTTTGTAAACATAGTAGAAGCTCCAGACAACGAAACAATCACGAAAATCGTAATAGAACTTGGTTCCAGAGGCACAGTTCACATAGAAACCCTTGCAGCTATTCCCATAGGCGAATTTGAGGAAAAGCTAACAACCGAATAGACCTTCTGCGAAACGTTATTCTTCCCACCAAAATACGCAATCACCGTAATATCCAGAATAAAAGACAGCCAAAATCACGTCTGCACAGTGGGAAAAGCTGTTGCCCGCCGAACTCGGCAGGTTAGATTGCGTTTCCACACTTATTTTCCAAAATTGGAAAAAGAGTTTTTCCGGACCCCGAACTTTATTTTTAACTGAAGAGCATATAACCTTAACCAACCCGCGGCGATAAAAGCCCGCTGGGTAAAACACCATGAAAGCGGCCCGTCTTCACGGATTCAAAGACATATTACACCCTGAAACAGACAAACTTCGGCTTGTCGAAAGCAAGATTAAAGAGGTGTTTGAACGTTTCGGTTTCTCAGAAATAATCATTCCGATTTTGGAGTTATCCGAGGTTTACTCAACTGGTCTCGGCAACACTACCGACATCATCCAGAAGGAAATGTACACGTTTGAGACCAAAGGTGGAGAGTGGGTTTCTATGAGACCCGAGGGGACGGCCGGAGTTGTAAGGGCTTTTATCGAACATTCTCTTTACAGAAAATCACCCGTTACAAAGCTTTATTACTCGGGAGAGATGTTTAGACATGAAAAACCCCAAGAAGGAAGGCAAAGAAGCTTCAACCAGATAGGAGCTGAGCTTTTCGGTTCTAGAGATCCTCTTTCGGACTCAGAAATTATAGCCATGCTCTGGCTTACAATCACAGAACTTGACCTCTTAGAGCATGTGCAGCTTGAACTTAACTCAATAGGAAAGCCCGCGGAACGCGAGCGGTATAAAAAAGCTCTTCTGGATTTTCTTTCCCCCAAGAAAGATTCTCTTTGCGAGAATTGCCGCAATAGGCTCAGCACTAATCCTTTGCGCATACTTGACTGTAAGACCGGGACATGTAACGAGATAGTATCCCATATTCCCTTTTTAGTAAGGGATTATCTCTCGGAGCAGAGCAGTAACCATATGGATGCACTTACGCGGTTTCTTGGCGAAAAATCCATACCCTACAGACTTAACCCCAGGATAGTAAGAGGACTTGACTACTATACAGACACCGTCTTTGAAATAACAACAAACGAGCTCGGCTCTCAGAACGCCGTGGCGGCCGGGGGAAGGTACGATCTGCTAGTGGAAAGAATGGGAGGCCCCCAAACCCCAGCCGTGGGTTTCGCAATAGGACTTGAGAGAGTACTGCTCCTGCTCGAGAAAATGAGGACGCGGAGAAACTCTCCAGGGAAAAAGCAGCTCGTATCCATTATCCACATAGGAGAGGTGGCAAGAGTTCAAGCGGCAAAAATGGCCTACGATCTGAGAAAAAAGGGGATGAAGGTTGAAACTGAATACGAAAACAAAAGCCTTAAGAGTCAGATGAGAAAAGCGAATAGGACCGGGGCGACGCATTCCATTATTGTTGGAGAAGACGAGCTTCGGAAAAAAATCTTTTCGCTTCGTAACATGAAGACCGGCAAGGAAAAATCGTTTCCCCTGGAGAAGCTTGCCGGTCTAAGAGGACACGGTGATTTACGGAAGCTTATCTGATCCTTTTGCGACAGAAAATTTCTACTTCCACCTGAAAAACCTATGCTGAGAAACAATCTCTTTTACGGATGGGTAATAGTTATAGCGGGACACCTGCTTATAACGCTTGACGGAATGGTTCTCTATTCATTCGGGATATTTCTCCCTTATTTAAACGAAGCCTTTGACCTTTCAAAGACCGTCGGCTCATCCTTTTTCTCCCTAAGGTGCGTGTGCATGGCCTTTTCATTTGTATTTGCGGGAAAGCTGATCGACACCCATGATGCAAGATATATAACATTTTTCGGAGGACTCACAGCAGCATTTGGATTCTTTCTTTCCGCTTTTGCCGACAGTGTATGGGAACTCTACATCACGTACAGCGTAATGGTGGGGATAGGGGACGGGTTTCTTTACATACTGCCCGTTACGGTTATCAGCAGGTGGTTTGTAAAGAAAAAGGCGCTCGCCATAGGAATCGCCACGGCAGGGGTTCCGGTAAGCGGTCTTTTTATAAACCCATTTGCCACATGGCTCATAGAGTCTTTTGGTTACGAACGCGCCCTTATTTATATATCAATACTTTTCACCACGATACTTTGTTCCGCATTTCTGATAAAAAGTCGTCCTGAAGATATGAATCTCAGACCTTATGGAGAAGACTCAGAGGATGCTGCGGGAGATACAAAAAATTCTGACTGGAGTGCTAAGGAAGCGTTTTCAGACTCAAGTTTCTGGCTTATGTACATAGCTTTTTTTCTCGGATTTAACACTTTTCTCATCATAGTAGTAAATCTTTTTAATTTTTCGATAAAATCCGGGATAACCCCTCTTGTCGCAGCCGGGGCGCCTTTCTGCATAGGGCTTGGAAGCATATTCGGGCGGATATTCTTCTCAGGAGTAATGACTAACATCCTAAAAGATACGCGCATACTGTTTGTCTGCTACTTTTTTCAGGCAAGTTCCATAATCCTTATTCTCTATGTAGTGGAGGTATGGTCGCTTTACCTGTTCGGCTTTCTCTTTGGAGTTTTCTACAGCGGTTGGGTACCGATGTTTCCTACTATACTCGGAAGATTTTATGGCCTTAAGTCGCTGGGAATCATATTCGGCGTTTTTGGCACCGGATTCTCCCTAGCCGCAATCAGCGGTCCCCTCATATCGGGATTTCTCTTCGACTTAACAAACAGCTACCAAAAGCCTTTTGTTGTAGCGATGTCTGTGTCTTTCTTAACGGCACTCATAACGCTTTTAATAAAAACTCCTACAAAGAAAATCAGTACCTAATCCCCGGGTTTTGGTTATATTAGAGAAGGGAAGAAAGAAACAATGTTCGGACTTGGCACGGCTGAATTGCTAATAATACTTTTTATTGCCCTTGTAGTACTAGGACCTAAGGAACTCCCTAAAGCCGCAAGAACCTTAGGCAGGGGGATAAGAGAGCTCCAAAGAGCCAAGGACGATCTTAAAAAAAACATAGAATTTGAAGACGATTCAGACGAAACGGCCAACTCTCAGGAGCCTCGAAAAAACAAAAATATCTGACTTGTCAAAAACACTTTCTCTGAATAGTATTTACCCTAATCGTTTTTGCCTTGAGCCCTCTATATGCCGAAGATAACCATCAACGGAATTGAACTTGATGTGGACGAGGGACTGAACGTTATCCAGGCCGCCGCTACAGCTGGGATAGAGATTCCTCATTTTTGCTATCACCCTTCATTAAGCGTAGTAGCCCAATGCAGACAATGCCTTGTAGAAGTTGAAGGCGTACCCAAGGTGCTTCCAGCATGCAATACAACCGTAAGAGAGGGACTAGTAGTAAAGACGAATACGGAAAAAGCTCTTGAAGCCAGAAAAGCAGCTGTTGAATTCACTCTGATAAACCACCCGCTTGACTGCCCCATCTGTGATAAAGGCGGAGAGTGCCCTTTACAGATGACCGCTTTCAGTCACGGTCCCGGCTACAGCAAAGTCGGCGGTCCAGAGAACAAGAAAATTAGGCAAAAAAGCTATTTCAGTGACCGTATAATGTATGACGCCAACAGATGCATCATGTGTACACGATGCGTGCGCTTTACGGACGAAGTAACAAAGACCCACGAACTTGGAACGACCGGAAGGGGTTTTCGGAAAAAAATCTCCATTTTCCACGGAAAAAAACTTGACAACGAGCTTGCAGGAAATGTGATTGATATCTGTCCGGTAGGAGCCTTGCTCACTAAAAACACACTTCACGAAGAAAGGGTCTGGTACATGGAATTTACAGATTCCGTGTGCTCTCTCTGCAGCACTGGGTGTAATATTACCGTGGGTGTTGACCCTAGGAAAGGAGAGGTCTCTCGTATACGCCCAAGAATAAACCAAGAAGTAAACGGACACTGGATATGTGACAGGGGAAGATACGATTATAAAGATATTCAGGAAGCAACCAGGCTTAAGGACCCCATAATGAAAAATGATGAGGGCTATGAAATAGTATCCTGGGAAAATGCAATAAATAACCTTTGCGGAATACTATCCGGGGCAGCTTCAGCAAACACGGGTACCTACTCAATTGCAGTATCCGCAACTCTTACAAACGAGGAAATGTTTCTCGCGGTTAAACTTTCTTCTCTTCTTGGAGACTGCCCAGTTACCTGTACAGCTGGAACAGAAAAGATAAAGAAGGAATTTGACCTTATAAGCAACGACCCCTATCCCAATAGTGCGGGAGCAAGGAATCTGATGATAAAAGAAAACGGAGATAGAATCAAAACTACTATCGACTCGTTGCTTGCCGGCAGGATAGATAAGCTAGTCGTGATTGAAACAGACCTGTTTGAACTGGTTTCCGACAATGAGAAGCACTCGCTTTCCCTAGCGCTTGATAAAATAGGCTTTCTCGCCGTTATAGATTACAGACTCACTGAAACAGCAAGGTACGCTCATGCCATACTTCCTGCGGCAACTCCGTATGAAAAAGAGGGAACCTTTACAAACGATTCAGGTCGCGTTCAGAAGATAAGAAAGGCTATCTCCCCTCCTGGAACAGCAAAGCCTGGATGGGAGATACTGTGCATGATAGGAGAAAGGCTTAACAAATCCCTATTTAACTACAGTTGCGTATCAGACGTGATGGATGATATAAGCCTCAAAATCCCTGGATACGGAGGAATGAATTACAACAGAATAGGAATCGTCGGAAAAGTTCTGGAACAACAACAGTTTTAAATGACTCCACTTATTTTAACAATAGATTTAGTAAAGATAGCGCTTGTTCTTTTCGTTGTTCTGACTGCGGTAGCTTACCTTACATACGCGGAAAGAAGGTTAAGTGCTTTTATACAAGACCGTTACGGACCAAACAGGGTTGGGCCTTCAGGGTTACTACAACCCCTTGCAGACGGCATCAAGTTCATTTTTAAAGAAGATCTTATTCCCCCGAAAGCAAATAAGAGCATGTACATAATGGCCCCGGCTTTCGCACTCGTTACGGCTCTTGCCGCTCTCGCTGTAATTCCTATAGGAAAAGGGTTTTACACCGATTTCTTCGGACTTCTGCAGGACCCCGTATTTGTAAAGTTTCAGATAGCTGACTTGAACATCGGCCTGCTCTATGTGCTTGGAATAAGTTCTCTAGGCGTATATGGAGTTGTGCTCGGCGGCTGGGGTTCTAACAGTAAGTATTCACTTCTAGGAGGGCTTCGGGCAGCTGCACAGATGATAAGCTATGAACTTGCCTTGGGTCTTTCAATACTGGGTGTTATAGCCATAACAGGTTCGTTGCGTCTCGGAGACATAATAGAAGCACAGGAAAAGATGTGGTTTATAATTCCTTCATTCATAGGTTTTGTGGTCTTTATCATTTCTGCATTTGCAGAAACCAGCAGGCTTCCTTTTGATCTTCCAGAAGCGGAACCCGAAATAGTTGCCGGTTACCACACTGAATACAGCAGTATAAAATTTGCAATGTTCTTCATGGCTGAATATACTCATATGATAGTTGCTTCGTGCATAATAACTTGTTTGTTTTTGGGTGGTTGGTATCCCTTACCATTCGGAGGGTGGTTTGGCATCGATATCAACACGCATTGGTATCTGCCGCCTGCCGTGTTTATCGGCAAAGTCCTTTTCTTGCTCTTTCTTTTCATCTGGGTAAGATGGACTTTGCCACGGTTCAGGTATGATCAAGTAATGAGTCTTGGCTGGAAGAGGCTTTTCCCCTTGGCTATAGTAAACCTCATCCTCGTAAGTTTCCTTATAATTTTTGAAGTGCTTTAGACTGTAATTGTGTTTTGAAGGTTTTTTACTAACCTTCAGAATGAAAGTCCTCAATATCTTATCTTTCTCTGTGAGAAATGCAGACGAGATACTCCTCAATGACCTGACGCTTGAATACTATATCGGAATCGCACGATTTCGACGGACCAGAGTTGATGCGTTTCCTTGCCGATTATTTCAGTATAGAGAAACCGGCTCCATAAATCGTCACTCCTTTCGCCAAAAATGAAGGTGGCCAGAATGGTCTTGGAGTAACCGGTTACGGACGTGGAACAACCCCAGAGCCAAACCGTCGCTCCAGTACATCTTGATTTTTCGGGGCGAAAATGTTACCGTATCGGCAGAGAAGTTTATAATACATGTTAGCCTGCAGATTAAAGGTTACAGCTGGCTCAACGGGGGGGGGTAATCATGACTGGAGTTTTAAAGTTTTTTGTAAAGTACTGGGGGGGGGTAATTGGCGCGGTACAATCGCCGGATGCCGGATCGCCCTTCCCATGGGTACGAAACATATCGATATGGCGTCACAGGTCACGCTCCCGACTTAGATCACCTGAGTCCCGTCTGTTTGGCTTCACTTACGGTCTCACTCTTGTTATTGCCCTGATCTGCCTTCTTGCAGGCTCCCCGGCTCTTGCAGACAACGAGTGCGGACCCAAGCCGTCCGGTGGCGGTACCATCACCTGCA
>RKRQ01000080.1 GCA_007571325.1 Candidatus Dadabacteria bacterium
CCACTAGGTCCACCGGATAAGTCAGATCCGCCGGATAAACCAAATCCGCCGGATACTGGCAGCGCCACCGGTGGGGGTGGTTGCAGCATGGGTGGTGGCGATAGCAACAACGGTAGCATTGCCACTGTGGGACTGATCCTGTTTGGTCTGCTCATGTTTCTCGAGACTGGGAGGAAGACAAGGAAAAAACTAAAGAGAGCGACAGTACCCTAAGCAGTGTAGTCATGGGTACTATCCTTACTCTTGCTCGTAGTCGCCGCGATGGCTTGGAAACCAATTGCCTGCTGTGGGAACTGCATTTGAAGGGCTTTGATTCTGGTATCGACATCTAACTGGGCGAATGACGGCGTCTGAACCTTGCGGCTTTACACTTTTTACGCATGACCGAGCGACGATGCATTACTCCGTTACAGTCTGATTACTGGGGTGAGCTGTCGAGGCCGACATTTGATTGAATTCCCTGGCTAACCCAATACCTTTTAAAAGAAGCTCTTGATAATAGGTTGTTTTTAAAAACTAACGAGGGCAAAATCTAAACCTGAGACTTTAAGGTTGTGAGCCGGGAGTTTGAATATTTTTGCGGAAAAACTATTTTTTTCTCTCCATTTTGCCACTGAGTTACTAGCATTCTGTGTCCAATCTGTCGAAAGGTTTTTTGGTCAGTAAGAAAATCTCCATAAAAAGTTGTAAACCGAGAACGCAGAGCTTCATGCCAAAGCGCCTTTTCGTCCAGCCCTCCTGTCTCCTGAATGAATTTCTTGATTATAAGTCCCATGTTATAGGATTGCGCAGCTATGTAGTCAGGTATGTATCCATAAGCATGAGTGAATTTTTCTGAAAACTCCTTGGGACTTGGCCCGAAATTTACGGATAGAGAAAGCGTTGGTTCCCACTGGCTTGTTGAGATAAAACCATTTGCGTCCTGTCCCAAACGCTTTTCAAACTCATTTACCGCAGCTGCAAGTGTTGCTACCATAAATAAGCTGTCAGGGAAGTTTTTTGATATCCAGATGGCTAGGTTTATATCATCTTGCATTCTTCCACAGCAAAGCACGCAGGAAGTTGCCCGGCTTTCTATGCGACCGAGCACAGAGGAAAAATCTCTTGTGCCGGAATTAAAATCATAAATGCTGGCTGATATACCCAATTTCTCTGCGTAAAGCATGGCTCCTTCACTCACAGTCTTAGAAAACTGGCTTCCAGCTAGACGCAAGACAGAAATCTTCGCTGCCTCGGCAAAGTGGCAATAAATCATATCCACTACTGGATGAAAATAAGAGGATGCTTCGGTTATTGAGCTTACGACTCTTCCTCGGGTCTGGAGAGAAATATCATCAAGAGACCCTCCATAGTTCCAAACTATTCTTTGGGCCTTCTCGGCCGCCTCCACGCATGCAAGCGTAAGACTGCTTGAGTACGGTCCAAGCAGTATGTCCACTCTGTCTTTTTCTATTAGGAGAAGTGTGTTCTCCCGTGTTTTCTCAGGAATACTTGAGTCGTCGTAGAAGACAAGATCCGGGATTAGGAATTCTCTTCCCCCTGTTTTTATTCCCCCGGAAGCTTTTACGTGGTCAATAAAAAGCTTTATTCCCCGAAAGCTTTCTCTGCCCTGGATGGCGTGGCGTCCAGAAAGTGTAGCGGGAAGACCGATTTTAAAGGATTTCATTGGGAATCAAAGCAGAGTTTTTACCGCTTCTTCGATTCTGCTTAGGCCCTCTCCTATGTTTTCCATAGATGTAGCGTAGGATATTCTAAGATGGTTTTCTTTTCCAAAGGCTATACCCGGCACGACGGCCACTTTTGCTTCTTCAAGCAGAAATTCCGTAAACGAAACGGAACCATCAATCTTTTTATCCCCGTATACTTTTCCTACAAAACCATCTATGTTGGGGAATACGTAGAAAGCCCCCATCGGGTTAAAGCAGGTAAATCCAGAGATTTCGTTTAGTCTCTTTACTATGAAATTTTTTCTTCTCTCAAATTCCCTCGCTCTTTTTTCAAGCAAGCCCTGTGGGCCTTTGAGGGCTTCAAGGGCTGCCATCTGCGAGATTGAAGAGGGGTTTGAGGTTGACTGTCCCTGAAGCTTCGCCATAGCGCTTATGACTCTTTTGTCTCCCGCCGCGTATCCTATGCGCCACCCGGTCATTGAGTAGGATTTGGATACTCCGTTTACGAGTATGGTGGATTTTTTTGCTCTGTCGCTAAGAGAACAGACAGAAACATGCTCAGTCTCTCCATAGATTATTTTCTCGTATATCTCATCTGAGATTATGGTTAGTCTTGCGTCAAGGGCGACTTTTACTATTTCCTCAAGTTCCCCGCGCGAATAAGTGGTTCCCGTCGGGTTAGATGGATAGTTAAGAATAAGGGCTTTTGTGCGTTTGTTTATTTTTTCTTCAAGTTGCTTAGGAGTGATCTTAAAAAATCCCGCTTCATCTGTGTTTATGATTACGGGAGTTGCGCCGGTTAGCGTTACTTGGTCGGGATAAGAGACCCAGTAAGGAGCAGGAATTATAACTTCGTCTCCTGGTTCAAAAAGTGCTTGAGTGATATTGTATATCGAGTGTTTCGCTCCGCAGGAAACCAGCACTTCGTCCTTTGAGTACTCAAGGCCATGATCTTTTTTCAAAGACGAAACTATAGCATCCTTGAGTTCATCTATTCCACCCACGGCGGTATATTTAGTAAAGCCGCTGTTGATTGCGGCTACGCCCTCTTTTTTTACATTCTCGGGAGTGTCAAAGTCGGGTTCTCCAGCTCCAAACCCTATGATGTCCACTCCCTGAGCGCGAAGCGACTTGGCTTTTGCGGTTATAGTAAGGGTTGCGGAAGGCTTCAGATTTGTTACCCTTTCTGAAAGTTTCATTCTGTTATTTCCTCCGTTTTTCTTCCGGTCGGAGTTTTTCTATTAGTTTTTTCTCCACCACAGCCGGCACAAAACCCTTTGCGGAACCTCCGAGAGAGATTATTTCTTTTATGAGAGATGAGCTTATGTGAGAAAACTGGCTTTCGGTTACCATAAACAGTGTTTCCACCTCTTTATCCATAAGTTTGTTTGCGGTAGCCATCTGAAGTTCGTACTCAAAGTCCGAATGGCACCTCATTCCGCGCAGTATTGTACGGACCCCTTTTTTTCTTATGTAGTCGACCAGCAATCCGTTGAAGCTTTCAACCTCAACGTTAGTGTAATCTTTGGTAACCTCGACAATTAGAGATACCCTCTCTTTGGTAGAAAGGGTCGTTTTCTTGGAAGAGTTATGTCCGACCAAGATTATAATTTTCTCAAAAATTCCCGCCGCACGGGCGATTATGTTGAGATGTCCTTCTGTGAAAGGGTCAAAGGAACCCGGGTAGACTACGGTTGTTTTGTTCAATCAAGCCTCCTTAGAAAACTTACGTAGGTGCCTCCGTATTTTCTTGTTCGCATGCTAAATTCATCAGGTTTCGTGATCTCTACAGATGGATGCTCGATAACCATTATTCCTTTCTCCCATACGAAGCTTTCTATCTCATGGGCAAGTGCGAGCGGTCCGGTCTTTTCGTAGAACTCATATGGGGGATCTATAAAGACAAGATCGAACCTGCAATTTCCCGCTCTTAACATACTCAATGCTTTTCTGAAATCAAAATTGAGTATTCTCGATTGTTCTGTGTATCCGCAGGAACGAAGGTTCTCTGCTATTATTCCTGCCGCAGCAGGATTTTTCTCAATAAACACGCAGGACTCAGCGCCCAGGCTTAAAGCCTCGATACCCAAATTCCCCGAGCCGGAAAACAGGTCAAGCACTTTTGCCCCAGATACTTTGGGAGTGAGAATATCGAAGATGGACTTCTTTATTCTGGCCGCAGTAGGTCTAATTGATTTGCCGCGCAGAGTCTTGATTCTTTTGCCTTTAGATTGTCCTGTAAGTATGCGCATATCAATTATATATACCGGATTTGCTTCTGGAAGCTCGATATTTATTCATGTAAAATTAATCAACCTGTTTTACTAACATTCTTTTTCTTTCCTCCGGAGGTTTTTCAGTATATGGACACTTCATCTAGAGTACAGACTGTAAACATTGAAGCCGAGATGAAGGAGTCCTATCTTAGTTATTCAATGAGTGTCATAGTGGGAAGGGCTCTTCCCGATGTGCGCGACGGCCTTAAACCCGTTCACAGAAGGATCCTCTACGGGATGAGCGAAGCTGGAAACGCGTGGAACCGTCCCTACAAAAAATCCGCAAGGGTCGTGGGGGACGTAATGGGTAAATATCATCCTCACGGAGACTCGGCGATCTATGATTCCCTTGTAAGAATGGCACAGGATTTCTCCATGAGAATTCCACTTGTCGACGGACAGGGCAATTTTGGTTCCGTTGACGGGGACAGCCCCGCTGCCATGCGCTACACGGAAGTCAGACTTTCGAGAATCTCTTCTGAGATACTTGAGGATCTTGACAAGGAAACGGTTGAATTCTATCCGAATTACGACGGTGGAGAACTTGAACCGAGCGTTCTTCCGACCAAAGTACCCAACCTGCTTCTAAACGGTTCTTCTGGAATAGCGGTGGGCATGTCAACCAATATTCCCCCTCATAATCTCGGAGAACTTCTCGATGCCGTAGTTGCCCAGATACGCGACCCTGACATCACCATTGACAAACTGCTTGAGATTATACCCGGGCCGGATTTCCCCACAGGGGGGTTCGTAAGCGGTCATAATGACATACGTTCTGCCTATGCCACAGGCCGTGGAATAGTAAGAGTAAGGGCCAGGGTCCGCATAGAAAAGCAAAAAAAGGGGAACAGGGAGGTAATAATTGTAAGTGAGCTTCCCTACCAAGTTAACAAGGCGCGACTGGCGCAGAAAATTGCTGAGCTAGTAAGAGAGGAGAAGATAAAGGGAATTTCTGACATA
The DNA here is from genome assembly GCA_007571325.1 of Candidatus Dadabacteria bacterium. GTDB lineage: Bacteria > Desulfobacterota_D > UBA1144 > Nemesobacterales > Nemesobacteraceae > Nemesobacter. The sequence continues at coordinate 4,904 of RKRQ01000080.1, forward strand.
AGGGATGAATCCGACAGGGAAGGCATAAGACTCGTTATAGACGTCAAATCGGGGGAACATGCTCAGGTGGTTCTAAACCAGCTTTACAAGCATACGCAGATGTACACCTCTTTTGGCATCATAATGCTCGCGCTTGTAAGGAACCAGCCAAAGGTTCTTAACTTGAAGGAACTTCTCTCCCATTTTATAGAGCACAGAAAAGAAGTAATTACCAGAAGAACACAGTATGAGCTTGGAAAGGCTGAGGAACGCCTCCATATTCTCGAAGGGTTCAAGATTGCTCTTGATAACCTTGATGAAATTGTTGAGCTAATAAAAAGCTCTGAGAGTCCGGCGGCCGCAAAAACTGGTCTCATGCAAACGTTTTCTCTTTCAGAACGTCAGGCTCAAGCCGTTCTGGATATGCGTCTTCAGAGACTTACTGCACTTGAGAGGGATAAAATCCTTGAGGAAAGGCGCGAGCTTATAGAAACCGTTTCAAGACTTAAGGAAATACTCGGAAGTGAAAAGCTGATACTTGATCTTGCGGTAGAGGAACTTACTGAACTTCGGAATAGATTCAGTGACGCAAGAAGAACGGAGATCGTTGAAGACGTAGAAGAGATATCCATTGAGGACCTCATAAGCGACGAGGAGATGGTTGTTACTACCACCTTTGGTGGCTACATAAAAAGCATACCTCTTAGTGTTTATAGAAATCAGAGAAGAGGCGGCAGGGGAAGAACCGGAATGGGGACCAGAGACACCGATTTTGTAAATAATCTGTTCACGGCGTCAAGGCACAACAGCATTTTGTTTTTCTCAAGCCTAGGAAGATGCTACTGGCTTAAGGTCTACGAAATTCCCGAGGCAGCTCCTACGGCGCGCGGGAGAGCTATGGTGAACTTGCTTAACCTTGACAAGGGAGAGAGCGTGGCGGCGGTGTTGCCCGTTAAGGACTTTGATTCGGATGTCTCTGTGGTTATGGCGACTCGCGACGGAATCATTAAGAAAACGAAGCTAAGAGCGTATTCAAATCCTCGCTCCGGGGGGATAATCGCTCTTAACATACTCACCGGAGATGAGCTTGTGGGAGCGGAACTTGCATCTGAGGAAGACGAGGTGCTCCTTACTTCGAGAAACGGTCAAGCGATCAGGTTTAAAAGCACGGACGTAAGGAATACGGGCAGAGTATCGACTGGTGTAAAGGGTATAAGTCTTAGAGACGGCGACAAGGTGGTGAGTCTTGAGATAATAAAGAATCAGAACGCACAGATACTCACGGTGAACGAGATGGGTTACGGTAAACGCACAAGCATATCGGAGTACAGGCTTATAAAAAGGGGCGGAGTTGGAGTAAGAACCGTCAATATAACCGAGAAAAACGGAAAAGTGGTCGCGGCGTTTCAGGTAAATGAAGATACGGAGATAATGCTTATAAGCAATCAAGGCGGCAAGATTATAAGAACGAGCGTTTCCGAAATACGAAACACTGGGCGTAGCACCCTGGGAGTTAGGGTTATAAATCTTGAACCTGAAGAACTTGTTGCCGCCGTTGCGAAAGTCGCTGAAGGAAACTGATGATAAAGGAGATTGAAAACACGCTTTCTCATCTTCCCGGATACAACTGCTTTGCCTGCGGTCCTCGCAACGAACACGGACTTCGCCTTAAATTCTTCCATGATCAGGCGACCGACGAAGTGTTTACCACTGTCTACCCAGATGAGCATTTTTCGGGCTGGCCCGGGATAGTGCATGGGGGAGTGCAATGCACCCTTGTAGACGAAGTTGCTTTCTGGGCAGTGTTCAACAAAATTCGCAAGATCGCTCTTACGGCGAAAATAAACATTGTTTACATCAAGAAGGTGCCAAGCGGAAGGCCTCTTGACGTAAGAGCTAAGATAAGAGAAATAAGAGAAAGGCGGGTTGAGGTCGATTCTGTTATAAGGGATGAGGATGGAACCGAACTTGCGAGCGCCGTTGTGACCTATGTGTTTCCTCGAAAGAAGGTTCTAAGCGAGATACTGGGTTCCGAGTGTTTAACCGAAGAGTTTTTACAATACGTGAGGGATTAGATGATCAAACTTTATGAACATCCGCTTTCTGGAAACGCTTACAAGGCAAAGCTTCTTCTGCATCAGCTATCAGTCAAATACGAGGGAATAACGGTAGATATATTTGCGGGGGAGCATAAAAAAGAGGAATTTTCGGTTCTTAATCCCAACTGTAAGATTCCTGTTCTTTTAGACGGGGATTTTGTTATGTGGGAATCAAACGCAATTCTCTTTTACCTAGCAAAGAAATTCTCTCCGAATCCATATATTTCTGATGATCCTAAAATTTACGGTTCAATAGCGCAGTGGGCTTTTTTCGGAAAAACGACTATAGATCCAAACTTAGCTCTTGCCAGATATTTTGTTAAGTTCTTGCCACAGGACCAGGTGCCCGCGGGGGCGGTAGAGAAACTTCATGTACAGGGAAACGCCGCTCTTGCAATTCTTGACAATCATTTCTTCCAAACTGAATTTCTCTGCGAAAATTATTCAATAGCTGACATCGCCTGCTATCCTTACATTATGCTTTGCGGCGAAGGGGGTTTTGACCTAGAGCAGTATCCATCGGTAAGAAGATGGTGTGCAAGTGTTGAGGGCACGGAAAACTTCGTTGCTTTTACGTGTTAGTGCCGGGCGTATTTTATGGAGAAAGAAACCAAGCTCTTTTTGGAACTGCTTGAAAGGACTCAGGGAGCGGTTGGTTTTACAGGAGCTGGAATAAGCACAGAGTCAGGGATACCCGATTACCGTTCCCCAGGAAAAGGTCTTTGGGAAAAGATGGATCAGTCGGTAGTCTCACTCTCCGGATTTCTGCAAAATCCTGCCAATTACTATTCATACGCCATGGAGTACTATCCTCTAAGAGCGGCTGCAAGACCGAACGCGGCTCACTACGCTCTTGCCTCTCTTGAGAAAAAAGGCTGGTTAAAGGGAGTTATAACACAGAATGTGGATGGCCTGCATAAAAAGGCAGGTTCTCAAAATGTTTTGGAACTCCATGGTTCCTTAAGACGCGTTGTCTGCCTTCAGTGCCGGGAGCGATATTCTATGGAAGACGCTATGGATAAAGTTGCTCAAGGAGAAAATCCTCCACTCTGTTCACGGTGTGGAGGGATTTTAAAGCCTGACGCCGTTTTTTTCGGAGAGACTCTTCCCGAAGAACCATGGCAAAAATCAGTTGATCTCGTTTCAAATACTGAGCTTTTCATTGTTATGGGTTCTTCACTTTTGGTTGCTCCAGCAAGCGGACTTCCTCGTCTGGCGCTTTCCAAAGGGTCTATACTTGTGATCATGAATCTGATGGAAACTTCTTTTGATGATGAAGCGGATATGGTGATCCGCCGGAAAATCGGGGAGTTTTTCGAAGAAACTGGTATCTGAACAAGAAAGTCTGGAGCGGGAAACGGGATTCGAACCCGCGACCTTCTCCTTGGCAAGGAGACGCTCTAGCCAACTGAGCTATTCCCGCAACATAAGCGAGTTCAAAGATATCAAGAGCCTGCTTTATTGTCAAATAGGATGGATTTTCTTGTTTGGGTAAAATAGAGAGCGCCATGAGAAATAAACAAAGAGAAAATCTCGTCAGGAAGGTAAGTACAGTTGTTGTCAAGATAGGAAGCAGTGTACTTACCCACAGCGATGGGTCTCTTGACGAGACCGTTTTTAGAGATGTAGCAAGGCAGGTCTTTGAACTTAAGCAGAGGGGAGTTAAAACGATCGTGGTTTCTTCAGGAGCCATAGCGTCGGGGATGAAGAAACTTGGTCTTTTGAGAAAACCCGTGGAAATAGACGTAAAGCAAGCGATTTCCGCCTGCGGGCAGACCGAGCTTATCAGGAATTACGAAGAAGCTTTTTCTAAATTCGGACTAAATGTCGCCCAGATTCTCCTTACTCGTGACGGGTTCTCCGACAGGAAAAGGTTCCTTAACTCAAGAAAAACCATAAGACGACTGCTTGAAATGGAAATAATCCCCGTCATAAACGAAAACGACACAGTTTCTTTTCAGGAGATAATGTTTGGCGACAACGACAATCTTGCGGCTCTTGTTATTTCTCTTACGGAGGCGGACCTTCTCGTGCTGCTGAGCGATGTGGAGGGATTTTTCGACAAGGATCCGTCGAAAGACAAAAATGCCAAGCTACTTCCCACCATTGTTGAGATAGATTCAAGAATAGAATCTTTTGCTGGAGATACTTTTGGCAAGACCACTTCTGGTGGAATGAGAACCAAAATCCAGGCAGCAAGATCCGCTGCCGCTTTTGGAGTGCCTACTATAATAGCGAACGGGAAAAGAAAGGATTCTCTTCTAAACCTTTTTGACGGCCATGAGTACGGAACTGTGATACTTCCGACAAAGGAGAGACTAAGAGGTAAAAAATACTGGATTGCCTATACGCTCAAGCCTCAGGGAAAACTTATACTGGACGATGGGGCGGCCGAGGCGATTAGTAAAAAAGGCAAGAGTCTTCTTCCCTCGGGCATAAAAAAAATAGAAGGAGAATTTGGTATAGGAGAACTTGTGAGCTGCTTTAATTCCTCCGAGGTTGAGATATCCAGAGGGCTTTGTTCCTATGGTTCTTCAGAAGTAAGGAAGATTCTCGGAAAAAAATCATCGGAAATAGAAGATGTGCTCGGTTATAGGTACAGTGATGAGATAATCCACCGAAACGAAATGGTGATACTTTCTAGATGAATTGGACTCGTGAACTCAACTGGTTCTTGGCCGTGTTTGCGGCGCTGGTTTTCGTTCTAATTGCCTTGTTCTCTTGGTTTTATTTCTTAGACGGCTTTCCCGCAGAAACAAAAAATATCGAGATAAAAAAGGGTGTAGGTCTATCTGCCATAGCGAAAAAGCTTGAGCAAGAGGGATTGATAAGAAGGGCTGAGATTTTTTTCTTCCCGGCTTTATTAAGTGGGTCTCAGAGAAAGCTTAAGCACGGCGCATACATGGTGTCGGCTGGCGAAGCGCCATATTCGATCTATAGAAAATTACGAAGAGGAGAAGTGCTTTTAACAAAAGTCACTTTTCCCGAAGGGATTACCCTTTTAAATATGGCAGAAATACTTGAAGCTTCACAAATAGTTCCTCGGAAAAAATTTCTCGCACTTGTAAAAGACAGTGAGTATTCCACGGAAAAAATCGGAACAGAGGTTTTGAGTCTTGAGGGATTTCTTTTCCCCGAAACATATTTTTTTGCTCCTGGCTGCCCCGCGGAAAAAGTAGTTGAAGCAATGCTTAAGAGTTTGCGCGAAGTCTGGTCTACTCTTGATATTTCAGGCGGAGAGCTTGGGTTTCGGGAAATTATAACGATAGCTTCACTAATAGAGAAGGAAACATCTCTTCCGCAGGAAAAGCCTCTTGTATCAGCTGTGATACGGAACCGGCTGAAAAAAGGTATGAGGCTTGAGTTTGACCCGACTGTGATCTATGCCCTTAGTGAAAAATTCGACGGCGACATAAAAAAAAAGGATATTAAGATTCATTCTCCCTACAATACCTACATAATACGGGGGCTTCCTCCGGGTCCTATAGCCGCTCCTGGTCTTGATTCAATACGAGCCGCGCTAAACCCAGCAGATGTTGACTATCTTTATTTTGTTTCAAACGGAGACAAATCCCATACGTTCTCAAGCAACTACAAAGATCATTTAAGTGCGCTGAGGAGGACTTTAAAAAAGAACAAAAAGTGACCCTGGATCTAAAAAAATGTTTTTTGGCAGGCGGCTAGAGATTCCTGAATGCTCTTCCGAAGGCATCGTGTTGCGACTTGGCAATTTTTTCCTGTTCGGCTTGCATGGAATTTCTGTCTTTTCTCTCTATGCGTATTATGTCGTCTCGTCCCTTGGAAGCCATGAATTGAGTGCCGACTGTTTCTTTTGAGATTTTTTCAAGTATTGCCGGGTAGTTTTTTGATCCGATGAATATGGAATGTATGCAGACACCGATACTCTTTGCTCGTTCTCTCTGGGCTTGAACTTCAGGGTCGCCGGAAGTGGGAATCCCATCTGTAATAAACAGTATGTGCTTGTTTCTAAGCCCTTTTCCACGAAATTCCTTTAGCGCCTCTCCCAGCGCATCCTCATAGTTAGTGTTACCCGAACAATCCGTTTTCTCAGCCAGATTTTCTATCCATCTGTAATCCCTGGTGAAAAAACGGGCATTTTTCATGTGTTTTCTCGAACGGTGATTAAATTCGAGATATCCGATTCTCATTCTCTTTTTTCTCGCGAGTTTTATTACTCCCTTTACAACGGATGAAGACCACTCGCTGTATACTCCCATCATTGAAGTGCTTACGTCCCTTAGTATTGCTATTTCTCCTCCAAGTGTTTCTTTTTCTCGGAATTTGACCCGTGGGAGTTTGGGGGATGTATGCTGAGACCAGATAAAGGCCTCGACGGGGTCTATATCCTCCACCTCGTCAAAAGAAGACATGCGTTTCCATTTCCTTGGAGAGCCTCCGGGGTGATAGGTTTTTTTGGCCATGCTTTTTTGGAAATTGCCCTCTAGAACTCTCATGATGCGTTTTATGTTCTCAGCGGTTTCCAAATTTCCTCTTCCCGGTATGACTGTTTCGTCGTCTTCTCCGGCTTTGGAGGACTTGCTGCTCATATAGGCACGCGCGGATTTATCCTCTCTTTCCGTATTTCCACTATCCTGCGGGTTTCCGGTAGGGTCGTTCGGTACGTCCTGCCCTTCGGGAGGGGTCATTTCGCTCTGATTGTTATCAAGGTTTTGTTTTAGGTCCCTGAGCGCGTCAAAGAAAGTTTTCTGCGCTTCTGCTAGCGGATTCTCAGTTTCTTTATCCGCTTCCTCGTCAGGAATTTCCCCTTTGGGTTCTTGGGAAAATTCCTGGTCAAATTCCGAATCAGGCATCTGGTCCGGATCTGGGTTCAGCTTGTCATCTGGGTTTTTTTTTTATCCTGGACAATATTCTTAAGAATATTGTCCATCTGTTCATATATGTCGGGAGGAACTCGGAAGGCGGTCATGTACCTTAAAACGTCCAGGTCTTCTTTTGAACATATATCCCTCTCGTTTAGAAGCGCATGGGCGCGAATAAGCTTAAGTGCCTTTACGAAAAAGGTTCTGTCAGAAATAAGGGAATTGGTTTCGTTAAGACCAAAATCTTCAATCATTATGGTCGCGAAATTCGCAAGACCTTCCTGTACTTCAGATGGGATCAGTATCTTCTCAAGTTTCTTGTAGCTTTTGTCAAAAAGTTTTTTGCTTACTCTTTTCGGTATTTTTTCTTCAAATGGTTTCTCGGCATAAAGTTCTATAACTTTCTTTGCCTCATCCCATTTTCTTCCGTAGGAAATTCCCAAGGCCTTTACCTGAAGAACGAACCGATCAAGATTGGCAGGGTCAAGAGGTTCGTTGTAGTATTCGTCTGCCGTTGGGTTACTTGTCGCTATAGCGGTCAGAAGGGGAATGGGTTCGTTGAAGAATTTTCTTTCGTTAAGTATTCGCAGAAGTATATTAAGAGATTCACCCGGCGCGCGTGATATATCGTCTAAAAGACAGATTTCAGAAGTCAGTATACCGCCCTTTATGATGTCCTGCTTTATTCTTTCTCCAAGTTCTGTTTCTTCTTTCACTATGGTAAGGTCTCCAACAAGCTCAGACAACCTAGTATCTCTGTGGAGCTGGTAGAAAAAGAAGTTAAGCTGGGCCGCCTTGGAAACGATTTCCGAGAGCATGGTCTTAGCTGTGCCGGGAGGACCTTCAATGTAAATGTGTTCTCTTGAGATTATTCCGAGAAGAAGAGCAGTTTTTACTTCATCGTGTCCGACTACATGTTTATCCATTTCCTCCCGAAGGGACGCAAAGGGATTAGCGGGGTTCATTCATCCACTCCTGAAAAAGCAATGAGCGTTATTATTACATAAAGATATTTTTTTTCAATTTGTCCTCGGTGCGCAACTCCTAATTCATAGTAATGAAGATAAAGTCCGTTTTCCTGTTCCAGAGTTCTACAAGGAGAAACATCTGGAAAAAGCCTGAAAGACTGTTTGAAATTTATTGAGGCGATAATTTAGAAATAGAGGACCGTCTTTATTGAAAAACCGACTTCACTTCCATCAAGCGATATGGGGACCCTGACATTTTCTTCTGAGAAAGTTTCCCTATTTTCTTTTCCGTATTGAGTATAGCGTACTTCTCCCCGCACACCTATCTTACCTCCTATTATCTTTTCAAGACCTGCTCCCGCTGTCCATGCATGGAAAGTCTCGTCATGAAAATCAGTGCCGGAGGTAAATTCACCGGGTCCGCAAATTTTATCTGCGATCAAGCACCCGTTGTAATGAACCTTTAACTCCGCATCCACAAGGCGGTAGCCTCCAAGGGCATATATACCAGCGCCTGGACCCAGAAAGGAAATAAGAAATGGGGGATTTGCCCCGAATATAACCGTCGTTCCGTAGCTATTCTTCCTATCAACGCTCCAGTCATCGGGCCAAGCTTGTCCATACTGATTTCCAACCCCGGGAAGCATTCCACCTGTCGCGCCTCCGTGGAACTGTCCGTCAATCTCGGCACTCAAGTAAAAGGTGCCGCTTGGATCAAGGTTAAGTCTATAGCCAATAAGCAGCCCACCACTTAAACCCATCTCAGCAGCTGAATCAATAGTGTTGTAAACATTTCCGCTTTCTAGAAAATTGCTAGGCGTGTT
>RKRQ01000027.1 GCA_007571325.1 Candidatus Dadabacteria bacterium
GAAGAGCATATTGAAGATTACAATTATGAGCCTTTTGCCGATACCGAAGAGTACAGGAAGGTAAACGGCGATATTACAAGAAGCTGGATACAGATAATGGTTGACAGAGGGGTGGAGAGCCTTGACAGATTTCTTGATATCGCTACAGGAGCAGGAACCATGGCACAACTTTTTTTCGATATGCTTCCTGCAAACCTAAAACAGTCTGCAGTATTCTGCCTTGACCAGTCGGCTGGTGCTCTTCAGCTTGCCAAGAGCAGACTTGACAAAGAGATTGATAAACTTACTCTCATTAATTCATCGATACAGGAACTTGATTTGCCTCCGAAAAGTCTTGATGTGGCTATATGGGGTAACGGAATACATTACCTTGACGAGAAAGAACAACTAGAGAGTCTTAAGGCAATTAAAAAAGCGCTTAAACCCAGAGGCTGGTTTTTCTTCAACACGTCTTTTTACGAGGGAGCAAGACCTGTGGAGACCATACCTTTTTACAGAACTCAGGTGAGAAACGCTATTCATTTTCTGAAAAAACAGGGAGTAAAAAGAACAAAAGTTGAAAAGAAAGCCGAAGCCGCGAAGTTCCATCCGCGTTCCCACTACGAAGAACTCGTCGGTAAGGTGGGGTTTGATCTGGTTGATGCTCAGGAATTTGCCGCCGACCTGACGAAAGAAGCATGGGAATACATAAGCTCTTTTCAGCAATATGCATCGGGTGCTCTGCACGGCTATCCGGATGAAGTCGTTTCCGACGCGATGAAAAACGCGGTTGAACCTGCCATTCTTCTCCATGGGGAAGTAAATGAGGATGGCAGTCACTTTGTTACCAGAAATTGGCTTTCCATAAGCGCGCAAGCTTGATTATCTGTTTCAGAGGGGGCATTATTCGCCCGATACGCAGTTTTTTCTCAGAAAATCAAATGTATAGAATCCGGTTTCACACCAATTTTTTCCTATAAACCTTATGGCGTAGTTACCCACATATTCTATTTTTTCCGGTGCCATACTGATCTTTCCCAAGGGGATACGCTTTTTAAACGGAAGTTTCCCCGTCCTGCTTTTTTTTCTTAGCCTCCTGCAGGTGGCACAGGGGCAGACCTCTCTGAGTTCTTCGTAAAAGAATATGGTTTCTTCTCCGTTGTCCCAGATAATCTGAAGAGACTTTTCAGTGAATTCGTTAATTTCCCTAGGTTTTATATGCATAAAAAATATTTTACACAGCTTTTAAACTTCAATCGATTTAAACTTTGCAAACTGACTCTCCATTAAGACCTGTGTCTTTCCGTATAGTTCTTTTTCTGCCATAAAAACAGTACTGTTCTTGTTAATAATTGAAGAGCAAAATCGTATCTTTGGAAAGTGTCAACTGCACGTATATTAATAGGCAGCAGGTGTATAAGCTGCTAAGAGTAGATGGTTCGGTTTTTTCGCAGTTTGAGTTCACTTGCTGTCATAGGGCTGCAGTCAATTTGCGGACAGTTAAAGCAAGCGGTTATAATCAGAATCTGAAATGAGCGAGCAGGAACAGGATGCGCTCTCGGCGACAGTCAAATGGATTCGGGAGTCTTCTCAGATAGTTTTTCTTACTGGAGTGGAGCTTTCCCTTGAGGTCGGAGTGCCGGACGTTTCGGACCTGAGTTTCAATCCCGATATAGGAAAATTCAAGAATCGTCCAGAAGTAAGAAAAGAGTACTGGGAGAAAATAAAGAACTTTTATCCCAGAATTTCAGAGGCACGGCCTTCTCCCGCACACGAAGCGATTTATGAGATGGAATTTCTCTGCAATGTTGACTGCATCCTGACTCAGGCGGCCGACGGTCTGCACAGTAAAACCGGCAGCGAAAAAATAATAGAAATATACTCAACGATAAACTGGATTCACTGCCATGAGTGTGGGAACGATTACCGTACCGACGGCATTCTGCTTTCCCTTGAAGACAGTAAAACCGGTATTCCAAAGTGCAAGGAATGTCAAAGCGATCAGATGAAACCTCCACTGTCTTTTCCTGGACAACCGCTTCCGCATTGGGAGATACGAGAGTCTTGGATGAGGCTTCAGCACTGCGACCTTTTTATAATAGTTGGGGCGAATCTGGAGATTGAACCCGTGGCGTCTTTCCCCTTCCAGGTTATGAACAAAGGAAACAAGGTTGTTATTATAGGCGACAGAAAAACCCCGGCCGACGATTACGTGAGCGCAGTTATATACGGAAGCCCCAGCAAAGTGATGCCCTACATAGTCGATAAACTCAAAGAGACGCAAACTGTTTCCTAGAATTGGAGTGAAATCGTACGGAAGCTTTATCTATTGACATGAAGATGGATGATAAAAGCTTTGCCCAAGAAATGAAACGTTATGTTTCTAATCTTGACAGAGATATATATACCATAAGCAATATTCCGGAAGAAGTAGTTGCCGTCATCTTTGCCTACGTGAGCAGAAGCCCTAAGAGTTTCAGGGAAAACATAGATACCGTTATAAAGGAACAGGGAATGGGAAAAGACAGGGCGGAGAAGTTCCATGAAAAATGGGTTCTTAACTACGGTCACGCGTCCGTCGCAGAGCATGCGACAGTTCACATAGGTGTTGAGAGGGTTTCAAGACTTTTTTCATCTCTGCTTGAATGCGCAAACGAGTTCCTCTCGTTCACCGAATATTCCCAGAGATACCAGAGACCCCGTAAAGGCGACAACTACATTCCGCAAGAGCTTGACTCGCACCCTACTCTTAAAAAAGAATTTGAAGAACTCTGCGATTTTCAGTACGAAGTTTATTCAAAACTTAACACCGAGCTTTTTGATTTTCTGAAAAGAAAAATCCCTGTCCCCGAAGGCAAAGAGGAAAAACCTCACTTCAGAGCACTTGAGAAGATAGCGTTTGAGGATGCAAGATACGCACTTAATCTCTCTACGCTTACGAATCTCGGCATGACGGCAAACGCAAGAGCCATAGAGCAGACAATCTCCACTCTTCTTTCAAGCCGTTATCTTGAAGCAAGAAAAAGAGCCGAGGAGATAAAAAGCGAGGTCAGGTTTTCAGTTCCGACTCTGGTAAAGTACGCTGACGAAAACCCCTACATGGTCAATACCCGCAAGGTGGTTACGGAATCTTCAAACGGTCTAGGCGGTCTAGAAGAAAAAGGCAAGGCTGAAAACGGGTCTTCAGTCACCCTTTTTGACTATACGGGACGCGGAAAGGAGAATCCTCAGGCCGAGGCTTTAAAGGAGATTGCCAGAGGACTTCTTTTTGAATTCTCTGGACTCTCAGTTGTTGATATAGAGAGACACCTTTCTGAAAATATTTCAGATATTGAGAAGATTTTTTCAATAGCCGTTGATTCACTGGGCAAACACGATAATCCGGCCGGGATATTCAAATCGGTTAATTACAACGCGGAGTTTGTTCTGAGTGAAGCCGCATGGCATCAGCTTTTAAGACACAGGAAATTCAATTGGACCATAAAGGAACCTTCCGTTGAGGAGGGTATAACGATTCCCCCGAATATTACGGAATCGGAAACGGAGCATATTTTGCTTGAAGCTGTTGTACGCAGCGAGAAACTCTATGAAAAACTTGTTGACGCGAGTCTTTACGATGTGGCGAGCTATGTCGTTACAAATGCCCATAATCGGAGAGTTCTGGGCGGGTTTGATCTCTGGGAGTTTTATCACCTGACAAACCTGCGAATGTCCGCTTCGGCGCAATGGGATATAAGAAATGTCGTCGGGCAGCTTGCAATGAGAGTAAAAGAGGTTCATCCGGTCTTTGCTGTTTCCGCTTTGCAGAGGGTTGAGTGAAAAAAACAAGAGGTGATTCTATATGCCGACGCGACCTGTAGTAAGATGTGATGAATGTGGTTACGAAGCCACGGTGAAAACGGATGTCTGTCTTTCCTGCGGGGAGAGAATTCAAAGCAGGATAAAAGGTGGTGTTAAGGGACTAATACG
>RKRQ01000042.1 GCA_007571325.1 Candidatus Dadabacteria bacterium
TTGATTCCGGCATTGAGCTTGTAATCTGCATAACCGAGGGAGTTCCTACTCTGGATGTGGTAAGGGTGAAAGAATACATGAGGGGATCTGAATCAAGACTTGTAGGACCCAACTGTCCGGGCGTCATAACACCAGGAGAGGCCAAAGTAGGAATAATGCCTGGATATATACACAAAGCCGGAAGAGTTGGAATAATTTCGAGGAGCGGAACCCTTACCTACGAAGCCGTATGGCAGCTTACCAACCTGGGAATAGGGCAATCGACCTGCATAGGCATAGGTGGCGACCCAGTTATAGGTACCACTTTTATTGATGCACTTTCGCTCTTTCAGGAAGACCCGGATACAGACGCCGTAGTGATGATAGGGGAAATAGGCGGATCAGACGAAGAAGAAGCGGCGGATTACATAAGCCAGAACTTTAAAAAGCCCATAGCCGCATTTATTGCGGGAGCCACAGCACCCAAGGGAAAAAGAATGGGGCATGCCGGAGCCATTATTTCCGGAAGTTCAGGCAGTGCTGAAGACAAGTTCCGGGCCCTTGAACGCGCTGGGGTCACCACCTGCAAAAGCCCGGCCGATATGGGAGAGGCGCTTAAAAGTGCAATCTCCTAATACTCACAGGCTCGCATAAACACGTATTCTTCGGACCTTATTACCTCACCTGCCACACGGGCAATTATTGAAATTGGTTATTATTTACCCGTATGGAACTTAAACTTTTCGAATTCGAGATTTTTAACAATCTGCTCGGAACAATTGCCGAGGAGATGGGATCGGTTCTTATAAGAGCCGGATTCTCTCCAAACATAAAGGAAAGAAGAGACCTTTCCTGTGCCATATTCAACTCAGACGGCGAGATGATCGCGCAGGCGGCTCATATACCCATACATCTAGGCTCGATGTCATTTGCCGCAAAGTCTGTGGCGATGGAAAATCTTTCCCAGGGAGATGCTTTCATTCTTAATGATCCATTCCGCGGCGGAACCCATCTTCCTGATGTAACCTGCGTAGCTCCTGTCTTTGTTAATGGAAAGCCGGAGTTTCTGCTTGCGTCGCGCGCCCATCACGCCGACATAGGAGGCAGTACTCCCGGGTCCATGCCGCTTTCAACAACAATTCACGAAGAGGGAATCATAATCCCTCCGACGAGAATACGGGAAGGAGGAATGCTGAAAGAAAACCTGCTCCAGGAGATAATTCACTCAACCAGAGATTATGAGGAAAGAGAGGGGGACCTGCGGGCGCAGATAGCTTCTCTTGATACGGGAGAGAAGAGAATGCACGAGCTTCTAGAGAAGTATTCTCTTGGGAAAGTAAACCGTGCCGCTTCAGGGCTTCTTAATTATGGTGAGAAGCTTATGAGAAAGGCCTTAGAGAAAATACCGGACGGTGATTACACCTTTACGGACTATCTTGAAGATGATGGAGCAGGAACACAGGACATACCGATAAAGGTAAAAATAAAAATAAACGGAGACTCAGTTACCGTAGATTTCAGAGGAAGCTCGAAAAGGGTCAGAGGATGTCTCAATGCTCCGCTGAGTGTAACCACCTCCGCTGTTCTTTACTGTTTTCAGTGCATATCAGGCGAAGACACCCCTCTGAACTCGGGAACTCTCAGACCAATTGAAATTAAAGTTGATGAAAACTCAATTCTGAATGCGCAATACCCAAGCGCGGTTGTGGGTGGAAACGTCGAGACATCCCAGAGGATAGTTGATGTAGTGTTCGGAGCACTTGCTTCGGCGATTCCCGAAATCGTACAGGCGGCAAGTTCTGGGACAATGAACAATTTGGCATTCGGTTCGCCGCAAGACACCCCCTCTGAGTCCTCCTACGCCTACTACGAAACCATAGCCGGCGGAATGGGGGGACGAAAAGGCGCGGATGGAGCAAACGCCGTGCACACACACATGACAAACACCCTGAATACCCCTGTCGAGGCTATTGAAAGGGAACTTCCCGTAATGGTGGAATCATACTCCATAAGAAAAGGGTCAGGAGGAGCGGGCAGATTCCCGGGCGGGGATGGAATCATAAGACAGTACAGATTTCTTCATGATTCCCATGTTTCCCTTATAACCGAGAGAAGAAAGCGCCTGCCCTGGGGAATCAACGGAGGAGAAAACGGAAAGAGTGGAAAGAACACCCTTTTTTCAGGAAAAAAAGAGAAAGAATTGCCTGCGAAGTGCTCTATCCCGGTAAAGGCCGGAGAAGCAGTAAGAATTGAGACTCCAGGAGGAGGAGGATGGGGAACACCCTCCACAGCAACTTTTTTTACCATTGACGCCCATGAAGACATAGCCTTTCATATGCGTCATTATAAAAGGGATTTCGAAAATCCCAAGATCCCCTGCATGATAAGCCTGCCGGGGCTAAAAAAAAGCGGTGTCAGAGTAGTTTTTAACACTATTTTCATACATCCCAAACACAAGCCCTCAGGTTCGGTAACAGAAGCCATAGCGCAACTTGATTTGTACGATGATATATACAGAGAACACTCAGATAACGTCTTCCAGATAAAAAACGGACGAGATATAGATAAACTGGGCAAAAACAAGAAAATCGGGTTTTTCACCCTGATGGAAGGTGCAGACCCCCTCTTGAACCCCGAGCATCTTCTTGAATACTACAAAAGAGGAGTTCGGGCCGTAGGACTTTCCTGGAACAACAAGAATATCTATGCGTCCGGACCAGAAAGCAACGAAGGACTCTCTGCGAAGGGAAAAAAGCTCATACAACACATGAACACCCTTGGCGTCACGCTCGACCTTTCTCATTTAAACGAACGTTCCTTCTGGGAAAGCATTGAACTAACGGACCTGATACCCGTCGCGACCCATTCGAATTCAAGAACTCTTGTGGACCATCCGAGAAATCTGCATGATGAGCAGCTTCGTGCCATTTCCGAAAGAGACGGCGTAATCGGAGTCGTTTTCTATGGAAAATTTCTCAGAGAAACAGAGGGCTGCGTCACCCTGGAAGACGTATATGCTCACATAGATCACATTATAACTGTCTGCGGCGAAGATCACGTGGGAGTGGGAACTGATATGGATGGAGCGCCAATAAAGGATTTCCCCCAAGAAATTAGACATATATCCGAACTCCAAGCACTCCCAGAGTATCTTCTCGGCAAAGGATATCCAACCGGGACTGTGGAGAAAGTAATGGGAAAGAATTTTCTTCGGGTAATAAAAACAAACCTAAAGAGGACTACTAACGACATAGGGTAATATAGATTGCTCTTCCGTTATACAGATCGTATATCTAACGGCTTTCCCTATAAAGAGCCGATTAAACTCTCATGTCTACGGCGAAAACCATCATCCCAAATTTATCTTATACCTGCCGGGGCCAGATATCATCAATACTATATAAGCGAAGAAATACTCAATTGCGTTTGAAGCCCCTTGCCATCCCGCCCCGGGCGAATCTTCTGGAAGATACAGGTGAAAGAGAATCGCCACAATCATATTAACGGACAGAAAGAAAGTCGCGGGGAGAAAGAAAATTCCCAAAATTATGAAGGCTGAGCAAAAAAACTCGGCAAAAACCGCCAGAAAACCCCAGAAAACCGGGAAAAAATCAATGCCGAAGGTTTGCAACGACTCCCCAAGCTTAGTCCACTTTTCGGGTCCCCCAGTAAGTTTTCCGTAGCCGTGGAAAATCAGCATTGAAAAACCGAAACCCACTCTCAGCAAAAGAATTGCCAAGTCCATATTCTTGTTTCTGTTGTAATCTAGCATCTCTCTAAGATTCTATACCAAGCGACTTCTTTAGACAAGGTCTTCCCCGCCGTCAACTCCTATAACGTTACCAGTAACCCAGGAAGCTTCGTCAAGAGAGAGAAGCGCAATGGCCTTTGCCACATCTTGCGGGGTCGTCAATCTTCCCGAAGGATTTGCCCCAAGAGCATAATTGATAAGCTTGTCATTTCCCGGGATCTTTCTCAGTGCAGGAGTGTCAGTCACTCCCGCCATTATTGAATTCGCAGTAATTCCACGTGGGGCAAGTTCAACCGCAAGCTGCCGTATATGAGCCTCTATTGCCGCTTTGGCCGCTGAGACAGCACCATAAGTCGGCCATACTTTGTGACTCCCCGAACTTGTCATAGCAAATATCCTCCCTCCCTCGCGCATTAGTCCTTCCATGACAAGGTCCTGAGCCCAGTAAACGATACTATGAGCCATAACATCCAGGGTCATATCAATGTTCCTGCTGTTAAGAACTTCCCTGCGTTCATCAGAAACGTAATATTTAAGTGTCCCAAACGCAACAGAGTGTATCATTACCTTTACTTGGGAACCACTTCTCTCTGTTACGTTTCTTATATCAGATATAACCTGTCGTCTTTTCTCGGAATCGGCAACATTCACATTATAGAACCTGACCTCGCTTCCAGTACTCTCTATTTCCTCTACTATACTATCTACCTTCTCCATGGCACCTCTGCGGTCAAGGTGCACACCAAAGATATTCATTCCCCGGCGTGCAAGTTCAAGACTGCACGCTTCCCCAAAGCCGCTTGAAGAACCGAGCACAAGCGCCCAACTACCCTTAAGAGAATTCTCAAACAATCTGTTTTACTCCTTCAAATATGGAAACTAAGGGGGAATCCTACATGATTTTCCTGTGTTTTCCTAAAACACGACGGATTATGGCAGCTCTTTTTCTGTATCCTTATCAGAAGAAACTGAGAGTTCCGGCAACTGGGATCTCTCCAAGAACTCCCTGGGAAGATCCTTTGAGGTTTTTATTCCTAACTCCCTGAGATCCGAAGCTCTTTTCACGAGATTTCCCCTGCCGTCGGTAAGACTGTTTATCGCTTTCTGATAAGACTTTTCAGATTTTTCTATACAATTTCCAACTTCTTTAAGCTGATTAACGAAAGTCGCGAACTTGTCGTACA
Source organism: Candidatus Dadabacteria bacterium (assembly GCA_007571325.1). Classification (GTDB taxonomy): domain Bacteria; phylum Desulfobacterota_D; class UBA1144; order Nemesobacterales; family Nemesobacteraceae; genus Nemesobacter. The sequence continues at coordinate 4,915 of RKRQ01000042.1, forward strand.
TTTTCCCTGCATCTTCCGCTATCTTTCTGGCATTTGCGTTCTGATCATCAAACTGCCAGATACTGTGTACGGTTCTGAGCGTTGCGAGAAGAGTCGATGGACAAACGATTATAACGTTTTTCTCAAAAGCCTCTGAATAAAGATCAGTTTCAGCTTCTATTGCAACCATAAAAGCTGACTCGACCGGAACAAACATCAAAACATAGTTAAGACTTTTTATTTCGGGAATTTCATCATATCTCTTGGAACTTAACTCTTTTATGTGGTTTTTAAGTGAGAGAAGATGATCCCGGAGGTGATTTTCCCTCTCGTCTCCATCTTCGCAAGAGACGTATCTTTCATAAGCCGTAAGAGAAACTTTGGAATCAACTATAATGTCTTTTCCTTCAGGAAGATGGACGACCACGTCAGGTCTTAACGTATTGCCGTCGCTTCCCTTATAACTCGGCTGAGACTGGTACTCCCTACCTTCGGACAGACCCGACATCTCAAGCGTCCTTTCAAGCACTATTTCTCCCCAAGCACCCTGAGTCTGCGATTCTCCCTTCAGGGCAGTGGCAAGATTGACCGCTTCACGGCTCATCTGCTCACCCAGATTCTTCAAACTTTCTATGTGGGATTTAAGAGAAGCCCTGTCAACGCTTGCCTCTTTATGCGTATCGGTAACTTTCCTCTCGAAATCTTTTATCTGATCGCGGAGGGGGGTTAAAAGGGTTTCCATATCCGTCTTGTTCTTATCGGTGAATTTCTTAGTCGTATCCTCAAAAATTCTATTGCCAAGGTTCTCAAACTGATAACCAAGTTTTTCTTTCGCTTCATCCAGAATCGCCAGTTTTTCTTCAAAGTTTTTCCTTTCCTGATTTATAATCGCATTCAGCTCTGAAATACGGCTCTCTTTTTCGGCAATTTGAGAATTGAACTCGCTTATCTGCCTTTCAAACTCAGAAATCCTTGAATTTAAATCAGAAATGGCATCTGTTTTTTCTTTTATGCGGGATTCGAGAAATTCCTTCTCGGCCTTAAGAGTACTTACGGATTCAAGAAAGTCGTTAAGCTGCTTTTCCAGAAAATCACTCTTGTTCTTTGATTCTTCAAGTTCTGTTTTTCTAATACGCAACTCGGTTTCAACTGACTTTCTGTGGCCTCTTTCTCTTATGAAGTAGTAGAAAATCGGGACTGTGATAACGAGCATCACAGCTATATAGAGAAAAGAATCCGAGGTATTCATGGTAGAATCCCTATTATAAACAATCAGGTCTGGCAATAAAAATGCAGGACAATATACATAGCCCAGCACTGGTGCTCTATGGCACGAACTTTCTACAGGGCATTGATCACGGAACTTGACCGAGGTACTGGCTCGCATCAGGCGTTTGAAAACGCTAGCCAGAGCTGTCGAGCAACCCATTATTTACATCTTATTCTGTGATGGATATAAGTTTTTAAGAAGGTACTGTGCTAGAAGGTCTTGTTATGAGGACGATTTTATCCCTTTTCCTGGTATTGCTGTTTGTTACTGGTTGCGGTGGTGGGAGCGGTTCCGAGGGAGATACAGGCAATCCTGCACCAACGGATTCAAGCGGGGCTTCAACATCGTTTCCAGATACGGTAATAGATGAGGAATCGGAGTTGAATTCCGCGGACAAGCCCGAGATAGTCGATGGAGACACTATCAAAGTCTCGGGCGATACTATCCGGCTTGACGGAATTGACGCACCAGAAAAGAGACAACAATGCAGAGATTCCACGGGAGAAGCTTACAACTGCGGAGTTGTCGCAACGGAAGCACTCAGGGAGAAGGTAGCGGAGAATTCCGTTTTTTGCGAACAGACTGGAGAAGATTATTACGGTCGAATTATCGGAACCTGCTATCTAGGAGAACTTGATCTGAACGGGTGGATGGTTCACCAAGGGCATGCCCTTGCTTACAGGGAATACTCGGAGAAGTATATCCCGGAAGAACAAGAAGCACGTGAAGCCGAGCGGGGACTCTGGGCAGGGGAGTTTGTTGCGCCTTGGGAATGGAGAAGAGGGAAAAGACTTGATTGAAATGCCCCAGCATGCAAAGAATTTTCCTTGATTCCCAATGGTTCCCGTGAAGTCACGGAAGCGGGTACTGAGAAACGGGGAGTTCCAGCCCTGATTTGCACGAAGTGCAGAGGATTTTGCTGTTGATAAGGACTCAATTTTCAGACTTCCCTAAATTAGCATGAGCCTTATCAACTTAAGTGGGTGACTACCTTTAAATTCTTATCGCTGCTATTCCGAATTTCGAGCGCGATTCATAAAAACTAAATTATCCTCATTCCAGTCTTCAAGATCAATTTTACCATTGTCTGTAAGCATATTGATTTTCTGATTAATGCAGGAGACCAAATCAGCATCCTCCACAGCAAGCGCAAAACCACCTCGTTCAACCTTGGAAAGGTCGGGGTCCCGCGCTGTAACTACAAAAGCACCTCCAGACTCAACACTGGCATCACTGTTCCCAGCGTATCCCCTTGCCACCGCATCTATCTCTTCATTTTTCAGAGCATTAAGGAGGTCTGCTTCTTGATTGTAGTATACAACCTGGGGCATGGTAGCCTGTGCAGGCAGTATATGTTTAAAAAACTTACGATGCTCTAAAGTTTCTGATTCTCCGGCAGCATTTATATAATCATTCGTTCCATCGGCAATAATTTCAACTTTTTTGCCATCCATCTCAATCACAATCCGCGTACCTGAAACCAGAATACCACTTTCATTTATAATGCCAGTAAGTTGCAGCAATCTCTCTTCGCCGGTTGTTTTGGCAACAACACCAACCCTGTGCGAACTGGTCAACCTGTCATAACTGTCGAGAACATCTTTATCTTCTGAACGAACCAAGAGTGTCTGAAAAAATGAAATATGCCCAGACGTAAATACAATTGCAGGCTCTCCATCATAAATAGTGCGATCTTCCCGAATTGTTATACCACCGCCAACAATATCATATTCGTTTTGAGCAGCTTTAAGCCATATACCGCCGAAGGGGCTGCTAATTGGATAACAGGAAAAAGACAGCCCGGCACCGTCTATTTCTTGCAAAGCCTTCAGCAAATCAGCTTCATAACCGTTGTAAGAGTGACATCCTCCATAATTGGGGTCACGGTCTTTAACGGGATCTAAATAACTAACGGGTTTAAAATCAGAGTAAAATCCAATGCGGAGAACTCGGTCATCCTTTACGCACGCTTGCTCTGCAGACTCTGATGCTTTCTCGGACTCTGAAGCACAGGTAACGAGAAAAATCAGCGCTAATGCTATAAATGGATATGTTAGGGTGGATTTCAATTTCACTATGCTAAAATCGGCATTGACAAAATGAATATAACGCTTGAGAAATCGTGTTTTAGTCTCGAGAATTTTCAAGCCCCGCAGTAAGCCTCACGGTCGGTTAGTACTCATCAGCTTAACTCCTCACGGAACTTACACTTTGAGCCTATCAACCTCGTAATCTTCAAGGGACCTTAAGGAACTTACGTTCGGGAGATCTAATCTTGAGGCAGGTTTCCCGCTTAGATGCTTTCAGCGGTTATCCTTTCCGAGCATAACTACCCAGCACTGCCGTTGGCACGACAACTGGTACATTAGAGGCTCGTCCACTCAGGTCCTCTCGTACTATGAGCAGATCCTCTCAAATCTCCTTCGCCCGCTACAGATAGGGACCGAACTGTCTCACGACGTTCTAAACCCAGCTCGCGTACCGCTTTAATGGGCGAACAGCCCAACCCTTGGGACCTTCTCCAGCCCCAGGATGCGATGAGCCGACATCGAGGTACCAAACCTCCCCGTCGATGTGAACTCTTGGGGGAGATAAGTCTGTTATCCCCGGCGTACCTTTTATCCGTTGATCGATGGCCTTTCCACACAGAACCACCGGGTCACTAAGACCTGCTTTCGCATCTGCTCGACCTGTCAGTCTCACAGTTAAGCTCTCTTATGCCTTTGCACTCTACGCTTGGTTTCCAATCAAGCTGAGGGAACCTTTGCACACCTCCGTTACCTTTTAGGAGGTGACCGCCCCAGTCAAACTACCCGCCTAACATTGTCCTTGATCCGGATAACGGATCTAAGTTAGAATTCCAGAACTACAAGGGTGGTATTTCACCATTGCCTCCACTCCGCCCTGAAGCAAAGTTTCACAGGCTCCCACCTATCCTACGCATGCAGCACCAAAACTCAATGCTAAGTTATAGTAAAGGTGCACGGGGTCTTTCCGTCCCGTAGCGGGTATCCGGCGTCTTCACCGGAACCACAATTTCGCTGAGTCTTTGGCCGAGACAGTGCGGCAATCGTTACACCTTTCATGCAGGTCGGAACTTACCCGACAAGGAATTTCGCTACCTTAGGACCGTTATAGTTACGGCCGCCGTTTACCGGGGCTTCGGTTCTGAGCTTCTCCGAAGATAACACGTCCCCTTAACCGTCCGGCACTGGGCAGGTGTCAGACTCTATACGTCCACTTGCGTGTTTGCAGAGCCCTGTGTTTTTAGTAAACAGTCGTTACCGCCAATTAACTGCGACCCATCTCTGCTCCAGCCGCGAGGGCTTTCACATACGCATGGGCACCCCTTATTCCGAAGTTACGGGGTTAATTTGCCGAGTTCCTTAGCCAAAGTTCTCTCACGCGCCTTAGTATTCTCAACTCACCCACGTGTGTCCGTTTCGGTACGGGCACTCGGTCGTCAACGTTTAGAAGTTTTTCTTGGAAGCATGGACTCAATCACTTTACGAGGCTAAAGCCTCTCGTACTCGCTTCTCAGAGTATTGAAAAGAGGTTTTGCTTGTCTTTTCCTCCTACAAGCTTGAACCGGGACGTCCATCACCCGGATGACCTATCCTTCTCCGTCACTCCATCACTCAAACCGAATGGTACGGGAATATTAACCCGTTTTCCATCGACTACGCCTTTCGGCCTCGCCTTAGGTCCCGACTTACCCTGGGAGGACGAGCCTTGCCCAGGAAACCTTGGGTTTACGGCGAGGTGGATTCTCACCACCTTTATCGCTACTCATGCCTGCATTCTCACTTCCCAACAGTCCAGGCTTCCTTACGGTAACCCTTCTACCCGTTGGGAACGCTCCCCTACCGCTGCGTACAAAGTACACAACCCGCGGCTTCGGCAACGAACTTAGCCCCGTTTCATTTTCGGCGCAAACTCGCATCGACCAGTGAGCTGTTACGCACTCTTTAAAGGGTGGCTGCTTCTGGGCCTACCTACTGGCTGTCTATGCCAATTCACATCCTTTACCACTTAGTTCGTATTTAGGGGCCTTAGCCGGCGATCTGGGCTGTTTCCCTTTCGCCAATGGAACTTATCTTCCATCAACTGACTCCCATGCTAACCCAGCGGCATTCGGAGTTTGTCTGGGTTTGGTAGATCTTTCGACCCCCTAGTCCAATCAGTGCTCTACCTCCGCTAGTCATCACATGAGGCTATACCTAAATATATTTCGGGGAGAACCAGCTATCACGAATCTTGATTAGCCTTTCACTCCGATCCACAGCTCATCCGACAGGTTTTCACCCCTGACCGGTTCGGGCCTCCACAAAGGTTTTCTCTCTGCTTCACCCTGGCCATGGATAGATCGACTCGCTTCGGGTCTATCCCCAGTGACTAGCGCCCTATTCAGACTCGCTTTCGCTACGACTACACCTATTCGGCTTAATCAGGCCACTGAAGATAACTCGCAGGCTCATTAGGCAAAAGGCACGCGGTCAGGCATTTCCATAAATGGACATAGCCCTCCCACTGGTTACAAGCAGATGGTTTCAGATTCTATTTCACTCCCCTCACTGGGGTTCTTTTCACCTTTCCCTCACGGTACTGGTTCACTATCGGTCGACGGCACGTATTTAGCCTTGGATGGTGGTCCACCCGGATTCCTCCAACATTCCACGTGTGCCGGAGTACTTGGGATACCTCTAGGGCTTCTCAGGGTTTCGTGTACAGGGCTATCACCTTCTGTGGCAAGACTTTCCAGACTATTCCACTACCTTTTGAAGTCCCATGCTGAGGTCCCGCAACCCCGAAGGGAAAATCCCTTCGGTTTGGGCTGTTCCCCGTTCGCTCGCCGCTACTAAGGGAATCTCGGTTGATTTCTTTTCCTGGGGGTACTGAGATGTTTCACTTCCCCCCGTTAGCCTACCACTGCTATATATTCACAATGGCATGACCAAGGTTTGCTCGGTCAGGTTTTCCCATTCGGAAATCCTCGGATCAAAGCCTGTTAAGCGACTCCCCGAGGCTTATCGCAACTTACTACGTCCTTCATCGCCGTCCGTCGCCAAGGCATCCACCTTCTGCTCTACATATCTTATCTGCGAGGCGTGAAAATCCTCGATAATACTAACAACACGATCAATTCTGTTTCTCAGCGTTATATTCAATTGTCAAAGATCAAAAAGCATTCAATTCTCTTATGGAGGTGAACGGGCTCGAACCGTCGACCTCCTGCTTGCAAAGCAGGCGCTCTCCCAACTGAGCTACACCCCCTGGCGGTGGGCCTAGTTGGATTTGAACCAACGACCTCACCCTTATCAGGGGTGCGCTCTAACCAGCTGAGCTATAGGCCCTGTTGCTTTCTAAGCGCAGGAAATACTTTTTATAAAAGTAGACGGCGAGCGAAAAAAGACAGATATCTCCGTGAAAAAGGAGGTGATCCAGCCGCAGGTTCCCCTACGGCTACCTTGTTACGACTTCACCCCAATCACCAGCCCTACCTTAGGAACTTGCCTCCCGAAGGTTAGCACAGCTACTTCGGGCAGAACCGACTTTCGTGGTGTGACGGGCGGTGTGTGCAAGGCCCGGGAACGTATTCACCGTGGCAATGCTGATCCACGATTACTAGCGATTCCAACTTCATGCAGGCGAGTTGCAGCCTGCAATCTGAACTGAGACCGGCTTTGATGGGATTGGCTTCCTCTCGCGAGTTCGCGACCCATTGTACCAGCCATTGTAGCACGTGTGTAGCCCAAGACGTAAGGGCCATGATGACTTGACGTCGTCCCCACCTTCCTCCGGCTTGTCGCTGGCAGTCTCTTCAGAGTGCCCACCCGAAGTGATGGCAACTAAAGATAGGGGTTGCGCTCGTTACCGGACTTAACCGGACACCTCACGGCACGAGCTGACGACAGCCATGCAGCACCTGTGATAACTGTTCCGAGAAAACTCGGAACCACTCCATACTTTCGTATAAGCTTAAGTTAACATGTCAAGTCTTGGTAAGGTTCTTCGCTTAGCATCGAATTAAACCACGTGCTCCACCGCTTGTGCGGGCCCCCGCCAATTCCTTTGAGTTTCAGCCTTGCGACCGTACTCCCCAGGCGGGATGCTTAATGCGTTAACTACGGCAAGGAGAAATAAATTCCCCCTACCTAGCATCCATCGTTTAGGGCGTGGACTACCCGGGTATCTAATCCGGTTTGCTACCCACGCTTTCGTCCCTGAGCGTCAGTACCAAGCCAGTTGGCCGCCTTCGCCTCTGGTGTTCCTCCCGATATCTATGCATTTCACCGCTACACCGGGAATTCCGCCAACCTCTCTTGGACTCTAGTCAAGCAGTTTTGGATGCAATTCCAAGGTTAAGCCTTGAGCTTTCACACCCAACTTGCTTGACAGCCTGCGGACCCTTTACGCCCAGTAAATCCGAGCAACGCTTGCCCCCTCCGTATTACCGCGGCTGCTGGCACGGAGTTAGCCGGGGCTTCCTCTGGAGGTACCGTCAAGACATAAGTCCCATCGTCCCTCCTGACAGAGGTTTACAACCCGAAGGCCTTCATCCCTCACGCGGCATCGCTGGGTCAGGCTTTCGCCCATTGCCCAATATTCCCCACTGCTGCCTCCCGTAGGAGTCAGGGCCGTGTCTCAGTCCCCATGTGGCCGTTCACCCGCTAAGGCCGGCTACCCGTCTTAGGCTTGGTAAGCCTTTACCTTACCAACTACCTGATGGGGCGTGGACTCATCCAAAGGCAATAAATCTTTTACCGCTGTATCCTTGGATACCGTGGTCTTATCCGGTATTAGCGCCGATTTCTCGAAGTTATCCCAGACCTCAGGGTAGATTATCCACGTTGTACTCACCCGTTCGCCGCTTTACTAATGACCGAAGTCACTTTCTCGCTCGACTTGCATGTGTTAGGCGTGCCGCCAGCGTTCGCTCTGAGCCAGGATCAAACTCTTCATAAGAATTTAAAAGAATTTACGGATACTGCTCTAGTCGCCCGCTATCGTCTACTGTTAAATTTTCAAAGATCGTTACAAAATTTTTACAAAAACGGATTAGTTAGCTTACTTATCCATTTGTAGTTGTCAATCCATAAAAGATGAACAAGTGAAATTCAAACGAAAATTAAAGAGAGCATCATACTAACAGAAGGTTTTTGTTTGGCAAGACCCTGTAGAAAATTTATCCGC
>RKRQ01000036.1 GCA_007571325.1 Candidatus Dadabacteria bacterium
TCCAGAATGTTAATAATTGCTATCGTGGATATTTAATATCTAGAATATCTACATTATTCAAAACTATAACACCACAAGGAGGATTTTAACAGATGGTTAGATATATAAGGCTATGGAAGATGTTTTTTATTCTCTTCCTGATCTTTTCACTAGGAGAAACTCAGACTTCTCTCGCGGAAACAGCTTCGGGGAAAAAAATAAAAAAACTCGAGCAACAAATAAAAGTTCTAGCAGATGAGATAGAAGCCATAAAATCCGCTTCGGTTAACGAGCCCACTGTATATGAAACGGAATTTGGGGTAGCTCCAGCAGCTTCAAAGGTCTACAGGGTTGACCAAGGAGTATCGTTTGGGGGATATGGTGAACTTCTTATAGGCAATGTAAAAGAAGATTCGCACAATATAGTAGATACCCTGAGACTGGTTCTCTATAATGGGTACAAATACAACGATCACATAGTTTTTAACTCGGAAATAGAGTTTGAACATGGTACGACAGGAAGCAATAAAGATGGCAAAGCGGGTTCAGCGTCGGTTGAATTCGCATTGATTGATTTCCTCATAAGCGATGAATTTAACCTAAGGGGCGGTCTTCTCTTGGCTCCTTTCGCGGTTGCCAATGAAATTCACGAGCCAACAACATTTTACGGAGTGGGACGACCTTCCGTTGAAAGACAAATAATTCCGACAACATGGAGAGAAGCGGGAGCGGGGGCACACGGAACATTTGACTTGGGTAGCGCCGGGGCACTTTCTTACAGGGCCTACGCAATGTCAAGTTTTGATTCACGGGGATTTAAGGCATCGGACAATAGAAGTCTTAGAGTCAAGGGGAACAGGGCAAGATTCGATGACATAGCTTTTGTTGGAAGGCTTGAATACGACCCTATTCCAGGAGTCAAGATCGGAGGGTCCATGTACTATGGAAATACGGGTCAGGATGAAGAAGTTAGCGGCCAAACCATAGAAGGTCTTTTTCAGATGTATGAAGTGGACGCACAGATTCAGTATGCAGGACTGGACTTAAGAGCACTGTCTGTGTGGACAACACTTGATGACGCAGAACTTATAAACCAGAACAATGGCCTTGAAGGCAATAAATCCGTCGGAGAAAAACAGTCTGGATGGTATGTATTAGGAGCATACAATATTTTCTCTGTAGTTAACTCCGCAAATAAATATATGGATTATCTGGCTCCTTTTATACGTTACGAAAAATATAACACTCAGGAAGAGGTTCCAGCTGGATTTGCCAAAGACCTAACTAATGAAAGAAGTGAATATACGTTTGGTATAAATTACAAGCCTATTCCATACGTAGTCATAAAAGCTGAGTATCAGAGACTTGACAACGCTGCGGATGAAGTAAAAGACCAGTTCAACTTCGGATTAGGTTATGTGTTTTAGAATATAGGACTTAAATCCACTATAAGAAAACGTAGGTTTGTTTCTCTCTTTTTCTCTTCACAAGGGCAACATTTTTCAGATAGAATGTTGCCCTTGCTTTACTAATGATAATGAAAATTCTTGTTCTAATAATACTTATCTTTTTTCTCCATGGAGTAGGAAATGCTCCAGCTAAAGTTTTTCTTACCAAGGAAAAAGCTCTTGAGCTTGTTTTCTCTGAAGCCGATGAGATCGAAAAAAGACACGTTTTTCTTACCAAAAGCCAAGCTGAAAAGATAAGCAAAACAGCTAAAGCCGAGATAGATTCAAGACTCTATACTTTCTACATAGCAAAATCCGGCGGAGAAAAGACAGGCTACGCGGTCATAGATACCCATACTCTTCGAACTATGACTGAAACTGTCATGTTTGTAATAAACCCTGACGGGACGCTCCGCCATGCCGAAATTCTTGCTTTTTTTGAACCCACAGATTACATGCCAAGCGGAAAGTGGATAAAGTTATTCCAAGAAAAAACTAGGATCAATAGAATGCGGCCAGGAAAAGGAATCCCCAACATTACTGCAGCCACTATAAGTGCAAGATCTTTTTCAACAGCCACAAGAAGGGTGCTTGCTGTGTATAGGGTCATCTTCGCTACTTCCATTGATTCATAATTATCTCTCGGGAGAGAAAAATGAAATTCTTCATCTCATCAGACATAAGAAAAAATGATCTGCTCAAACTTATCGTTTTGCTTACGACGATATTCTTTTTGTTTCTGTGGGTAACGAATCTGCTGCTTTTTCTGAAGATAGGATTTAGTTACGAAGGTGTGGTTGAGTATTACAGAGGCTCTGAGGAAAGCTTCAGACCCCCAAGAAGCTATTTGGGACTGCTGGAAGAAGCTCATTTCCATTTTTTCTCAATGGCTATCTTACTGGTCACACTCAACCATTTGTTTCTTTTCACAAACAGGAGTTCAAGCGAAAAGTTTCTAGTAATAATCGCTTCATACGGCTCCGCATTTCTTGACATAGCGGGTGGCTGGCTCGTAAGGTATCTAAGTGCCGGGTTTGCGTATGTTAAAATCGGCTCTTTTCTAGTACTTCAGATATCTCTTCTTTATCTTATAATCATCGTAACGTTTTATCTTTACAGGAAAAGACGTGGGGACTCATAGACGACGTGAAGTTCCACATATTAGTGGCACACGTATGACCCTAAGCAGAATTTTTCCTCCCCCTTTTTCCTTACAATAATAAAACCCACAGATTTATCTTTACGAGTGAGCATATGGGCACCTTTAACGCCCAGAACAGATACAGCAGTTGAAAAAACATCCGCCTCCATCGCAGTTTCAGAAATGGCGACAACGGAAGTTATGTCTTGGACAGGCCAGCCCGTTCTTGGATCAAGAATATGTGAGTATCTCTTTCCCTTGTGCTCAAAGTATCGTTCATAATCCCCAGAGGTTGCAACGCCCTTATTTACAAGATCAAGTCTCGATATGATTTCACTCCTGCTGCCGGGTTTTCTTACTCCTACATCCCAGAATTTTTTGCCGGCAGGAGGATTCATCGCGTATATGTTTCCTCCGAAATTTATAATTCCCCTCGTAATTCCATTTTCCTTAGCAATTTTTACCATTTCATCCACTGCATATCCTTTCCCTAAAGCACCAAAATCAAGCCTGACACAGTCTCGGTCAAGAGATATCTGAGATTTTAGTTCATCTATTTTTATCTTCCGAAAACCGGTACACATAAGTGCTTCTCGGACCCGTAATTGTGCAGGAAATCGCCCCGCTACAGTCTCATCACTCCAGAGTTCAAAAAGATTGCCGACAGTTATGTCAAAAGCTCCGTCGGTAAGTTCTGAATAATAAATCGATGTGCGCACTAGACGCAAGAATTCACCGGGAACAGAAACTGGACGAGACCCAGCGTTTCTGTTCACATCAGCAAGTACGCTATCCTCTCTGTAATTGCTAAAGAGTCGGTCTATCTCTTTAGCTCTCTCCGCGCAGGAATCAACAACTCTATGGAAAAGTTTCTCACTGTGGGAATAGAGCTTAATCTCTACGGTTGACCCCATGGAGTAAAACGACCTCTGATAGAGATTCTCTGCGCCATGGGAGCAGGAACAAAAAAACAGAACTAAAAGCGCAAGAAGGCGCATATCTTTAAAGTAAAATAGGTTGTTTTTCTGCGAGAGGAGGGAGTCGAACCCTCACACCCTAAGGTACTAGATCCTAAATCTAGCGCGTCTGCCTGTTCCGCCACTCTCGCTTCCTACAGTCAAAAACCGGCAAGTGTCCAGAGGAATCACGGTTCTTAACAGTATTAGAAAATGCAAAATGAAGTGGGCTGCGAGGGATTCGAACCCACGACCGACTGATTAAGAGTCAGCTGCTCTACCAGACTGAGCTAGCAGCCCGAAAACAGAATAGCAGAAAACTAGAATAAATGAAAACATCAATTCCCATCGGTCCA
>RKRQ01000052.1 GCA_007571325.1 Candidatus Dadabacteria bacterium
TTATTGTGCAGCGATTACGGTCCAGTTTCTGTATAACGATTCTCCAGGAGTTGGGTTTAAGAATTCGACCGAACTGACGCAAGAAGACAGGGAGTTGCTCGACAGTGATGGCAATAAGGCTAATACGCTTGGACAAGCGAGAAGAAATGCACTTGAATACGCTGGCAGTCTGCTCGAAAGTAAACTGCCGGGTCAAAACATCGTCCGAGTTGAAGTATCTTTCGAGGTTATTACGGAGGAAGACACAGTTGCTAGGACATCTATAAAGCAGATTGCGGTTCTTGATTCTGAGGAACCCTTTTACATAGGGTATCCTCTAGCGCTTGCAGAAAAAATCACAGGAGAAAAAATTGTAACTGACTCGGTGCCTCACTTTATCATAGAATTTTCTGGAGATGCAGACTTCTATTACGGCTTTACGGGAGAATCTCCACCGTTTTCTGTAGGTTTTGTTACTATTGCCTTACATGAGATGATTCACGGACTTGGTTTCAGTTCTCTTCTTCGGGGAGACGGGTCTTTTTTTTCATTGAGGTCTGCTGAAACGGAAGGAACTCAAATTGATATAGAGGAAGTGCCAGGAATTTACGATGTACAAATGTATTCGCAGACTGACGGTGAATTTATCGTCGACCTTGAGCCCCAGCGCAGAATAAGGGCAATTACTTCAGACACGGGTCTTCTGTGGGATGGTACGGTACGGTGGTCTGAAGAAAGGAGTCCCTGCAGTTACGGTCAACGCATGGCTGAACTAAAATCCGCAGGTATAACTCCAAATGGTCTCCCACAGCTCTACGCTCCCTCAATTTTTCATATGGGAAGTTCCATAACGCATGTCCATAGCGACTTAGAAGACGTCATGGAATACAGTTTTCCGTTTCCAAGAGATATGGATATTAGTCTTGGCATGCTAAAAGATATGGGCTGGGAAGTCAATGATAGCGGTTTTCCTTCATCATGTATCCCTACTGGAATACGTATCACGCCGATTTCTGGACTTACAACTACTGAAGAAGGTGGTGTGGCGACATTTGCCGTGGAACTTGAATCAGAACCAATGAGCAGTGTCAGAATTTTTCTGCGTAGCAGCGACCCGAGCGAGGGTGTAATTAATGCTCAGACACTTGAGTTCACACTCGATAGTTGGACCGTTGTCCAGACAGTCACAGTAACCGGTGTCGATGATAGTGAAAGAGACGGGCCAAAGAACTACTTTATTGAGTTTTATAGGGTGGAAAGTCAAGACAGGTTCTATAACGGTTTTAATCCTGATGACGTTCTTCTCACAAATCTGGATAATGATTCAGAAAGACCAGATACTTCTGTACCTGCAGACTCGGGGGGATGTATGCTTGCCGGGGAATATCTGGTGCGAAATGCCTCTGAGAATGTGGCACTTAACCTGTTTTTACTTGGTTTCATTCTATTTTGCGCTACTTCATGGAAAAATTTTCGCGGAAAAAAGCAACATATCCTCAGATGAATTAATCGGGTGTCTTGATTATATCCTTGTAATATGGACAACATCTGTTTTCGTGCTGTATAATGTTACTTCATGGGTTTTTAGAGGAAAAAAGTAGTTAGCGAGGAAAGTTTAGCTTTATTCAGTTGTTTTCTCTCATCTTTTTGTAAATCCCGGTCCCTATCTTAACTATCTTACAATCTCGGAGGCAATAGAAATGGAAAGGTTTGTTATTCCACATAAGCATGAAATTACTAAAGAAGACAGGAGAAGGCTAAACGGTCACGGTTCTTTGATTCTTTGGTTTACAGGACTTCCAAGTTCCGGAAAATCCACTCTTGCAAATGAACTTGAAAAGGAACTTATACAGGATGGCCATCGCACCTATATACTAGATGGAGATAATATAAGAATGGGTCTGTGCAAAGACCTTGGTTTCTCCGCAGAAGACCGTGAAGAGAATATAAGAAGAATAGGGGAAGTATCAAAACTTTTTATGGATGCGGGTGTCATAGTGCTTTCCGCTTTCGTTTCTCCATACAGGTCTGACCGTGATGCCGTAAGGGAACTTGTTGAGGAAGGAGAATTTGTTGAAGTGTTTGTTGACTGCTCGGTTGAACAGTGCGAGCATAGGGATGTCAAAGGGCTTTACAAAAAAGCACGGGAAGGAGTTATAAAAGGGTTTACCGGAATTGACGACCCGTATGAAGAACCCTTGAATCCGGAGATCGTAGTCAACACGGAGAAATTCTCAATAGATCAGTGCAAAGAGCAGATACTCAATTATCTCATTGAGCGTGAAATAGTGAATGTTAGGTGATACTTTTATCAAAGAATGAATCAATCAACATCTTTTGACTCAAAAAATCCAGCGGAGTTAATTGGCCTTATAGCGGAGAATTCAAGAAAAGCGTCTAGAATTCTGGCTTCTGCCTCATCTTCTCAGAAAAATGACTTTCTTTTGCGTTTCGCAGAACTTCTTATAAAAGAAACCGATAATCTGCTTTTAGAAAACGCAAAAGATGTTTCTGATGCCGAAGAAAAAAACCTTTCCGCAGCTCTTGTGGACCGTCTAAGACTTAATCCTTCTAGGATAAATTCCTTGGCTGACGGGTTGCGGGAGATAGCTGAGCTTGACGATCCCGTGGGTAAAATATCGGGGAAATGGGAGAGGCCGAACGGGATTTCCGTTGAGAAGAAAAGAATTCCCTTGGGGGTTATAGGAATCATTTATGAGTCAAGACCAGGAGTAACAGCGGATGCAGCTGGGCTCTGTGTGAAGTCAGGCAATTCCGTGATCCTTCGTGGTGGTTCTGAAACAATAAGGTCAAATTTGGCTATTTCCCGGTTGCTTGCCGAGTCTCTTTCTCAAAGCGGCCTTTCACCTTTTACTGCTCAGGTTGTTCCGGTTGCGGACAGAGAAGTTGTAACTGAGATGCTTAAACTTGAAGATAAGATAGATCTTATTATTCCGAGGGGAGGGGAGGGACTTATAAGGTTTGTCGTGCAGAATTCAATGATCCCCGTACTTAAGCACTATAAAGGTGTTTGTCATGTTTACGTGGATGAATATGCTGACCTCGCAATGGCTGAGGAAATCTGTCGAAACGCAAAAATCCAAAGGCCTGGAGTCTGTAATTCTATGGAGACAATGCTTGTGCATTCATCAATAGCGGGGGATTTTCTCCCCAAAGCTGTTAGAAGACTTGAGTCTGAGGGGGTTACCGTAAAAGGGTGTGAGAACACCAAGAAACTTCTCCCTCATGTGTCTTCTGCAGCCGAAGAAGACTGGTATGAAGAGTACCTTGACCTTGTTTTAAACATAAGAGTGGTTCCCACGATTGATAAGGCTATAGACCATATACAAACTTATGGTTCGATGCATACGGACGCTATAGTTACAAAAGACCCTGAAAACTCTGAGAAATTTGTTAGAGAGGTAGACTCTTCTGCAGTTATGGTCAACACTTCAACTAGGTTTAATGATGGCTACCAGTTGGGTCTAGGCGCTGAAATTGGTATAAGCACTTCAAAGTTGCACGCTTTTGGTCCTATGGGTCTTGAGGAACTGACTACTTCAAAGTTCGTGGTGAGGGGAAATGGTCAGGTAAGGAACTGAACCTGAAAGCATCTCGGGGGTATTTTTGTGGACTTTTCAGGTTCTGCGAAAATGACAAGATACTAAATATAGATGCTTGTTGAACTCAGGCTTAAGAATTTTGCCATAATAGATGATATTTCCATTACTTTCGGAAAAAATCTGAACATAATCACTGGAGAGACGGGTACGGGGAAGTCCTTAATCGTCGATGCGATAAACATAATACTCGGAGACAAGTTTACCGCAGAACACGCTAAATCAAGCGATAAACAGACATCAGTAGAAGCGCTTTTCGAAGTTCCTAGCAA
>RKRQ01000012.1 GCA_007571325.1 Candidatus Dadabacteria bacterium
TAGTTTCAAAAAAGCTTCCGAGAGAAACAAGAAACTACGTACCAAAATTCAATGCCGCTTTGATAATAGCCAAAAATCCTGAAATGTACGGTTTCAAAACCATAGAACTCAACAAAGATTATGAAACAGTTAGCGTTCCTCCCAGAAAAAGTCTTGCGCAGATTGCCAAGCTACTCAACATAAAAGACAAAAAGATTTACAGCTACAACCCCTCTCTCGTCGGACTCTCCACACCTCCAGGAGGAAGTTATGAGCTTGTAATTCCAAAAGACTACGTTGAGAAATTCCCTTATGTGCAAAGTGAGATAGCGCTCCTAAAAGATATTAATATTCCTTTCAGGACAAAACCTACGATATATACGGTGAAACCGGACGACAGTCTTTGGAAGATAGGAAGAAAGTTCGGAATATCCATCAAGAAACTTAAATATGCAAATCGTCTCTCCGGTTCAATCATACGTCCCGGACAAAAGCTCATGATACCCTCCAAAAGAGGAAATGTAATATATGTAAAGCACAGGATTCGCCCTGGAGAAAACATTTACGTTCTGGCGAAAAGATACGGAACTTCTGTTGATGAGATAAAAAGGGTCAACAACCTTAAGGGTTCCCTTATAATCGCGGGGAAGACCCTTTCGATTCCTCAGAGGCTCTCTTCCATTCATTCATCGTGGAAAGCTCCGAGAAAAATGAATCATAGGATAATACTTGGTGATACGCTAAGTGAACTAGCGCTTCGTTACAGAGTATCAGTCTCCCAGATCAAGAAGTGGAATAATATGTCTTCAACCACCCTCATCGCTGGAAGAAATCTTGTTATCTACAAATAGCCCCTAGATGTTGACTGTAAAGTCGATAAGGGAAAATCTTCCACACAAAGCCCAAGAGATAAGCTGCAGACTAAGGGAATTTGAAAACGTTATCAGAAACGCTTCTGAAGAAACGATTTTTGAAGAACTGGTTTTCTGCATATTCACGGCCGGAACAAGCGCTAAGATGGGATTAAAAGCGCTTTGCAGTGTAAAAAACATACTTGCGAATGCAAGCGAAGATGAACTCAGGGAAAAGTTGCGGGGAATATACAGATTTCCAAACATACGTTCAAAACACGTGATTCACACAAGAGACTACCTAACCCACCACTACGGACTCAGACTAAGACCACTTCTTCTTTCCTTTGAAAATTCAACCGAAAGGAGGGATTTTTTCGCGCTCAACAAAGAGATAAAAGGACTTGGCTTTAAGGAAGCTAGCCATTTTTTAAGAAACGTCGGTTTTCGCGGCTACGCAATACTTGATAAACACATATTGCAGTGTCTCTTTGAACTCGGCGTAACAGAATCTGCCCAAGCGCCGAACTCAAGATCAAAATACATTGAAATTGAAAACAAGTTTAAGAAATTCTCGGAAAGAAACGGATTTGATTTTGATGAAATGGACCTATTTCTCTGGAGTGAAAAAACGGGCGAAATACTGAAATAGTGTTTTGATAACTAAGCCTCGATTTCAATACTGAATTCCTGCTGAAAGAATTGAGAAAATGCAGTGAAAACAAAAGCGCAAGATAAGGAATTAATTAAATTCCATGCGGTTTTTGAAGGTGTCTGTGTAAATGGGTATATAATTTCATGAATTACGTCACTGTTTAATGTGTATACAGTTGGAGCAAACAGCACCTCGATTTTTGAGCTATCTCCCCATTTTCTTATAGATACTGGACAATAAAAACATATGGGACTTCGATGCGGAATAGTAGGGCTTCCAAATGTTGGGAAGTCGACTCTTTTTAACGCGCTTACAAACGCGTCTGCGGAGGCTTCCAATTACCCTTTTTGTACAATAGATCCCAACATAGGAGTGGTAGGGGTTCCAGATACGAGGCTTGAAGCTCTATCGGATATTGTAAAACCGGAGAAAACCACGGCCACAACCTTGGAAATCGTCGATATTGCGGGATTAGTAAAAGGGGCTTCTGAAGGAAAGGGCAGGGGAAACGCTTTTCTATCCAACATAAGGGAAGTGGATATGATACTGCATGTCATAAGATGTTTTGAGGATGAAAACATTGTACATGTGGAAGGAAGAATTGATGCCATCCGCGATATACACACCATTGAGGACGAACTTATTCTCAGGGATCTTGAGACGGTTGAGAAAAGGGAAGAAAAACTCGCAAATCAGTCCAAAAGCGGTAACAAGGATATAATCAGAGAGCTTGAGACCGTAAGATCTCTAAAAGAGTTTATGGAGACAGGGCGCCGTGCGGCAGATTTTCCGGAATCAGAAGCAACCGCCGATACGATACGGGAACTTTTTCTTCTTAGCGCAAAGCCCGTTATCTATGTTTGCAATATTTCTGAGCATGAAATTTCAGGGGCTTCGGAAAATGCCGAAGTACAGGAGGTAAGGGAATATGCAAACCGTTCAGGAGATCAGGTTATCATTGTTTCAGCCAGTATAGAGGCTGAGATATCCGAATTAGAGGGTGAAGAGAAAGAATCTTTTCTTGAGGAAATCGGGCTTTGCGACTCTGGTCTTAACAGGCTTGTTAACTGCGCTTACTCGAATCTCGGACTCATCACCTACTTTACTGCGGGGCCGAAAGAAGTGAGAGCATGGACCGTCAGGCAGGGAACTAAGGCGCCTCAGGCAGCCGGTGTTATACACAGCGATTTTGAAAGGGGTTTCATAAGAGCCGAAACCATATCCTACGAAGATTACGTGAACAATGGCTCTGAACAGATGGTCAGGGAAGCGGGAAAGGTAAGACTTGAGGGGAAGGATTACCATGTTTGCGACGGGGATGTGATGTTTTTCAGGTTCAATGTTTGACCTTTTTGTCCTTGTCTCAAGTATAATTTTGCTTGCGGATGCCTGATTTTGATAGAATTCTCTTGAGGCATGATCTATAAAACTTTCCTAAGACCGGTTCTTGATCGTCTTGATTCAGAAGCTTGGCACCTTAATGTCAAGGGACTCATGCACTTGTGTGAATTCACGGGTTTTACTCTGAGAATCCTTGAGTTCGCGGCAAACGGCGGACCCAGAATTCGTGACGAAAAACTTGCTGTCAGAGTTGGGGGAGTATCTTTTGAGAACCCGCTTATCGTGGGAGCGGGTTGGGACAAAACTGCAAGGGCGCTTAGGGCTCTTTACTCCCTGGGTTTTGCTGGGGTTGAGGTTGGCTCGGTTCTTAAAAGACCGCAGAGAGGAAATCCAAAACCCAGACAGTTTATGGTAACCCCCGATGTGTGTCTTAATTCTCTGGGACTCAACAGTCCGGGCATGGAAGCCGTTTTCCAGAATCTTGCTTGGTACGGGCGCTTGGATATGCCTGTCGGAATAAATTTGGGTATAAACTCAGATGTAAGTCACGAAGACGCGCCACAAGCTTATGCCGCGGTAGCACGGAAGTTTCGTGACAACGCTACTTACTTCTCCCTTAACGTTAGTTCTCCCAATACTCCGGGGTTAAGAGAACTTCAGGACAGAGAACACCTTCAGACAATAATAAGAGCGGTGAAGGAGTCTCTAGGAGGTTTGTTAGTTGACAAGCCCCTGTTTGTCAAAATTTCTCCTGATCTTTCCACAGAGCAGATAGATGACATTATAAGGGTTGTGATTGATTCTGGAATTTCGGGCGTGATTGCCACCAATACTACTAACAGCAGTTCCGTTAAGGGAAAATATGGAGCGAGATGGAAAGGTCTTTCCGGGGGAATAAGTGGAAACGATTTTGAGTATAAAGAACTCTCCACCTCGATTATTTCTCATATTTACAGTACTACGGGTGGACAGGTTGAAATAATCGGAGTTGGAGGCGTGTGTGATACAGATTCGGCACTTGAAAAACTGCGCGCGGGTGCGAAGGCTCTTCAGATAGTAACGGGTCTTCGTGGAGAAGGACTTTCAGTGGCGAGCTCGATAAACAAAGGACTTTTAAGGTTCATGGATAGAAACGGGATTAAAAACCTAGGTGAAATTACCGGTTCGTATAATAAGTGAACTGAATGAAAGCGTGAAAATATAGCGCCGCAGGTTTGATCTTCAGCCGTTGCTTCAAAACAATTCTGGTTTTGGTGTTTATTTAATTTTTTTCGATTCTTATTTCTTAGATAGCATGCTTTGTATATAATTTCCCCCCATGGAAAGTACACCGGGATTTCTGCTAAGTGGCGTATCCGCCGGGCTTAAGAAAAAGGAAAAGAGGGACTTGGCTCTTATATTATCTGAGGTTCCGGCTTGTGCGTCCGCCATATTTACTAAAAATCTTGTAAAAGCGGCTCCTCTGCTTGTTGCCGAGCAGAGAATAGCAAGTGGGCGTTGCCAAGCGATAATAATAAACAGCGTAAACGCAAATGCCTGTACGGGAAAAAAGGGCTATGAAGATGCGCTTGATGTTGCAAAAGCTCTTTCTGCACGATTAGGAATAAGTGAATCGCTTGTAATTCCCTCGTCAACCGGAGTAATAGGAAAAAAACTCCCCGCCGGGAAAATAAAAAAATCAATCCCTAGGCTGCTAAAAGGTCTCGGAGAAGATAACGCCCGGGAAGCCGCAGAAGCCATAATGACGACCGACGCTTTCCCCAAATACGCATCGAGACAGTTTTCAGTAGAAGGGAAGACTGCTACCGTTTCAGCTATCGGTAAGGGAGCGGGAATGATATGCCCTGATATGGCAACCATGCTTTGTTTTATAATGACCGACCTTGATATAAGGCAGCAGAGCCTTTCAAATGCTCTCTTGGCAGCTGCGGATTGCTCTTTTAACGCCATGACGGTTGACGGGGATACTTCCACAAATGATTCCGTTTTTATCCTTGCGAACGGGGTTCTGGGAAACCAGGAAATCACAGAGGAAAGTGAAAACTACGAGAAGTTCGTTGAAGTGCTTTCATCTTTATGCGGAGAGATTGCTGAGATGATAGTAGCTGATGGTGAAGGGACAACTAAGGTTGTGCGAATCCGCGTTACGGAAGCAAGGACTAATAAAGACGCTGAGAAAATCGCAAGGACAATAGCTACTTCCCAGCTAGTTAAGACTGCATTTTATGGAGAAGATGCTAACTGGGGAAGGATTGTGGCAGCCGCTGGAAGAGCTGGTGTGAAAATTGACCTGGGGAAAATAAAGCTCTACTTCGATGAAAGTAAAGTATTTTCAGAGGGTGTAAGGTTTCAACCGGAATCAAGGTTTGCACATGTGTTTAAGAAACCGTCTTTTACGGTGACTCTAACCCTTGGAGAGGGAAAAGCTGCTTACTCGCTTCTGACAAGTGACTTGAGCCACAAATATGTGTCGATCAATTCTGATTACAGGACTTAGCTGAAGCAGACTACAGAAGAAGACGTTTAGTAACCTTATATTTCCGTTTCATACGTAAATCCTCCTTTCCCCAAACGCCTTCCGATACGGTATTCGACGTGTCTTATGAGGACGCGTAAATTGTTTTTCACTTTTTCAGTGTTGTCATCCATAGTTTCGGGGCATCGTATTATATCCATGTGGAATGGGTAAACATTTCTTTTTCCACGGGTCCTATCAAAACTAGAGAGCCTTCCATTTGCCACGTCAAACCCCGCCAAGTCTTTTTCTTCATTAAAACGCAGGTCGGGTTCGTAACCACATAGACTTAGCGCGCGGAGAAAGAAAATGAGAAAGATGGAATACGGTTCCCGTTTTTCTGAAAGAAGCTCCAGGGTGTCTGTGGCCAGATCAAACAGCTCGCCCGCTGGCTCCTGCTCGGGTAGAAGAAAGTCTAGTAGTTCAAGAACACGGGTTGCCACAACAAAAGAATCTACCGATTCGGTTATTTCCCTATGGCTTTTCCTTAATGTTACATCTCCTATTAGGTTAAACCTTCTTTTGTTTAGAGTGATATCAACTGTAAGACGGTTAAAGAAATCAAGACGTCCTCCGAAACGTTTTTGACTTTTTTTCGCGTTTTTAGCAAGCGCTCTGAATTTACCGAGTTCTCTTGAGAAAAGAGTTACGAGTAAATCAGCTTCTCCGTAACTGGACTTTTTTAAAATCAGAGCTTCATATGTTTCCATGTTTTTTGCTTGTTCCAGAATGAGGGCCTTTTTGAGACTGAAGCGACATCTGACCTGAACTTGATTTTCACTTTCCGTGAAACGGCCTTTTGGATTCTCATTGAAATTCTGGGCGTCTTTGAGAAAATTACTGCTATTAAATTATAGGCAAAGTCAACTTAGGTAAAGATAGGAAAGAACTTTTTGCTAGAAAGACTATATTCACGAAAAAAATACTTGGTAAAATTTCGTATCCAAAAATGACATTTTTAAAAACTCTCTCGGGATTCCTCAGAATAGAACACACGTTTTTTTCTCTTTCAGTTATTTTCGCTGGAGCTTTTCTGGCCGCCGGAGGTATTTTCAGTGCCCGGCTTTTCGTGCTGATTATACTTGTTGGTACAGGGGCGAGGACCCTCGCGCTTGCGCTTAACAGAATTTTTGACCGAAAAATAGACAGAGAGAATCCAAGGACCGCGAAAAGAGAACTTCCCTCGGGCAAAATGAGCATGAATCAAGCAGTTGGCGTTGTAGCAGTTGGATCTCTGCTTTATTTTGTTTCCGCTTATCTTATATGTCCGCTTGTTTTTCTTCTTTCTCCGATTCCTATTGTGGCATTCTTCGTTTATCCTCTTATGAAAAGGTTTACAAGCCTGTGTCATTTCGGTGTGGGATTCTCCTTGGCGCTTGGCCCCATGGGCGGATGGATTGCTGTTAGATGTTCTTTTGAGGATATGCTCCCGGCAATTATTCTTGCGATTTTTACTTTTTTCTGGATATCCGGTTTCGACATAATATATGCCACCGCTGATGAGGAGTTTGACCGCCGAAATGGCATTTTCTCTCTTGTAGCCCGTTTCGGCAAGGAGAGAGCGCTTTTTGTTTCGAAGATATCTCACTTAATTTCGTTTGGTTCCCTTGTTTTCCTTTATATTGTCTCGTTTCGTACTTTCTTCGCGATTTTGCCGCTTGTGCTGTGCGGATATCTTTTATACCTTGAGCATGGAAGTTTCGGGCAAGTCGACTCCACTTTTTTCAGGACTAACATCCTTATAGGGTTTATGGTTTTGTTTTTCACCTTGGCGGGTATATACTTACCCTGACCAATGAGAACCATAGTCGGAATTACAGGAGCTTCAGGAGTTGCTTACGGGGTTGATTTTCTAAGAAGATGCCCTGATGAAAAATATCTTGTGGCGAGCAAATGGGGTAAAAGAGTTCTTCACGAGGAACTTGGTTTGAAGGTTGAGGAAATGCGCCCTTGGGTAAGCGATATTTACAGCGATTCTGACCTCGCATCGCCTTTTTCCTCCGGAAGCAACCATTTTGATTCCATGGTCATAGTTCCCTGTTCGGTCTCAACCCTTGCGAAGATAGCAAACGGTATAGCCGATAGTCTTATAACTAGAATAGCTGCTGTTGCTCTCAAGGAGAAAAGAAGACTCATAATAGCTCTTCGGGAAACGCCTCTTGGAACGATTGCTCTTGAGAATGCCCTTCGACTCTCTCGCGAAGGGGTCATAATCGCGCCGATTTCTCCCACAGACTACATGGGGGCCGAATCGATTTCTGATGTGGTAAGCGGATATGTTGACAAGCTGTTAAGCCTTGTTGGAGTCGATACAGGCAGAGGATGGAAGAGGGATGAACTGGAGTAGTTTTTTCTCATGCCCGAAAAAGGTTTTAGTAATTTATCAAGCTATATAAGCCATCTTGAAAGCATAGGTGATCTCAAGAGAATAAAAACCGAAGTCTCACCGGAACTTGAGATAACGGAAATAGCTTCTCAAACGATCAAAGACGAAGGACCGGCTCTTTTATTTGAAAATGTGGAAGGGTCGGATTTTCCTTTGGTAATAAATCTCTTCGGAACTGAGCAAAGGGTGGAGCTCGCCCTTGGCAGAAGGCCTTCAGAAGTTGGCGAGGAGCTTGTTGAAATATTCCACAAGGTTAATCCTCCCACAATACAGGGGATTTTTTCCGTGCTTCCAAAAGCCAAAAGCCTGCTTTCCATGAGAACAAAGACAGTAGGACGCGGCGATGTTCAGCAGGTTGAAACCGAACCCGATCTCTCAAAACTTCCCGTGATAAAATGCTGGCCACGCGACGGGGGAAAGTTTGTAACATTCGGTCTCGTGTTAACAAGGGACCCAACAACGGGATCAAGAAACCTTGGGATTTACAGGTTGCAGGTATTTGACCGCAAGACTACCGGGATGCACTGGCATGCGCACAAGGGAGGAGCCGCACACTACCACGAAGCTAAAAAACTCGGACGAGACCTTGAAGCTGCAGTAGTACTTGGAGGGGACCCAAGAATGATATTCTCCGCGGTTGCTCCACTTCCAGACGGCATGGATGAGCTTGCGTTTGCAAGCTATCTTCGGGGGAGTCCCATGCCTATGGTTAAGGGTAAAAGTATTTCGCTTCATGTACCGGCCGATGCGGAATTTATGCTTGAAGGTTTTGTTCCAAAGGATGTGCTGAGGGAGGAAGGACCTTTCGGCGATCATTTCGGCCACTACTCAATGGAAGCCGATTTCCCTGTTTTTAACTTAAAAGAAATAACCCACAGGAACAACCCCGTATACCCCGCTATTGTTGTTGGTAAACCACCGAAAGAGGATGTTTACCTGGGGATTGCCGCAGGCGAGATGTTTTCTCCTCTTATAAGGATAATACAGCCTGAGATAAAAGACATGTGGGCGTATCCGGAAGCGGGATTTCATAACCTTCTTGCGGTTTCCGTCGATGAACGCTATCCCAAAGGCGGAATAAAGTCCATGCTTGCGCTATGGGGGACGGGACAGCTTCTTCTTACCAAGTGCATGGTCTGCGTTTCAAGTGATGTTGACCCGAGGGACTTCTCCGCTGTGCTACATGAAATAGGGGAGAATTTCGACCCGAGAGAGGATTTCCTCATGATACAGTGGGCACCTCTTGATACACTCGATTTTACGAGCAATAAATTCAATGTGGGAAGCAAGATGGGAATAAATGCCGTAAGGAAAAACTCTGATGAAAGAAAAAACTACGCGAAACAGGTCCCGAATCCCAGAGAAAAACATCCGGAAATAACGGGATTCCGGCTTCTTTCAGGGGGGTTCTGCGTCGTTCGGATTGATGAGTCAAAAACTGATCCTAAGGGGATGATACGCAAGTTGTTTGAAACTCCAGGTCTTGAAGGGGTACGTATAATAGCGGTTGTGAGCCCGGATATAGATATAATGGATGACACAGAACTTATCTGGGGCATTTTTACCAGATTTGATCCTTACCTAGATGTTCTATTTGAACGTACTGAACTGCGGGGTTCTGCAGTTGTATATGACGGCAGGATGGGGATTGATGCCACAGTAAAACAGTGGTATCCCCCGGTTATAGAAATGTCGGAGGATATAAAAAACAAGGTTGAGAAAAGATGGAACGAGTACTGGAACTAACGGAGAATTTCTGCACGGACCCAAACCTGCTTCCCATAATGGAGAAAGTCGTTGCAGGACAGAGGCTTTCTTTTGAAGATGGGCTTTTGATACTTGATTCCCCTGATCTTAATACCATCGGCATGATGGCTGATTATGTGAAGAGAGAAAAATCAGGGGAGAAAGTCTATTTTGTCGTAAACCGCCACATTAATCCTTCAAATATATGCGCCATATCATGTAGATTCTGCGCATTTGGAACCACAAGGAAATCCCCGAATGCTTACGAACTCTCAGACGAACAGATGCTTTCCATGCTCAATGACGAGATGAAGGAAGTTCACATAGTTGGCGGACTCCACCCGGACTGGGAGTTTGATCATTACCTGGGCATAGTAAGGATGATAAAGCGCCACTACCCGGATATTCATGTAAAGGCCTTCACCGCTGTAGAAATCGACTGGTTCTCAGAAATAAGCGGTCTATCGCTAAAAGATGTACTTCTCACCCTAAAAGACGCTGGTGTTGATGCGCTTACGGGTGGCGGGGCGGAGATACTTCACGAAGAGGTAAGAAAGAAAATCTGTGCGCCAAAGACTGTTGCGACAAGGTGGGAAGAAATTCACCGCCTTGCTCACGAACTTGGTATTCCTACAAACGCTACCATTCTTTACGGCCACCTAGAAAAACCTTTTCATGTTGTTGACCACATGGAAAGACTGAGAAAAATAGAAGACGAATCTCCTGGTTTTTTCGCTTTTATTCCAGTTCTTTTTCAGCCGGAAAATACGGGTCTTAAAAACATAAAACCCTTTCCAGCTTCATATGATATGAAGGTTCATGCGCTTGCAAGGCTTTATCTTGATAATTTTCCTCACATAAAGTCTTATTGGATTACCTTAGGGGAAAAAGCGGCCCAAGTAGCTTTGCACTATGGAGCAAGCGACGCTGACGGAACTATAATGAGGGAAAAAATCATCCATGATGCTGGTGCCCCGTCGGAAGTGGGTCATAGCAGGGATTTCATGATAAAGATGATACGGGATTCTGGATACGTTCCTGTTGAAAGGGACGCGCTTTATAATGAGATAAGGATTTACAACTGAGTTTCCTTATAACCGGTTCTGTGGATTAATTAGAAGTGTGGATGAGCTCGGGAGTCTCTTGATTGGTACTAAGTAGATATCGGGGAAATGAATTATTATTTTGGGTTTCGGATTTTTTTGGTGGTGCTCGTTGTACTTTTAGGTGCGGCTTTTCCCATCTATAATGAAAGTGCGGGGGAGATTGAGAACATGGAGAGCAGAAAAAAAAGTGGCTACGAGGAGGCGACTTTTGCCGGGGGATGTTTCTGGTGTATGCAACCTCCCTTTGATAGTCTTTCTGGAGTTGTTGAGACTGTAGTGGGTTATTCCGGCGGGAAGGAAGAAAATCCTACTTACGAGCAGGTATGGCAAGGGAAAACAGGTCATGCCGAAGCTATAAAGGTCATTTATGATCCTATGAAAATAGACTATGAAACTCTTCTTGAGACTTTCTGGATAAACATTGATCCGACCCAGGAGAATGGACAGTTCGCCGACAGGGGAAGGCATTACAGAACAGTCATTTTCTACCATGATGATTCGCAGAAGAAAAAAGCCTTTCTTTCCAAAAAGAAGCTTGAGGAATCGGGGAAATTTAAAAGACCGATAGTTACTTCGGTAGAAAAGTTTGTTTCTTTTTACAGGGCTGAGGAGTACCATCAAAAATATTACGAGAAAAATCCGATTCACTACAACAGTTACAAAAAAGGGTCTGGAAGAACGGACTTTATTGAAAGAACTTGGGGAAAGCAGGATTCACGTTGAGCAGCGTTGCTTTTGGTCTGTGAAGCTACGATTATGCAAACGATTTTGTCCAATTTTTCATAAGGGAAAGAGTTGGGAGGGGGGATTTTTAAGGATAACTTCAATAATATGTATGCTTCCAGTAACTAGGAAAGTATAAAGCTTTATATTCATCAGATAAGCCCCAAAAGGGAAGTTATGCTCTTACCTACTTATTACGACGAAACCATCGTCTGTATGATTCCATTGAAACTGAAAGTCCTGACTTCGGCGCATTTTAGGAAAAAAGCTGTATTGAAAGTATCTGTTCTGAGCAGAGGTCTATCTATGCGGCTGGGTTAAAACTCAGGCGACAGACATTGCTGGTAAGTTCCGATTCAATTCTATGACCGGGGTCTCGTTGTAGTTAAGGAAAATCGTTAGAAAAGAGGGCTTGTAGTGTTCCTACGCATACTCGAATGTGTAATTACAGTCACTTACGATACGAATGTGCGGAAGTCAGGAAACTGAATATTGTTGAAATTGCTGGAGAGTAGATTCTTCATGAATGTTTGGTTTCTCCTGAGGCAGAGTAGGGATGTTCTCTATCTGTTCTATTGCACGAGTAAGGTCCTGAAGCACTTTCAAATCAGCAGGAGAGCAATTCTGGTTAATTTCTTTAAGCTCTTTT
Organism: Candidatus Dadabacteria bacterium; assembly: GCA_007571325.1. Classification (GTDB taxonomy): domain Bacteria; phylum Desulfobacterota_D; class UBA1144; order Nemesobacterales; family Nemesobacteraceae; genus Nemesobacter. The sequence continues at coordinate 11,952 of RKRQ01000012.1, forward strand.
TCAAACCTATTGTATTTTCTAGTCTCACTCATATATATTCTCTGTTTCGTACAAATGTAGAAAACCTACCAAACTTGTCGGCAATTCTAACATAGCCCAGAAGTATCTCCAAATCGCTTCTTTGTCGACTGTGAAATTGTTGAGACTTGATGATATTGTAAATAAGGCATGGATTGCATATATATCATCTTGAACCTATTGTTGTTCCGGCAAAAAGGTTTTATCCAGAACTGATGGCTGTTTACCTTCTTGATTCCCAACTGCGATTTCCTGATCCATCTGAAGCAGAACCTGGAGGACTTCTGGCAATTGGAGGAGATCTTTCTTCTGAGAGACTTCTTTTGGCTTATGAAAAAGGTATTTTTCCTTGGTATTGCGAAGGAGACCCCGTATTGTGGTTCTCTCCCGACCCGAGAATGGTCTTTTTCCCAGGTGACTTCAGATTTTCAAAAACCCTTCTAAAGACAATATCTTCCGGGAAATTCTCAGTAAGTGTCGATACGGATTTCACCTCAGTTATCGAGAACTGCGCTCACGTAAGAAGAAAAGGGCAGAGCGGTACATGGATAACGCAGGAGATGAAGGTTGCTTACCAAAGACTTTATGAACTAGGTTACGCTCACTCTTTTGAAGTTTATTTGGAGAAAGACCTTGTCGGCGGTCTTTACGGTATATCTCTCGGGAGCGCATTTTTCGGAGAATCCATGTTTCACCTCAAAACCGATGCTTCCAAGGTAGCCCTTTTTCATCTGGCGCAAAAATGCTGGGAATTCGGTTTTGATTTTATAGATTCTCAGGTTCCGACAGATCATATGAAAACCCTTGGGGGAAGAGAAATTAGTAGGAAGGAGTTTCTGGTCGCCCTTAAGTCCTCTCTTATGAAAAAGACCTTGCGAGGCAGGTGGAGAATCTAAATTTTCTTTAAGTCCGGCGAAATGACAGAGACCGGAAAAATGGTTAAAATCCCGATTTATGCCGAAACTGCTTGTTTTTCAGCATGTTCCTCACGAAATACTTGGAACGCTTGATCCGATGCTAAGAAACGCAGGTTTCAGAATGCGTTACGTAAAC
>RKRQ01000023.1 GCA_007571325.1 Candidatus Dadabacteria bacterium
ACCTGCTACGGAGGTTGTAGGGTTGATAAGCTTCACGTTCAACCTGATAATACCGCCTGCGTTGACGATATGGACCAATACGGTTGAGAGGACGACGGACGACATGGGACATGTCGTATACTCTACGCCGTTTGAGTACACGATGCGTCACAGGTTCCTGCTGCCGCAGTATAGCCAGGGATAATGAAAGAGAAGAGCATGCGTTGTTAGTGGGCGTATGCGCTTTATGATGGAGAGGAGAGGTTCCGGTAACGGTTGCCTCTCCTCTTTTTTTTTGGCTAAGGAATTGATTTTTCCGTGAACATATTTTCTAATATAGAGCGATGCCTTCCAGTACTCTTATAGTGTACGAGCCCTTGGACTCTTTCAGAGAGAAATCTGAATACTGGAGCAAGTATCTCAAGTTTTATGAGCGTTACTGGGGTGGGCCCACTTCTCCCTTCGGTATATGGTTCGGCAACGAGTATAGTTCCTTTCGCCAGTCGCTCTCAGACCATTTCAATCTTCCTGACGAAGATCTGCCCGACTGTCTTTTTATGAAGGATGATGGTGGCAACTATTTTGTCGCACCCACTTCGAATTCCCTTAACTGTTTTTCCTCTGAAAATGTTATTCCCTTTGAGTGGTTTCTCCTTTTTTCCGAAGAAGGGAGGAAGAATTTCTATACGCACTGGGGCTTTAACTCGATTCATTATAATTCAACGCTGGATCAGTCAACTAAAAGGCTGATTTTTTCACAGAAAAAAATCGGGGAGATGACATCTGGAGAATCTAAAAACCCTCTCAAAGTTTTTCTTGCCAATCTTGACCGAAGTCTTGAAGATCTTAGAAAATGGCTCGTGCAGTTTGATTTACAAAGCTATCTGGTACTTAATTACGGCGACATCTGCAACTACATACACCCCTACACCCTGAAAAATGAAAACAGCGTAACGGAAGTTTCCAGAATTCTTGAACTTGTCTATCTGTCAAATTTCTCTGAAGCCGAACTCGCACTTAAAGTGTTTTTCCAGAAATGGGAAGATATAGCAAATAAGTGCGCAGGTGGAATTGAAGATTCCAGAATCCAGTAATATCTGCTCCTGATTAATGATGAATGTTAGACTCGAAAGGAAAAATATCGGAAAAATTCTGGGAATACTGAGAAAAGAAGCTGCCGAATGGGATGTTCCCGTAGTTACTCTTACAGCTGTTTCTTCAAAAAGTCCTTTTAGAGTTCTTATTTCCACTGTGCTTAGTCTTAGGACCAAGGATGAGACTACTGCCGAAGCCTCAGCTAGACTTTTCCAAGAGGCTTCCACTCCCCGCACCGTGCTTGGCTTAGGAGAAGAAAAAGTAAGAAACCTGATTTATCCCGTCGGTTTTTACCGGGTAAAAGCGCAGAACATAATTGGAATATGCAAAAAACTTATAGATGAGTATGAGGGCAGAGTTCCCGACAGTATTGATGAGCTTTTAAAGTTTCGTGGAGTCGGAAGAAAAACAGCCAATCTGGTTCTTTCTCTTGGATATGGAAAACCTGCGATCTGTGTTGATATTCACGTGCACAGGATTTCAAACAGATGGGGCTATGTGAGAACTAAAAATCCTTATGAAACAGAGATAGCGCTTATGGAAAAACTGCCCCGCAAGCACTGGATAGAGTACAATTCTCTTTTGGTGGCTTTAGGACAGCAGATATGCAGACCTCTTTCTCCTCTCTGCAGCCGTTGTCCAGTAAGCAGTTACTGTCCTAAGACGGGAGTTGCGCGAAGCAGATAGAGATTGCTATCCGGTTTGACTCTGTTCGCATTGTAACTATAATTCATCCCCAAATATTTTTTTGGAAAACCAGTTGTCTTATACTATCCTTTTCTACATTTTTTCTACGCTTGCAGTTTTAGGGGCAGTTATGGTTGTAAGCCATAAAAACCCCGTTTTAAGCGCTATTTCACTTGTTCTCACCCTTTTTTCTACAGCTGTTCTTTTTGTTCTTCTCCACGCACATTTCATTGCGGCTATACAGATACTGATTTATGCCGGAGCTATAATGGTTCTCTTTCTCTTTACCGTAATGTTTCTTAACATAAGGGAAAAGGAATTCAGATTTGACAGTATAAACATACAGAAGAGAATGACTTTTCTTTTTATTTTCCTCGTTGCCGTTGGACTGCTCTCCTCAAGACTTTTTTCATCTTCTCCGGTGGTTTTCTCAAAACTCAAGGATCCTGAAAATTTCGGTACTGTGGCCGAGGTGGGAAGGTCTCTTCTTAGCGACTATCTGCTTGCGTTTGAACTTGCCTCGGTTCTTGTGGTGGTAGCTATGGTGGGCGTTGTTATCATAGCGAAGGGGCGGGAGTCGTAAGATGGAAATTACGGTTACTCACTATGTAGTCTTGGCTTGCGTCCTCTTTTCGACAGGAGTTTACGGAGTAATCACCAGAAAAAACATACTAGTCGTTCTTATGTGCCTTGAGCTCATGCTGAATTCCTGCAATCTGCTTTTTGTAGTTTTCTCAAGGTTATATGAAGGTGCCACGGGACATGTGTTTGTCCTAATGTCTGTTACGGTTGCGGCGGCCGAGGTTGCGATCGGTCTTGCGTTTGTCGTTTCAATCTACAGACAGAAACAGAGTCTTGACATTGATCTACTGAAACTGCTTAGGGGTTAATTTGTTTTCGGAGGTTTGCCTGAGTGCTTGCTCTCATAGTTCTTACGCCGCTTGCGGCAGCGCTATTTAACGGACTTTTTTTTGCCACCGGTCTTTGTGAAAAGCTTACAGGAACCACGAGGCGTACAAGTGACAGGATTGTCGGGACGGTGGCATGCGCGGCTGTTCTGATTTCCGCTCTCTTGTCCACGCGTCTCTTCCTTGACCTTCTTTCGCAGAACCCAGCGGGCGCTGATCCTATTACGACTGAGCTTTTCACCTGGATGCTCTCGGGCACTCTTTCGGTGAGTTTTGAGTTTCTTTTTGATTCCCTTTCTGCCGTAATGGCTCTTGTTGTGACATGGGTGGGATTCTTAATACATGTTTACTCAATCGGCTACATGCACCATGACCGCTGTTACGCACGCTATTTCACTTATCTGAATATTTTTGTTTTCTTCATGCTCGTTTTGGTCCTGGGCAACAATTTCCCCATGATGTTCGTTGGATGGGAAGGAGTGGGTCTTGCTTCCTATCTGCTTATAGGATTCTGGTATGAGGAGTCGTCCAGGGTCTATGCGGGAAGAAAGGCTTTTATTGTTAACAGGATAGGGGACTTAGGGTTTATTCTCGGGATCTTTCTTATTTTCACAGTGTTCGGTTCGCTTAACTATCAGGAAGTTTTTTCTCAACTTGCCGACGCAGATTTTGTTTCAGGGGTCTCACAACCGCTTATAACAGCGATGGCGCTTCTTTTGTTCGTAGGTGCCGTCGGTAAATCGGCGCAGTTTCCTCTTCATGTTTGGCTTCCCGATGCCATGGCGGGTCCTACTGCTGTGAGCGCCCTTATTCACGCGGCGACAATGGTTACGGCTGGAGTTTACATGATAAGCCGCTGCTCCGCCCTTTTTGACCTCAGTCCCGTGGCTTCAAACGTCGTTTTGATTGTTGCGACGTTTACCGCGTTTTTTGCCGCCACTATAGCTATTACCCAGAACGATATAAAGAAAGTGCTTGCGTACTCTACAGTAAGTCAGCTCGGGTACATGCTCATGGCCGCGGGAGCAGGGGCTTATGTCTTCTCAATATTTCATCTCGTTACACACGCTTTTTTCAAGGCGCTTCTTTTTCTCGGAGCGGGAAGCGTTATACATGCTATGTCCGGGGAGCAGGACATAAGGAAAATGGGAGGGCTTCGCAGTATGATTCCCGTAACGGCCGTTACGTTTCTGGTAGCGACGCTTGCGATTTCCGGTTTTCCTCTTCTCTCTGGGTTTTTCAGCAAGGATGAAATACTGGCCTCGCTTTATAACGGCGGCCATACGTTTTTCTGGGTGGCAGGGCTCTTTACCGCCGTACTTACCGCCTTTTATATGACGAGGCTCTACATACTCACCTTTGAGGGGTCGGAAAGAATGGACTATATGACGAAAAGTCGCGTGCATGAATCTCCTTCGGTAATGACCTTACCTCTTGTTGTGCTAGCAGTTCTATCAGTTATAGGCGGTCTCCTGGGCGTGCCGGCGTTCATGGGCGAAAGTGTAGGTTTTCATTACACGGAACTTATAAAAAAATTCCTTTCTTCTTCCGTGGTTGTTCATTACGGCTCAGAATATTTATCTCCACACCATTTCGGCCATTGGACTCTTGTGGGATTCTCGGTGCTCGCTGCGTTTGTGGGCATACTGGGCGGCATTGTGGTTTATTACCGCAGGCAAAAGAGGGAAATTACGGCGGACTCATGTCAAGCACTTGAAGCGGCACGAAGAGTGTCATTTAACAAGTGGTATTTGGATGAAATCTACGATGCGGTTTTTGTATCTCCGTTTAACTATATTTCGGGGCTCTGCTCGGATTTTGACCGCTCTTTTATCGATGACGCTCTTGACGGCCTCAGCAATTTTATAAAGAATGTTGCAAGGCGACTGAGCTCTCTTCAGTCCGGTCTGCTCAGATATTACGCAGCGTTTATGGTGGGCGGGATCATTGTAATGATTATCCTTCTTTTTATCTACGGTTCTTCTGTTTCCTGAAAAGACACCTTTTTTGTCGCTGAAACCTGAATTCACTGTTTTACTATTCTCCGTCTGGTAAGTAATTTCCAATATAGATATTGACCATCTAAAATATCCAGGTATTTTCATCCGAGTTATTTTTGACCGCACGCTCAATTTACCTGTCTTACGATTTTTCTACTTATATAAAGACTGGTTATCCATACGCACGGCTAAAAGCTCGATAAATGGAGAGTATGGACCTTGGGACTTGGAGCGAAAGCGAGTTACTGACAAAGGCGTTGCTGATGATTGAAAAGGCATTTAAAAGGAAAAAGTTGTTGACGGCGGTTTTTATCGTTGCCGCCGTATTTTATTTTTTGTTTGGGCTTTACGATGTTTCTGCTACGAGACCGCACCCGACCATTGTAAATATGATTTTTCACAGTATTACCGAGAGGTCTATACAGAGAAATTCTGCCGCTCTTACTGTTCCCTACGATGTAGATGATGGAAAAATATATGTAAAGGGTTTTAGGGAGTATGAAGAGATGTGCGTTCAGTGCCATGGGGCGCCCGGTGTTGAGCCTTCACCAAGCGGCAAGGGACTTTTTCCTGAACCTCCAAGGTTTCCTGAAGAAGAACTGTATGAATATTCTCTGAAAGATATTTTCTGGGTCACGAAAAACGGGATTAAGATGACAGGAATGCCTGCTTACGGACCGACACTCAAAGACGAGAGAATCTGGGCAGTAGCCATATTTCTTGATAAGTCGAGAAATTTATCCGAAGCGGAATATAAAAAGCTGAGGGATAAATACTTAAAAAATCATCATTAATCATGACTGCTTTAGCGGCAGGAACTGCTAAAGCTGGGTCCTTTGCAGCAGAGGTCCCAACTTGAAAGGAGGTTCTTATTTTCCTTAAGTTGACTTTACTTTTATAATGGTAATGATTACCACTTAGATAGTTTTTTGTAGACATATAAAGTTAACAGTATCTAAAAGTTATGCAGGTAAGCAGAACTCTTGATTATGCGGTCAGATGCCTTATCCACATGGGAGGCAGTCCGGAATTTAAGTTCAGCATGAAGCAGATATCCGAAACCCAGCACATTCCGCAGAACTACCTAGCCAAGGTAATGAGAAGGCTTGTTAATCGAGGAATACTCAGGTCAAAGGTTGGACCTGAGGGTGGTTACATGCTTCGCAAGTCTCCTTATGAGCTCAGCCTGAGAGAAGTATACGAAGCTATAGAGGGAGAAATAAGAATAGTAGACTGCATGGACGAAGACGGTCCCTGCGCTCTCTATGAGAATTGTGGGCAGCTTCCTCTCTGGGACAAGCTCAAAGTGTCCATGATAAGAATTCTTGAGGACACTACTATAGGGGATATGGTGAATGAGGTTCGAAGCGGCAAAAGTCATTAGCAGGAGGATATTTTCTTAATGAGCGTCGATTTTGAAAAACTTGCGCAGGAAGAGTACAAATACGGTTTTGTAACAGATGTTGAGCAGGAGATTGTTCCCAAGGGTCTGAACGAAGATACAATCAGGCTGATCTCTTCAAAGAAAAATGAACCCGAGTGGCTTCTTGAGTGGCGCCTCGGGGCGTATGAGCGCTGGAAAAAGATGAATGAGCCCCGTTGGGCTTTTCTTAGATATCCAAAGATAGATTTTAACGATATAAGTTATTACGCCGCGCCGAAAAGCAATCCGAGACCGAAAAGTCTCGATGAAATAGATCCGGAGATAAAAGAAACATACGACAAACTGGGTATTCCGCTTGAAGAGCAAAAGATGCTGGCTGGCGTCGCGGTCGATGCTGTTTTTGATAGCGTTTCCGTCTTTACAACTTTTAAGGAAAAACTTGCTGAAGAAGGAGTTATTTTCTGCTCTATCTCCGAGGCTGTTGAAGAACACCCCGGTCTTGTGCGTAAATACCTGGGGTCGGTAGTACCTCGCGGAGATAATTTCTATGCGGCTTTGAATTCCGCGGTTTTTACCGACGGTTCTTTCGTCTATGTTCCCAAGGGAGTCAGATGTCCCATGGAGCTTTCTACCTACTTCCGCATAAACGCGGAAAACACCGGACAGTTTGAAAGAACTCTTATAATTGCCGAAGAGGGCAGTTATGTCAGTTACCTTGAAGGTTGCACGGCTCCTCAGAGGGACGACAGCCAGCTCCACGCCGCAGTGGTCGAGTTGATAGCTCATGATGATGCCACAATAAAATATTCGACTATACAGAACTGGTACCCGGGAGACAAACAGGGCAAGGGGGGAATATACAATTTTGTCACCAAACGGGGAAGATGCGTCGGCAGGGCTTCAAGAATTTCCTGGACACAGGTCGAGACGGGTTCAGCTATTACGTGGAAGTACCCGAGTTGCGTTCTTGAGGGGGATAATTCGGTCGGAGAGTTCTACTCCGTTGCTCTTACAAACAGGCTTCAACAAGCTGACACGGGAACCAAAATGGTTCATGTGGGAAAAAACACCAGCAGCACTATTATCTCTAAGGGCATTTCCGCTGGAGAGGGACAGAACATATACAGAGGACTTGTTGAGATTGGTAAAAATGCCGAGAAGGCGAGAAATTACACGCAGTGCGACTCGATGCTTATAGGAGACCGCTGCGGAGCACATACTTTTCCATACATAGAGGTTAAGAATTCCACGGCTCACATGGAGCACGAGGCTTCCACCTCTAAAATAGGCGAGGACCAGATGTTTTACTGTCGCCAGAGAGGGCTTTCCGCCGAAGACGCGGTATCGCTCATAGTCAATGGTTTCTGCAAGGAAGTTTTCAAGGAACTGCCGTTTGAGTTCGCGGTTGAAGCCGAGAAGTTGCTGAGCGTAAGTCTTGAGGGAAGCGTGGGTTAGGGTTCCGCCGTAATTCTAAAAAAAGCTTTTAGGAGGAGCGAAACATGCTCGAGGTGAGAAACCTGCATGTGCAGGTAGATGACAAGGAGATACTAAAGGGGCTGAATATTACGGTAGCGCCCGGAGAAGTTCACTCTATAATGGGTCCGAACGGTTCGGGAAAGAGCACTCTCGCCCAGGTTCTTGCGGGTAAAGAAACATACGAGGTTACAGAAGGGGAAATAACTTTTCAGGGCAAGGATCTTATCGATCTTGAGCCCGAAGAGAGAGCGTGCGAGGGTATATTTCTTGCTTTTCAATACCCCGTTGAAATCCCCGGAGTTGCTAATACCTATCTTTTGCGCGAAGCCCTTAACGCTAAAAGGGAATACTGGAACGAAAAACCACTTAAGCACGTCGAGTTTGCAAAGCTTGCCAGAGAAAAGATGAGAGAGCTTGGTATCGACGAAGATCTTCTTAAGAGATCTGTAAACACAGGATTTTCGGGCGGAGAGAAGAAAAGAAACGAGGTATTCCAGATGCAGATTCTGGAACCCAGATTGTCCGTGCTTGACGAGACCGATTCGGGTCTTGACATAGATGCTCTCAAGATAGTGGCAAACGGTGTGAATTCCATGAGAGGCACAGAGCGTTCCTTTATAGTAATAACCCATTATCAGAGGCTCCTTAATTACATAGTCCCTGATTTTGTCCATGTGATGGTTGATGGGAAAATCGTCAAATCGGGGGGAAAGGAACTTGCCCAAGAACTTGAGGAAAAAGGATACGCGGGCTTTTAAGGCACGGGGCAACCGGCAGGGAGCATAATACTATGGCTATTGTTTTTGATGGTACGCGCGAAAGCTATGTCGAGGGACTTTCAGAATTTCTCGGGAGCGGGAGAAATACCTTGCCTGAATGGGTAACGGACCTTCGCCGGGAAGCAATTTCTGGATTTGGCAATACTGGATTTCCCATGCTCTCAGATGAGGAATGGAGATTCACCAACCTTGATGTGCTTCGGAGAACTTCTTTTTCAATTGTCGGGAACGGAATCTCGGATGTTTCGGAGAAAACCGTAGACTCCTACGGATTTTCAGGACTCAGTTGCGTGCGGCTCGTTTTTGTAAACGGTCGTTTCGCATCTCCTCCTTCGGATGAGCTCAGAGACGAAGAAGGGGTAATAGCAACAAGTCTTTCGAAGGCTGCCTGCGAGTACAGTGATCTTGTAAGGAACCACCTAGCTAGATACGCCGATTACGAAAAAGACCCGTTCATCTCTCTTAACACTTCTTATTTTGAAGACGGAGTATTTATTTACGTTCCCGACGGAGTCGTTTTTGAAAAACCGGTTCATGTTCTTTATATATCAACGGATGAAGGACAGCCTATGTTCGTAAATCCGAGAAATCTCATTGTTGTCGGCCAAAGTTCAGGAGCCAAGGTTGTAGAGCATTACGTGTCTACTTCCCAGAATGTTTATTTCTCCAACGTGGTGACAGAAGTTGTTTGTGGGGAGAATGCGAACCTTGAACACTACAGACTTGAGTTTGAAAGTCAGAAAGCCTTTAATTTTTCCACCCTGAGAGTGAACCAGCGGAAAAATAGCAATATCGCTTCTCATTCTGTTCTTTGCGGAGGAGCCTTAGTGAGAAATAACATTCATCCTGTTCTGGCCGGAGAAGGATGCAACTCTGACATTTACGGTCTTTTCATGTCCGAAGGGCGACAACACATGGATAATTTCATGCGCGTTGAGCACGCAAGCCCCCATTGCGACAGCCGCCAGTTCTATAACGGTGTGCTTGATGGTCGCTCAAAAGGGGTTTTTCACGGGCGAATAATGGTTCACGAAGGCGCGGAGAAAACAGACGCGAAGCAGACTAACAGGAACCTTCTTCTCTCCGATATGGCCCAGATAGACACCAAGCCTCAACTTGAGATATATAATGACGATGTTAAGTGTACCCATGGAGCCACCATAGGGCAGATGGACGAAGAAGCTCTTTTTTACTTGTGCTCAAGAGGTATTCCCATGAGGAAAGCCAAAATCATAATGCTTCGCGCCTTTACTAACGAAACTCTTGAGAACATGTCGATTAGTTCTATAAGAGATGCTCTAGAAGATTCGGTAATGCAATGGTTTGAGCGAAGGCTCGAAAACGGCAGCGGGAGGTAAGCTTATGTCGGATTTCCAGAAAGTAGCGAAGGTTTCTGATATAGCGGAAGGAGAAGTTCAATCTTTTTTCATTAACGCAGAAGCTATTGCCGTATGCAGGGTTGAGGGGAATTTTTACGCTTTTAAGGATGAATGTACTCACCAGTCTTTTACTCTTTCGGATGGCGACCTTGATGGAGAACGCATTATCTGCTGCTATCACGGTGCTGAATTCAATGTTAAAACGGGTGAAGTACTCTGTCTCCCGGCAGTCGAACCTCTAGAGGTCTACCCTGTAAGAATCGATGGGGACGATATTCTTATAAAACTTGATTAATGAACATCTCCGCCTTACTGGTTGGCGGGTTTGAATTTAGAAAGAATAAGATTATCGGTTACGTCATAGAAAACGACTTAAACGTCCATACCTAAGAAATAAAGAATTATAGAGACGATTCTTGGAACAATGGGAAAGACTGTCGGATCGTTCTTTGCTAAAAATCCCAAACCCAGGAAATTTTCAAAGAAAGACAGAGAGAATCAACCCTCCAATCATAAGTCCACTAGCATTGAATGTTATTTCTATATTTTTTAGTCGTTATATTTTTATTTTTAGAAAAAGTATAATACTTCGGAAATGGAACTCGGATACTTTTCTCTACCTCTTCATCCGGCAGGCTCCTCCCTTTCTGAGACTCTTCAGGAAGACATGGAGCAGATGGTTTTTCTTGATTCAGTAGGTTTTAGGGAGGCCTGGATAGGAGAGCACTTTACTGCAGGCTGGGAGAATATACCGGCTCCTGATCTTTTTATAGCCCAAGCAGCAGCTCTTACGAAACGGATAATTTTCGGTACAGGTGTTTCATGTCTGCCTCAGCACGACCCTTTCATACTGGCGCACAGAATAGCAGTGCTAGATAATCTGCTTAAAGGAAGATTTTACTGGGGAGTTGGGGCTGGAAGCTTCATCGGAGATTTTAAGGCGTTTGGGATAGACCCAAAAACCGGAGAGCAGAGACAGCTTATGAACGAATCTCTTGAGATGATATTGAGTCTCTGGAATGATCCTCAACCGGGATCTTACGGTAATTCTCGATGGAATTTCAACATTCCTGACCCTGTGCAAAAGGTTGGTCTGGGAGTTCATACAAAGCCCTATCAAAAACCCCATCCTCCTATAGCAGTTGCGGGAATCTCAGAGAATTCCGCGAGTTTAAAGACTGCTGGAAAGCGGGACTGGATACCTATGAGTATAAATTTTGTCACTCCAGACGTCTTGAAATCTCACTGGGCGGGTTATGAAGAGGGAGCAGATGCAGCCGGCATAACGGCGCAGAGGGCAAAGTGGAGAATAGCAAGAGATGTCTATGTTGCGGAAACCTCCAAAGAAGCGAAGAAAGACGTAAAGGAGGGCACGCTCGCAAGAGATTTCCGAGATTATTTCTTTAGGATAGTTCCCCTGATAAGAAATAATCTGAATCTGTTTAAGATTGATAAGTCGATATCAGACCGAGAAGTCACTATAGATTATATGATCGAGAATATGTGGCTTGTGGGAAGTCCAGAAGAGGTTGCCCAGAAAATAATTGAACTTCATGAATTCGTTGGAGGGTTTGGAGTGCTGTTGGTCATGGGACATGAGTGGAACCCGAAGGACAAGTGGCAGAAATCAATTAGGCTTCTGAAAGAAGAAGTTGTTCCGATTGTGAAAAACAGTGTCCCAAATCTGACCAGATACCATCAATAAAAACTTTTCCTTCTTAGTTACTCATCTCGTTTACTGAAAAGCGATTAGTACGCAGAACCGTTACTGTGTACGGAGGAAGATTGAAAAATCGTCGCATTACCAAATGTTGGTAAGTTGTTCTGTCAAGAGAGTGGTGGGTCAACAGGTAGAGGTGGTTCTGGGTCTATGACAGAATAAACAGTTATCTTAAACGACAATTCTTCCTCGTCACCATCGCTATCCATTACTGTGTAAACGTAGGTTGTTTCAAGAATAGCTTCTTGCAAAATTCCAGAGATTGTTCTACTCACTGGATCAAACATCAACCCTGAAGGCAATTCTGGATCCACACTGTATGTAAGTGGTTCGTTACCTCCCGTAGCTTCTGGTAGCTGCAGCACCGTGATTTCCTGATGTACAATGTAGACTTGGTCCATTATTGTGCTATCAAATGTGGGCTCTGTATCCTGTATCGTGCTATCGACCGTGGTCTCTGCGTACTCAAAAACTTCCACTGTTTCCGTATTGTTATCTCCTCCACACGCCGTTATGGAAATTAACAACAACATCGACAGTATTGTCGTATGTACAAGTCTACTTGACTTCATAATCCTTCCCTCTTTACTTTCCGAACAACTCCCTTAATGATTTAAACTTAGTCCAAGTCAAGCTATATCATAAAAGCTCTAACATGTCAAGAAGGTAAGGAGTGCAAGTTTTAGGGGTGCTAGCCCTTTTTTTCAGATTTAAATCTAACGATATCAATCACTTATGTTAAGGAACCTATTAGTTCAAAGGGTAGTTTCTGCGTGCAAGATGGTAGATATGCTTAATTCTTTGCCCAAATCTTAACAGCCTAGGAATGTGCTCATGACATATGTCGGGAGGAGATTAAAGAGGAAACTGAGAGCTGTCTGAAATTTTCTAGGACTTTGTTTCATGACTGAAATGAATTCCGCATTCTTTATCTGAGTCTTGTTCCCACCACCACCTGCCTGATCTTGGATCTTCTCCTCGCTCAATGGCTCTTGTGCAAGGAGCACATCCTATGCTTGGATAACCCATGTCATGCAGCTTGTTATACGGAACATCATTTTTCCTTACGTAATCCCATACTTTATCAATTGTCCAGTCAAGAATCGGATTTATCTTGAGCATTCTTCCGTGCAGATAGTCAATTTCAAACTTCTTTGATTCAGCCCGTTGTTCCGTCTGGTCTGCTCTTATGGATGTGACCCAGGCGTCGAGAGTTTTTAAAAATCCGTTTAGCGGATTGGTTTTCCTTACTTGGCAGCAGAGTCTTCTGTTTTCTATACTTCTGTAAAAAAGATTCACTCCGTGACTGGTCACCATTTGCTCTACCTCTGTGCTGTCTGGAAAAAGCACTTCGATGTTTATGCTATATTTTTCTCTTGTTTTTTCGATTGTGTCGTATGTATGCGCGTGAAGTCTTCCTGTATCAAGAGTGAAGATTCTAGCTTTAGGGTCCGTCTTTGCGAACATATCGATAAGTACCATTCCTTGGACTTGAAAGCTGGTTGCAAGTGCGACGGAGGGACCGAAGTTTTCAGAAGCCCAAGTGAGTATCTCCTGGGGAGAGCTCTTCTCAAACTCTCTATTTAGGCTCTTTAAATCTTCTTCTGAAAATTTCATCCGACTAACCTAGAAAACTCAGATACGATGATAATCCGTACTTTATGTATATGAGACATACATAGTAACTTATTCCTACGGTTATCACAGGAACAACAAACCAGAAAAAGCCGATTTTGACGACATGGCTGTTTTTAGAAGTCTTGGCGAATCCATGCTGGGCGCACGAAAACCCCACAACTCCGGCCGTGACTATTTCTGCGATAGAAACGGGAATTCCGTAAAACGAGGCAAGCAGTATTATAATGGCTGCTGTGAACTCAACGGAAATAGCCCTTATGATACATATTTCAGTTATATTTTTTCCCAGTGTCTCAAGAACTCTGCCTCCCAATAGAATTGCCCCTATTCCCATGGCGACACCGGCAAGAACCGCTCCCATATAAGAATCTATAAGTCCGAGACTCACTATGGGACCGATTGCGTTTGCAGAATTGTTGGCGCCTCCCGAGAATGCAATGAACGTTCCGGATATAGTTATCAGAATGGTCAGAATAAAATTCACTCTTTTTTCTGAGAAGTTGCTTGCCAGGTAGTGAACTATTTTGAAATAAAAGAACTTAGCCACCGCAAAATTTATTACCCAGGCGACTATTGGCGCCAATATCCACCATTTGAGCACTCGGATAAAGCTGTCGGAATTAAGTGTGTTGGTATAAAGACCAATGCCGACTATTGCACAAACTATTGCATGGGTGGTGGCAATGGGAGTGCGCGCCACATTTGCCCAGGCAATAAAACCTATTCCTAACAGCAGTATTATCAGTATGAAGCCTATGTCGGAGGATAGAGTTTCGGCAGGAACTATTCCCTTGCCCACAGTTTCAACTACGGGAGCTCCTGCCGTAAGAGCTCCTAAGAGAGCGAATATCGCTATGAGCCAAACGGCCTGCCTTTTCGATCTTACTCCAGCACCGTACGAAGTTGCCATGGATGCTGCGGAATTGTTCGCTCCTATGTTAAGGGCAAGAAATCCTGATAGTACAAGTGTTACAATTAGCAAAGCGCTCAATAAACTGTCTCCCAGATTAAAATGTCAGAGGCAATAGTTGCATAAGAACTAAACAATCTTCCGGTTCGTACGGAAGAAAAAGGGATTTTACTAGGTGTTTTTTAGAGAATTTCCGAAACCTTGAATATGGAAAAAAAACTATAACCCTTCTGAAGAAAAGTTTTTTCCGTTTCCTCTCCTCTGTCAATGACACAGAGAACCCCACAGACCTGGGCACCCGCAGATTTGACAAGATCAATGGCTCTTAACGTGGAACCGCCCGTGGTAATTACGTCCTCGACAATGACTACCCTGTCTTTTTGACCGAGTCCGCCCTCTATCATGTTCTCAGTGCCGTGTTCTTTCTCCTTCTTTCTTACTATGAATCCGCAAAGTGGCATACCTTCCTCGTAACTTCTCGAAATAGTCGCTCCTATTATGGGGTCTGCTCCTATAGATGGTCCTCCTATGGCCGTTATGCCGTCCTGCGTTGCAATTCTACTCAGAAATATTTTTGATATTAAGTTTACGCCTTCGGGGTCTAGGGTAGTAAGCCTAGCGTCAATGTAGTAGGAACTTTGTTTTCCCGATGCCAGAGTGAAGTTCCCGAATATAATTGATTTGCTTTGGAGAATTAGTTTTAATTTTTCCCTGCTTTTGCTCATTTTTCAGGAATTCCGAGGCGAATAAAACTTTATCTCCGTAACTATACCCATTGATGCAGAAAATTAATAAATCAAACCGCTTCCTTGTCTTGTGCGGAACAGTTATTTTCCTCTTGCTGTTAGCTATAGCAAAGATATCTCCACAGCTGTCCTCAAAGACTTTCGAAAAAGACCTGATACCAGTCTTCGTATCGCTTCTGATTGCCTCCTCAGTTGTTTACTTCTTATCTGTGAGAAATCTCAGACAGAATCGTGCATGCTCTCTTGTTCTGATAATTCTTTTTGGCTTCGGGTTTCGCATCCTGTTTCTATTTTCAACCCCAATACTTGAAGATGATTTTTATCGCTATTTCTGGGATGGCGCAGTCCTGTCAAGTGGAATAAATCCCTATGAGCATTCGCCTGAGAAAGTAGCGGAGGACAAAGGGAGCGAAAAGTTCAAAGAACTGAAGCGTCTACATAGCGATACTCTTGAGAAAGTAAACCATCCGCACATAAAAACCATCTATCCTCCGGTCGCCGAATTTTTCTTTGCCCTATCCTACAAAATGCTCCCTGTGAGTCTTACTATGTGGAGAATTATTCTGATACTGTTTGATCTCGTTACTGTAGCGCTTCTGCTTGCAAATCTGAAAAAACTCGGCGTTCCTCTACAAAACTCTCTTATTTATTTGTGGAACCCGCTTTTGGTAAAGGAAATATTTAACTCCGTTCACATGGACATCCTGGCGTTTCCGTTCGTACTGGGGGCGATTCTTCTATTTCTTTACGGCAGGAAGAGAATCTGGACGCTTGCCCTTTCACTTGCGGTAGGAATTAAGCTCTGGCCAGTTCTTCTTTTCGGGATATTTCTAAAACCTCTCAAGGAGAAAAGAGAGACAGCTCTGCAGAGTCTTGTTTTTATCGTAATGCTCTTAATCATATTTCTTCCCACAATTGCATTCAAACTGGATTCGACTTCCGGCATTGTAGCATATGGAAAAAGCTGGCAGAACAACAGTCCTTTTTTCACGATGATTCTATCGGGATGGGGATTCATTCTTGATCTGTTTGGTATTCACTCTGGACACGCGCATACCTACTCCAGAGTAAGTGTGATAGTAGTTCTTTTGTTCTTGAAGTTTTACATAGTGTTTGCAAATAGTTCTTTGGGTGTCTACAGAAAAGCCCTTCTTATAATCGGCTGTGCGTTTCTACTGAGTCCGACTCAGTTTCCTTGGTACTACACGTGGCTTATTCCGTTTCTCTGCGTAGCTTCGAGTCCGGGGTTTCTTCTGCTTACCGCACTGCTTCCACTTTATTACTTTCAGTATTATTTTCCTCCTACGGCCGGAGAAACCGGGATATTTTCAGGCATAGTGGTGTGGATAGAGTTTATACCTGTATGGATTTTACTTGCTTGGGAGTGGTGGAGGTTCAGAATTTCCCGGAAAACCTTGGTCGTCCATGCGGGCGCTTAGACCCAAACTAGATAACTTGCGTGCCCGGTTTTTCAATATTCCTAATAATCCCTACGAGGTTCCGTCTAAGCAGGACCGTGAAATAAATCTCCAAGACTGCGGAGAGAGCTTAATCTGTTACTGAACCGGAATTCTCCTCTGTATGGCGTCTCTCACGGTTTTGTAGTCATTTGGAAGTTCCACCGGAATGTTGTTTAGTTCCGACGATACTCCTTCGATAGCTGACTTGTGGTAACCGGATTTGAACTCTACGAATTTCAGTCCATGAGCTGTGGAAATAACCACTATTTTCTCCTTTGTGGAAATAACCTTTCTATCAAGCAGTTTTAAAAATACCGCAAGCGCCACTCCAGTATGGGGACAGTTAAAAGTCCCTGTTCTATCAGCCATTGCGGAGGCATGAGAGAGTTCGTTTTCTGATGCTTGTTCCACAATTCCCTCGAATTGCTTGAGAATAGAAATGGCTTTGTTGATACTTACTGGATTTCCAATCTGTATGGCGTTTGCGAGTGTCTTTTTTGCTTTTACGGGGGTGAATTCTTTGAAGCCCTTAAGGAAACTCAGATAAAGGGGGTTTGCATTCTGAGCTTGCGCGCAGACTATTCTCGGAAGTTTTTTTATGATACCGAGTTCATACATCATTAGAAACCCCTTTCCCAGTGCGGATACGTTACCGAGGTTGCCACCCGGAATTATTACCCAGTCTGGAACTTCCCAGTCAAACTGCTGGCAAAGTTCTATACTTACCGTTTTCTGTCCCTCTATACGCAGTGAGTTAATAGAGTTGGCAAGATAAATGTTGTGCTCGCTGGTTATTCTCTGGACCATTTCCATGCAACCATCAAAATCCGTATCAAGAGAAAGAACCAGCGCTCCGTTCGATATGGGTTGTATCAATTGAGCTATCGATACCTTGTTCTTGGGAAGAAAAACTATTGACGGAATGCCTGCCGATGCGCAGTATGCGGCAAGAGCGGCTGATGTATCCCCGGTTGATGCGCAGGCGACCGCCGGTATGCTAACATTATCACTTATCATCTGGTTTACTGCCGACACCAGAACGGTCATCCCCAAGTCCTTGAAAGATCCTGTATGGCTGTTGCCGCACATTTTTATCCAGAGATCTTTAACGCCGACCTGCTTTCCGAACCTCTCGGCCCAGAAAAGATTGGTACATCCCTCGTACATTGAAACTATGTTTTCATCTGCAATTGAGGGAAGTACCCACTCCTTCTTACCCCAGACTCCACTTCCGAAAGGCCATGACTGTTTCCTGTACCTGCTGTCAAAAAGCTCTCTCCACTTTTCAGGCGTTTTTTTGGCGAGCATATTCATGTCGTGCTGAACATCTAGAAGATTGTTGCACTTTCTGCATCTATAGATGATTTCATCAACGGGATAGGTTTCAGAGCAGTCTTTATCTATGCATCTGAAATGGGCTTGGTACTCACTCATTGAATTAACAAAATACATTTTGCCTTTTTTTCTGTCAACGCCGTTCAGACTATTGCTGCTTGCCTTAGTATGCGTTTTCAGGGTCACAATATCTGCATTCATTGACACCGAAAGAAGCTTTTGGTAATCTGGGAGAGGCGAATGGAACAGAGAGTGCTTATCCTGGTCAAGGGAAGGGTGCAGGGAGTTTACTTCAGAGCCTCAGCGGCGCAGACAGCAGCTGGACTTGGCATCAGGGGATGTGTTGAAAATCTTGCGGATGGTAGTGTGAGAATAGTAGCCGAGGGAATGACCGAGAAGCTTGAAAAGCTCATTGAGTGGTGCAAAGAGGGTCCTCCCCGCGCAGAGGTGAAATCGGTTGAATCCAGATGGCTGTCCCCGGAGGGTGGATTCGTTGATTTTCGCATAAACACATAAACAACACTGAGGTGAAATCATAATGATAATAAAATGCATTCCAGGTGGAGTATTCATTGAAAACTGCTATATCATAGGGGATGAAGATACTAATGAGGCTATGCTCGTTGATCCCGGAGAGCAGATAGAAGAGATATACGCAGAAATCGAAAGATCAGGGTTAGAAATAAAAAAAATAGTCAATACGCATACCCATTTAGATCATGTGGCTGGCGTTGAAACTTTCAAAAAACGGCTCGGCATACCATTTTACATACATAAGAATGAACAGCCTGTGCTTGACGCGCTTCCAGAGGCGAAAAACAGGTTCCCCGAGTTTGACTTCGTAGAAGCTCCGGAAGTAGACGGATATGTAAAAGAGGGGGATACTCTTCGTGTTGGAAATCTTAGGGGAGAAATCCTTCTTGTGCCTGGACACACATGGGGACATATATGTTTTGTCTTTGAAGAGTCAATAATAGCGGGTGATACGGTTTTCGCCGGCAGCGTTGGCAGAGTGGACCTTACGGGGGGAACGTCCATGGCGGAGCTTGTTGGGTCAATCCGTTCTGAGATATTTAAATATCCTGACCACTATGAGATTTATCCTGGCCACGGTCCCAGAACGACGGTAGGGATTGAAAAAAGCACCAATCCTTTTCTTGTCGGAACTGTTGCGCTTTAGAGAACGTATGAAGCCGAGGAAGTTCATCAGATTAACTGTGTATTCGTTAATCGTCTTGGTTATGGCTCTGCTGTTTTTCAATGAAATTTCCAAGGTCTATTTTCTCAAGAATGAAAATAAGAGAATAGAGAAGAGGATAGAGAATTTAAAAGCGCAGAACGAGGCTTATAGGGAGGAAACAAAAGCTCTTAAGGAAGACAAAAAGTACGTCGAAAAGATACTGAGAGAAAAAGGCATGATAAAGGAAGAAGAAAAAGTATTCAGGTTCAAAGAAAAATAACTTTTTGTTTCTATTCTTAGAAATTGTATTGCAGTATCATCTGGCTTCGTTGCTGGGTGATACAACTGAATCTCCCAAAAAATAAAATCGTACTATACTTTTAACCGTTGTCTTTTCCATAGAGTCGTTATTGGTACTGGTTTTAAGGGATGAGTTATATGGAGCGGGAAGAGATATTTCGTCAGAGAAAGAGACTCGGACAAAATTTTCTTAACGACCCGAACATACTCCGTAAAATCGGTGCTGCAGCAGAACTCAAGCAAAAAGATAACGTGATTGAAATTGGTCCCGGGAAAGGCAGTCTCACAAAGCACCTTGCACTCAGTGCCGGCAAAGTCACGGCGATTGAAAAGGACACTAGGCTTAAAACCTTTCTTGATGCAGAATTCGCAGAATCTGCAAATACAAGATTCATTTACGAAGACGTTCTTAAAGTCAGTCTCAGCCGTTTTTCTGAGGGGGGTAAAATGAAGCTTGTATCAAATCTTCCCTATAACATATCCTCTCAGATATTGATTAAGCTTCTTGATGAAAGGGAGCTTTTCTCGAAAATAGTTGTAATGCTGCAAAAAGAAGTGGCCCAGAGAATATCGTCTCCAAAGGGACGAAAAAGTTATGGTTCCTTGTCTGTGTTGTTGCAGAGCTGTTTTAGCGTGAAGGTTGCATTCAAGGTTCCCCGACGGGCGTTTTATCCGGTTCCGGAGGTGGACTCAGTGGTTGTAGTCCTTGATCCATTGGAAAAGCCTGTGTTCTTAGTATCAACCGAGAAAATTTTCAGAACTGTTGCAAGATATGCATTTTCTTCGCGAAGAAAGACTATAAGGAATTCTCTTGAAAACTTTTTTGAGAGAGCAACAGTAAAACGGGCCCTCTTGGACTCTAATATTGATGAGGGAAGAAGAGCAGAATCACTTTCAGTTGAGGAGTTCGCAAGATTAGCGGACAGTTTCCACAGGACAAGTCAGTAGGCTAGTTCTCGCAGAATCGTATTCTGAAGCGCTTTTACCCTCGTCCCCATTCCATTTGATATGATGGAGAAAATGTAAACCCGCCCATTTTTTCCGAATACATAACCGGATAGAGATCTAGCTCCTTGAATATAACCGGTTTTCGCATAGACCCTCCCCTTAAGATTGCGGAATCTTTTTTTAAGGGTTCCGTCTACTCCGGCGACCGGAAGAGATGAAACAAACTCCTCGGAAATTTCTGGATTGTTGTAAGCATTGTAAAGCGCCCTGGTTATGTTCTCAGGAGATACTCTGTTCAGCCTTGAAAGGCCGGAGCCGTCGGCTAGAGAGAAATTTCCATTGAGGCCTGTTCTCCTCAGATGACTTTCGATTACTAGCACTCCTGATTCCCATGAACCCGGGGTGTTGGAAAATTCGGCGCCTATAACCTTGACTATGTTTTCTCCGATTATGTTGACGCTTTCCTTGTTGTATTCATGGATAATGGTTCCCAGAGGTTCTGAGTAATGAGTCAATATCTTGCCTGCCCACTTAGGCACTATGCCGCGGTTTATGGACCCGCTCACTTCAATTCCGTTCTTCTCAAGAACTTGCCTCAATACCGCCCCGAAGTAAAAGAATGGATCGGGTACCGAAACTTCCAGGGTCTCGCTCTTTTTCCGATTCGATATGTATCCTAAGATTTTGAGTTCATTTTGCTTGTTGAATTTTGCTGTCACTCCTGATTTTCTTGAAGTAGAGTAAACACTGCTTTTAATCGGAAAGGGAAACTCCGCAGGTTTTGTTATTACTCTTGCGGACATTCCCCGAGCGTTGGGTGCGAAAACCCTTATTTTCGCCTTGTTATAATTGAATGAAATCGCTGCTATGGGAGGACAGAAACTCCTGCCATACCACTCAGAGTTCCAGCCTTTTCCGTAATAAGTTTCGTCAAAGTAGGAACCGTCGAGATAAATTCCTCCGTCAATTCTTGTTACTCCTAGGGCTTTTATTTCACCCACAATATCTCGAAGGTTCTTGATGTCTATTGAAGGGTCTCCGAATCCTTTTACGTAAAGACCGCCGTGACCGACATTTGAGTGTATTCCTCCGCCCAGATAAAACTCCGTTTTGAACCGGAAGTCCTTTCCAAGAAGGGAAAGCGCCGCGACGGAGGAAAGTATCTTGTTATTGGAAGCGGGAATGAAATTCTTTTTGCTGTTGTAACGGAAAACTGTTTTGCCTGTATCGGCGGAGCGAATCATGATACCAATTTTTTTTCGCGATGAAGTGTTTTTTGAAATAAGGGAGAGAATTTTTTTCTTGTTTACATCGGCGTGGGAAGATGTTGCAGGGAGAAATGTAAAAAATAGTACTAATGCGTAAAGGACAAGAGTGATCTTTTTATAATTTTTCATTAGCGTCTTTCTCGGATCAGTGGGCTTCGGCCCAGTTCTCAGCGGAGCGGATTTCTACTTTAAGTGGTACGTTCAGTTCCCAGGCGTTTTCCATATCGTTTTTTATATGAACCCGCAGTTCGTCAAGTTCCGTTTCGTATATCTCGAAAAGAAGCTCGTCATGAACCTGAAGAATCATCTTAGAATGAGATCCTTTCTCTTCAAGCCTTCTAAATATACGGATCATAGCCAGATTTATTATGTCCGCGGCCGACCCCTGTATCGGGGTGTTTATAGCCTCGCGTTCCCCTCTGTTCCTTTCAGCTCTGTTTCTTGACGCAAGCTCCGGTATCGGCCTTCTTCTCCCGACAAGCGTTTCGGTATAACCCTTGGTTCTTGCTTCTTCGACAGATGAGTCCATATAGGTTTTGACCTTTGAATACTTGTCAAAATACCGGTTTATGTAGTTTCTGGAGACCGAAACTGTAGTGCCGAGCTGTTTTGAAAGTCCGAAAGCGCTTATCCCGTATATTATCCCGAAGTTTATGGTCTTGGCGAGATTCCGCATCTCAAACGTGATGCTGTCCTCGCTTGAGTTAAATATCTCGCAGGCCGTGGCAGTATGTACATCTTTGTCATTTCTAAGCGCTGCAAGCAGTGTTGGATCTCCCGAAAAATGTGCAAGTAGGCGGATTTCTATCTGAGAATAATCGGCCGACAGTATGACACAGCCATTTTTCGCCATGAAGGATTTTCTTATTCTTTTTCCGTCCTCGGTTTTTATCGGGATGTTTTGGAGGTTCGGGTCGCTTGAGCTCAGTCTACCGGTTGAAGTGCCTGCGGGATTGAAAGAAGTGTGAATTCTTCCCGTGACTGGATTGATGAGCTTTGGAAGCTGATCTATGTAAGTGGATTTCAGTTTGGAAAGAGACCTGTGTCTGAGTATTAGACGGGGCACCTCGTGGATTGCCGACAGATCCCTAAGCACCTCAGAATCTGTGGAGAATGCGCCCTTATTGGTTTTTTTTCTAGACGGGAGACGAAGTTTTTCAAAAAGTATTTCAGAAAGCTGCTTGGTTGAGTTTATATTGAACTCTCCCCCGGTTTTTTCATATATTCCTGTTTCAACGGAAACTAGATCCCTTTCAAATTCTTCTGACATCTTACCGAGAATTGCTGTATCAATTCTTACTCCCGCAAATTCCATTTCGCATAGAACTGGAATGAGGCCTAGAACGTTTTCCCTGTAAAGATTCCAGAGGTGCTCTTTTTTTAGAGCCTGAATAGACTTTCTTGAGAGAACGAGCGTTACCTCTGAATTCTCGCAGGAATATCTTGTCGCTGTCTCGATATCAACTTCGGCAAAACTCTTTTTTGACTTTCCCTTTCCCGTAATATTCTCGTAGGAAATCATCTTGTGGCCTAGTTCCCTTCTTGAGAGTTCCTCAAGTTTGTAGTTTCCCCAGGAAGCGTCAAGTAGATGTGAGGCCAGCATAGTGTCAAAATAAATTCCTTTGAGTCTTATTCCGTGGTTTCTTAGCACAAGCATATCGTATTTTATGTTTTGACCTATTTTTTTAATCTCTTCTGACTCAAAAACGGGTGTTAGCTTCGAAAGCACGGTGTCAAGTTCCATCTGTCTTTCAGTTTCAATGGTTCGGATGTGTCCTACGGGGATGTAAAAAGCCTTCTCCGGGGCGGGGCAGAGAGAAAAGCCTATTATGTGGGCGTTCATTGGCAGTGTTGAATCCGTCTGGAGATTTATCGAGAGTTCTTGAGTTCTTTTTATTGTGTTTATAACTCGGTTTAGAGATTCCTCATCAAAAACA
Source organism: Candidatus Dadabacteria bacterium (assembly GCA_007571325.1). Classification (GTDB taxonomy): domain Bacteria; phylum Desulfobacterota_D; class UBA1144; order Nemesobacterales; family Nemesobacteraceae; genus Nemesobacter. The sequence continues at coordinate 23,130 of RKRQ01000023.1, forward strand.
GTTTCGCAGGAATCGTATTTTACCGCTTCGCCCACTGGGACAGAAGCTCCAATTTCATCTAGAAGTTTTTCAAACTCGAGTTCTGAGAATATCTCCCGAAGATTTTCGGCCGAGTATCCTTCGTATCTGAAATCTTCAATTCCGGTTTTTAGCTCGACATCTATTTTTATAGAAACGAGTTTTTGGCTTAAGTAAGCGTCGTCTTTATGCTCTCTGAGTTTTTTTGCGACGCTGGTGCGAATCCTATCTAAGTTTCTGTATACGCCATCAAGATCTTCGTATTCGGATATGAGGGCAGAGGCGGTTTTCTCCCCCACGCCTGCAACCCCGGGAATGTTATCGACCTTGTCTCCCGTAAGAGCGAAGAAATCGACCATCTGTTTTGGTTTTATACCGTATCTCTCAACAACTTCTTCCACACCGGTTACCCGGTCCCTCATTGTATCGATCAGAGTTATGTTTTCGGAGACCAGTTGGCAGAAATCCTTGTCTCCGGTGATCAAAACAACCTTTGATTTTTCCTGCGCCTTGGCTATGGTGCCTATGATGTCGTCGGCCTCATATCCTTCCATTGCAAGCATAGGGATTGAAAATGCCCGGACAAGTTCAAAAATTTTTGGAAATTGAAGCTTGAGACTTTCAGGAGCTTCGTCTCTGTTCGCCTTGTAATAGGGGTATATTTTGTTTCTGAACACTTCCCCCTTGGAATCAAACACTATTGCCAAGTATTTCGGTTGGTATTCTCTGAGAAACTTAAGAAGCATGTTGGCAAATCCATAGACGGCGTTTGTGGGAAATCCTTGGGAAGTGGAAAGGTCGGCCCTTACGCCGTAAAACGCCCTGAATATATATGAACTGCCGTCAATCAAATAGAACGGATTATGGGACATAAAAGAAATTGATTATGCGATATTTTAAGTATACACAAATAGACCTAAGATACGGGATTTGATTTTAGATGTAGTCTTGACCTTTGCATTGAGGACATTATTTCTCCGCTCTATATACGAACGCAGGAGGGAAATTCGACCATACAGTCTTCGACTTGACGACATTTGAGAACTTGTTTAGAAGAATAGAGCGGAACCTTCTGGCGTTCGGAACCATCATGCTGATTGAGTAACTAAAGGTAATCAGCCTTCCTCCCGGTCTTAACACATCCCATATAACGTTGATCAACCTGTCCTGGGTTACGTGGTCAAACACCGCCCATGGAAGACTGGAGATGATACAGTCGCAAGAATCCTTCCCGTGTTTTTTGAGATATCTTTTCGTGTTTTCTGCAGAATCTTTGTAGATTGTTGCGGCGGGGCATCGAAATCTGGTCGCTTCGCAGAACTCGGAGTTGATCTCTATTGCGAAAAACAAGGCTTCAGGATTTTTTTTCTCAAGAATCTTCTGGGTAAAAACCCCAGTTCCCGGTCCTAGCTCAACCACGGTTTCCACTTCGCTGAGTTTCGCGGTATCTGTGACAAGCTCTGACAGACCCTTGTTTGAAGGCATTAAAGAGCCCGTACTCTTAGGATCCTTGAGGAACTGCTTTATGTAACCGTATGCTCCAAATCTCAAGGCTGTCTCCAATGGAACTAATTATAATATCCTAGAGTATTTTGTCCATTTACCATAACTCAGATTGATCTTTAGATTATTAAGTACAGTGCCTTAGACCGTATAAGGATTGTCTTTTGTAATTCCGGTATTATATAGATTTCAGTTACGACTCTTAGAGGTCTATTACTGACGGGAAGCGTAGAAGTGTTTGAAGGAATCTCAAAAAAACTTGAATCCACCCTCAAAAGAATAGGGGGTTATGGAAAGCTAAGCGAAAAGAACATAGAAGAGGCTCTCCGTGAAGTACGTCTGAGCCTTCTTGAAGCCGATGTTAATTTCAGAGTGGTTCGCCAATTCATTGAGCTTGTCAAAAAAAGAGCGTTGGGTCGAGAAGTTGAAGGGAGTCTCAACCCCGGACAGCAGTTCATAAAGATAGTAAAAGAAGAGCTTACGGAAATTCTGGGGCGGGAGAACGAGCCCTTGAATCTTGAGGTTGCGCCTCCCGTGGTAATAATGCTGGTGGGGCTTCAGGGTTCGGGGAAAACCACCACGGCGTCGAAGCTTGCAAAATTTCTTAAGGAACGCCATGGAAAAACTCCCCTGCTGGTTCCCGCTGATATCTACCGCCCGGCTGCAATAGAGCAGTTAAAAATACTCGGGGAAAAAATAGGCGTGAGTGTCTATGATACCGTCGCGGGGTCAGACCCAGTGGATGTGTGCGTAGACGCGGTTTCATTATCCGCTAAGCGTGGGGAGGACGTGATAATCATAGACACTGCGGGACGCCTCCATCTCGACAGTGAACTGATGGATGAACTGGGGAAAATAAAGAAGAAGGTAAATCCCCATGAAATCCTGTTGGTTGCAGACTCTATGACTGGCCAGGACGCCGTGAATGTTTCACAGAGCTTTGATCAAGCTGTTGATCTTGACGGCGTTGTTCTTACCAAGATGGATGCGGACGCAAGGGGAGGGGCGGCTCTTTCAATAAAGGCTACTACCGGAAAGCCAATTAAGTTTTTCGGAACGGGAGAAAAAGCCGATGCGCTTGAGGTGTTTTATCCTGAGAGAATAGCCTCGAGAATTCTGGGCATGGGAGATGTCCTGAGCCTGATAGAAAAAGCGGAAGATGCTTTTGAGGAAGAGAGGACTAGAAAACTTGCAGAAAGAATATCCAAAAGACAGTTTTCTCTTGAGGATTACAGAGAATCAATAATAGCCATGGGGAAACTTGGTTCGATAGAAAACATAGCGCATATGGTCCCGGGAATGAAAAAAATCACTGATAACGCGGATGCCATGGTAAAGGCCGAGCAGGAGATAAAAAAAAGTCTTGCAATAATCAATTCTATGACCCTGCCAGAAAGAAGGGATCACACGATCTTAAATGGCAGCCGCAGAAAGAGAATCGCTAAAGGAAGTGGAACTACAGTTCCTGACGTAAACCGTATGATAAAAAACTATATACAGATGCGAAACATGATGAAAAACATGGGAAAAATGGGTAAACTAGCCAAGAGAATGATGAAATTCAGATGATGGGAGTATATCTTTCTCTCTAATTCAGGAGGTAGAAGTAGTTTGGTCAAAATAAGATTGAGCAGGATGGGATCTAAGAAAAAGCCGTTTTATAGAATAGTCGCTGCGGATGTTCGTTCCCCACGTGATGGGAAGTTTCTTGAAATACTTGGACATTACGATCCGCGGAAAAAACCCCACGAATTAAAAATAGATTTGGATAGAGTGAAAGCATGGATGGATAACGGCGCCAAGGCAACCAACAGGGTAAGCAAGCTCATGTCTCAGGTTACTTAGAACATTATTCTTTCACGTGAAAATTTGGTTGGGAGGATTTTAGTTTCAGGAGGGATGCTCCTTATGAGTCAACTCAAAGAACTTGTCGAGTTCATAGTTAAACCCATTGTTGACAGTGCTGAGCAGGTTCAGGTGACGGAGGTAACGGGTGAGAAAACTACTGTTATTGAACTTAGGGTAGCGCCCGAAGACCTGGGAAAAGTAATCGGAAAGCAGGGAAGAACGGCAAAAGCGATTCGCAGCATACTGAACGCCGCAGCCGCGAAAATGAAAAAGCGCGCTGTTTTGGAGATTCTTGAGTAGCATTGCCGGAAAGCGCGAAACAGAGCCTTGTTCTCTACGGGAAGATAACGAAAAGACACGGCCTCCAAGGTGAAGTAAAAATGTTTGCCTATGGAGGATGTCCAGAAACTCTCTCTGGGGTGCAAAAGGTCTATATAGAAGTTCCTGACCAGGCAGAGCCCCGAAGATTAAACCTATCTAGAGTAAAAATCCATAAAAATACAGCAATCTTGAAATTAACAGGCGTCGATACGCCCGATGTTGCCGAAGAGCTTAGAAATCTCAATGTTTTGGTCAAAAGAGGCGATCTGCAGCCGCCCGAGCAAGACGAGTATTACTGGTCCGATCTCATCGGGCTTCAGGTCTGCACCTCCGGCGGAGAGAATATAGGGGAAGTAAGAAACCTAATTGATTCAGGCGGGCATGATATTCTCGTGATAAAAAGCCCAAAACAAGAATTTCTCATTCCCTTTGTTAAAAGGTTCGTGATCTCCGTGGACCTTGATAATTCAATTATTACAGTGGATCCGGTAGAGGGGCTCCTTGAATAGACAAGTGGTACTTCCATGAAGTTTGATATAGTGACAATCTTCCCTGGTTTTTTTGATTCTACCTTCTCTTTTGGGGTGATAAGCAGGGCCGTTGAGAACAGGATGGTAGAAATAAACGTCCATGACCTCAGAAGTTATTCAAGCGTGAAGAATGGGAAAACGGACGACACTCCATACGGAGGGGGAAGCGGAATGCTTATGACTCCGGGACCGATAGGAAATGCTGTTTCCAAAATAAAAGAAAAAGAGCTTCGCTCTGCCGTAATCCTCACGACTCCGAAGGGGGAGGAATTTGATGACCGCAAAGCGCAGGAACTCTGCGAGTTCGAACAGCTTATAATTCTCTGCGGTAGATACGAGGGCATTGATGACAGAGTGAGTGAACTTTATGTCGACATGAAGATATCTACCGGCAAATATGTAAACTCCGGGGGAGAATATGCTTGTTCTCTTATAGTGGATGCCGTATCCAGATATATCCCTGGGGTTCTTGGGAACACGGAGTCCCTTGACACGGAATCTCTTAGAAATGGCCTTCTTGAGTATCCCCAGTATACAAAACCGCGAATATACAAGGGAAAAAAAGTTCCAGAGGTGCTTCTTTCTGGAGACCACGAGAAAATAAGAAACTGGAGAAGACGCGAAAGCATAAAAAGCACCTTTGTCCAGAGCCCTTCTTTTCTTGACGGTGCTCAACTCTCCGAGGAGGAAAACAGTTTTCTTAAGGAGCTTAAAACCCGAAACTCTCCCGGTTTTAATGTTTATGTAGCTCTTGTTCACTATCCAGCGTACAACAGTCACCTTGAAGTCGTCTCAACTGCTTTTAAAAGCATAGACGCGCACGATATATCCAGAGATGCAACTACGTACGGAGTGAAGAAATTCTATCTTGTAAACCCTGTTGAAGAGCAACGCCGTCTGGCTGAAAGACTCGTTAATCATTGGGTCAAGGGAGAGGGAAAGAATTTTAACGAAACAAAAAGTAAGGCATTCGGCATTATAAGCATAATAAAAACAATCCAGGAGGCCGTAGAGAAGATAAAGGAGGCAGAAGGGCAAACGCCGAAAATAGTGGCTACGGATGCCCGCTTCTCAAACAATATGACTGGTTATCAGGAGCTTAGGGAAAAGATATTTGAAAACGCCGAACCCTTCCTGATTCTTTTCGGCACGGGGTGGGGGCTTACGCATGAGACAATAAAGGAAGTCGACTATGTTCTCAAACCCATAAGTGGTTACAGGGAATTTAACCATCTTTCGGTAAGAAGCGCAGCGGCAATAGTGCTCGACAGATTACTTTCCTGCGGAGCTTGATCCGTTAAAACCAAGACGGGGAAATCTTTGTGGAAAACTCCGTAGTCTACTTGAGAAAAGTCCTTTATTGATATTTTGACAATATACGAGAGGTTCTGTATATTCAACATCCCACAAAAAGGGGATATGCAAAAATGGGAATTATAACAGAAATTGAGAAAAAGCACCTGAGAACTGACCTGCCGGAGTTTCGTTCCGGAGACACTGTATCGGTTCATTATAATATTAAAGAGGGAGAGAGGAGAAGAATCCAGGTTTTTGAGGGTACAGTTATAGCCAAAAAAGGTTCGGGTTTCAGGGAAACTTTTACAGTAAGAAAGGTTTCTTACGGTGTAGGCGTTGAGAGAATTTTCCCGTTGCACTCTCCTCTTATAGGCAAAATAGAGGTAAAAAGAAAAGGCCGAGTTAGAAGAGCCAAGCTTTACTATCTAAGAGGTCTTTCGAAGAAGGCCAGCAGGATCAGAGAGAGAACTTCTTAATTACCCGCTTCTGTTTCATTTGCCTCGCCATTTTCATCTTCCTCCATCTTTTTCATCACGTGAGTCATTCTCTGTATTGATGTATAAAAGGAAAACAGGAAGAGAATAATGACTGAGAGTTTCAGAAGATAATCTTTGTTTCCAAACCCAAGAAGAAAAGTAATTATATTGCCTAGGAAGTTAAACGCCGAAAGAACGCCAAGGTAGACTACTCTTTCGGTTCTCTGCATTATTCCTACTTCGCAATCGATTCCCAACCCCTCGGCTCTGGCTTTTGTATAGCTGACCATCATGGAGCAACTGACTATCAGGAAAACTATGTAAATGAAGAAAGTATCTCTGAAGAAACTCAGAAGACCCATATAGATAAGGATTTCTGAATATCTGTCCACGCAGGAATCAAAGAAAGCTCCCTTGGGTGAATTAAGCCCTTGGGCGCGAGCGACTCTGCCGTCGAAAATATCAAAAGTCGAACCGGCCAGCAGCAATACTCCTGCTACGAAAATCATGCCCAAATGGAAAAAGTAGCCTGCAAGCGCGGATACCACCAAAGTGGTGATGGTTAGTACGTTGGGACGGAACTCCCTGTCTACGAGAAATTCTTCTATGGGGTTGATTAGAGTAACCCACCAAGACTTGATTCCTCCAGAAAGAAGTTTTGAAGATTCCGGTCTTCTTCCGGTTTTTGATCTCTCGTCAGTTTGTTCGGAGTCAGGCGATGACAATTCGTTTTCCATGAGAAAGATAATAACCTGTAATCTGTTCCATAGTCTAGGTACGCTTAAACGTTATAAGTATGTACCCTCTGGCTTAGTCGTTAAGGGTTACATAAAACTTGAAATCTCTTTCTTTTGCCTGTATCTCGTCTCCGTATTCCCGCGCTTCCTCCTTTGACTGAAAGGTTCCTATTCTAACCCTGTAGAAAGTGGTGATTTCAGAAGGTGAGTATTCTCTTATGAAAGCTGGGTATCCTTTGTCTTTGTAGAATCTTACGGTTCGGTTAGCAACTTTCTTGCTAAGAAAAGAACTGACCTGAATAGTGTATTTGTACTCTTGGTTGATCATTGTAGACAGGTACTGGTCGCTAGCTGATTCTTTTTTCGGGGGAGTTTCGTTTGAAGAAGTTTCATTCAAAGGAATTTCATTTTGCGAACTATCTGGTTCTGTTGCTTTTTCTTCTGAAAGTTTCTCTGTCGGCCCGAATGAAAACGGTTTTTCCGGAAGACTCGGAGATTCCTCCTTTAGCGCCTGTTCGTCTGACGGTATAAATTTTTTCCCTACTACAACTCCTACAGAAAACACCATTGTGAAAACAATGAGGAAAACCATGGAAAATTTCAGTGCCTGAGGATTTTTTTCTTTTCTTTTTTCGTCCATTTTTACATGCTCTCGGGAACGGTTATTCCGAGAAGACCGAGGCCGTTTCTTATAACCACCTGTACACAGAGGGTCAGGTAAAGTCTTGCAGAGGAAATATAGTCATTTCCCAAATCTAGTATCCTTGTTTTATTGTAATAAAAATGAAACTTGGCTGCCAATTCATGCAGATAGTAGACTAACTTATGTGGGGAAAACGAATCAGCCGCTGAGCCGACAACCTCGGGAAACATTAGAAGCGTTTTCACCAAATCCCTTTCTTCGTTGCTAGAGAGAAGGTCAAGATGTTCATCCGAAGCTTTTACTCCCGCTTCCGCCGAGTTTTTTGTCAGGCTTGAAATTCTAGCGTTTGCGTATTGAATGTAGTAAACTGGATTTTCGCTTGACTCTTTTTTCGCTAGGGAAAGATCAAAATCAAGATGGCTGTCTGAACTTCTCATCAGTAAAAAGAATCTCGTAACGTCACATCCGACTTCATTTAGAACTTCGCGAAGAGTAACGAAATCCCCGGATCTTTTCGACATAGAGACTTCCTCACCATCCCTAACCAGTCTCACGAACTGTATAAGAAGTATCTGCAGGGAAGATTCATCTAGGCCAAGGGCCTTTATGGAAGATTTAAGACGCGAGACGTGACTGTGGTGATCAGCTCCCCAAACATTTATCATCCTAGAAAAGCCCCTTGAGTATTTATCTACATGATAAACTATATCGGAGAGAAAATAAGTTGGTGAACCGTCTTTTTTTATTATTACCCAGTCTTGATCTTCTCCGTAAATTGAAGCTTTGAACCAGAGTGCTCCGTCTCTTTTCTCAACCGCTTCAATATCTTCAAGTCTGACCAGAGTTTTGCTGATTTTTTTCCCTTCAGGACCGCGACTGTGTATTTTTGCCCTCTCGCTGTACCAGTTGTCAAAATCCACTCTCAGGTCCAGAAGATCCATTTTTATCTCCTCAAGCAGTTTTGAGTATGCAAATTCTCTGCAGAACTCTATAATTGCCGATTCATCTCCGGGCACTTGAGGACATTTTTCCGATACTTTTATCTGTTCGGCAAGTTGGTATATGTATTCGCCGCGATACCCGTCTTCTGGAAGTTCTTTTGTGAGTCCGAACATGCTGGCAAGAGCGGAGTACACCGACTCGCCTAACATATCCATTTGTCTTCCTGCATCGTTTATGTAGAACTCTCTAGTAACCTCATATCCGCAGAAGGAAAGTATTCTGGTCACTGAGTCTCCGACTACAGCATTTCGAGCATGACCAAAATGAAGGTAGCCCGTGGGGTTGGCACTTACATACTCAACCAGCACTTTTTTTCCAGAACCCTCTCTGGAAGCTCCATACTTGCTGTCCAGACGAAGAATTTCCCGGAGTTCGGATTCAAACAGGGTTTTCTTAACGAAAAAATTTATAAATCCTGGTCCTGCAACATCAAGCTTTTCTATAGAAGGGCACTGGCGTTGCTCTATAGCGCTGACTATCTTCTGAGCAACTTCCCTGGAATCCTCGCCCGTCATGCTTCCTATAATGAGCGCCGCATTTGTGGAGAAATCGCCGAACTCTTTTCTTTTCGGAGTTGATACTTCAAACTTTTCTCCATTTCCTGGCGGGATTCCCGGAAATGCAAGAGAATCCACAGATTCTTTTATTATTTTCAGTATCTCGTCCTTCATGAATCTTCTCTATACTATCTACTAGCTGTTGGAACACAGATGATCAATATCGTTAAAGGATACTATTATGAACCTGTCGTCGCATGTTTCAATAATGCTTTTTGAGGCTTCGTCTACTAGATAATCACGAAATCTTTTAAGCGAATTTTTGGTAAATCTGCAAAACAAAGCCGCTATAACCATATTGTGACTTACAATCACTATATTTTGCGAACCGAAACGGGTTCCAATGTCCATGACGGCGTCAAATGCCCTTTGCTGAACGTCCATAAGAGCTTCTCCCTGAGGCAGCTGCAGGGTTTCGGGGTTTTCACGCCAGTGTTTGAGAACCTCAGAATACTTCTTCCTTATATATGAAAAATCAAGTCCTTCGAAAATTCCCTGGTCCATCTCCCGAAGATCCTCCCTGATTTTAACTTCAACTGAATGGTAGTCTGCAATTTTTTCGGCCGTCGTCTTCGCCCTTATCAGGTCGCTTGAGTATATGCAGTCAACCCTATCGTCTTTTAGCGAGAAAGCCACTTTTTCCGCCTGCTCTATACCTGTAGAATTAAGAGGAACGTCGCTTATCCCCTGACATCTTCCGATTTCATTCCAGTCCGTTGTTCCGTGTCTTACTAGTATCAAGCGCATATTAACTATTTTTTGCTTTCACATGAAATAATGAAAAATTCCGACCTTATTCTCTCCACTAACTCGTTTGGGGGAGGGGGAAGCGGTGAAGTATCTGTTACGGATTTTATGCAGTACGAATCAAACCTTTTGTTTCCCGAACTTTTTTCTATTCCTACATTATATATTTCACCATTTTCTCTCATGTAAAAACTCACCTGAGCTGTCAGGAAAATGCTAGAGTCTATGTTGGGGGGTAATATCAGGTTTTTTTGTATTCGCTTTGATATTGTTTTGTAATAGACATCGAGCACAAGTGATATTATCCCCGGATTAGCTTCTGTTGAGCCTGTCTGGGCTGATTCCTGCTCCGTCGTTTTTTTTATGCTTCTAAGAATAGATTTTTTTTTGATATTTCTAATAACTTCTTTTTTTTCCGATTTCAAAGATGTTTTCTCGGGGGATTTTGGGGTTTTCTCAGGTTCAGATTTCTTTGCGGTTTTCTCAACATCTGACTTTGATTCCTTTATAGCTTCTTTTTTCTTTTCAGGAGTTTTTTGCTCTGGTGAACTTTTTTCTACCTTTTTCTTTTCAGTCTTCTCAGCTTTTGGCTTCGGTTTCTTTACAGCTTTTTTTTTCTTTTTAGGGGGTTTTTGTTTTGGTGAACTTTTTTCTACTTTTTTCTTTTCAGTCTTCTCAGCTTTTGGCTTCGGTTTTTTTACGGCTTTTTTTTTCTTTTCCAGTTTCCGGTGACGGTTGCTGGGCGTTTTTACATTTGATTTTTTTTTATCGACGCTTGGGGCTGTGGATGAAAGCGATACTTCTATTGAACTCTCGGGAGGAATTTTTCTATGCCCTCCAACTCCCAAGACAAGCAAAAAAAATATTAACAGATGAAGAGCCAGAGAAATAAAAAATCCTTTGCGAAATCGGTTCTCTTCTTCCTTCATCTTTTTACATGTCCGCTTTTTTACTTCCTTATATCTTTTAATTCTGTGACGAGACTTAGTTTCTCAATGCCGCTTTTTTTAATCTCGTCTATAACCTCTACGATGAATCCGTATTTGACTGATTTGTCGGCTCGGAGGAAAACCCGTCCGCTGTCGGGAGTCATTCCCTCCGATTTCATTAGTTCGCTTATGGCGGTAGCCATTTCGGAAAGAGGGTAGTTTTTGTCTCTTAGGAATATTTCCCCGGATTTAGCCAGAGTCACTGTTATTTCCTTTTGGTTTTTTACCGGGATTTTAGAAGATGCCACTTGAGGAAGGTCCACCTTGATTCCGTGATAGAGTATGGGAGTGGTGACCATGAAAATAATCAGCAGAACCAGCATTACGTCGACAAACGGAGTGACGTTTATCTGGGATATGACTGATCCGCGCCAGCCGGCATTGAATTTTCCCGCTGCCATGAGGTGAGATTCTCTTTACCTGTTAAGATACCTTTCCGCCGTATTTAAGAATCCGGCGCAGAAGTTCTCCATTTCTACTTCCATAGTTCTTATGCGGTTTATAAAGTAGTTGTAGGATACTGTGGCTGGTATGGCAGCGGCAAGACCGATGGCGGTTGCTATAAGCGCCTCCGCGATTCCTGGAGCCACGACTTCAAGCGAAGGGACACCGGCACTTCCCGCAAGCCCTATGAAGGAATTCATGATACCCCAAACAGTTCCGAACAATCCTATAAAAGGGGCTGAACTTCCAGTTGTTGCAAGGAAAACCAGAGACTTTTCAAGTTTAGAAGCCTCTTTAGTCATCGCTCTGTTAAGCGCTCTTTCCACAAGGTCTACGGACTCTGCACGGGAATATGTATCTCCATGCTGCTTGTGGTCAGGTTCGCCCCTGCCTTTCCTTTTTTCTGTTTTTACCACTTCCGCGTAGCCCGCTCTGAATAGTTCTGCCACCGGGCCGCCTACTTTTTTTGAAAAGGACAGAAGCGTTCTCATATCTTCGTTTGAATGATAAAGATTGAGAAATGAAGCCGATTTCTTTGAGGAACTTCTTATAAGACGAAATTTTGTGTAGATGATTGCCCAGGAAAAAACGGACATAAAGATCAGGAGCAGAAGCACGGCCTTAACTACAGGACCTGTACTTACAAGCAGCATTAATATGTTGTTTGTTCCTTCCGTAAACAGATTCATTGGGAATGCTTAGGTGAAATTACAGAGCTCCGGTTAAGTCGGTAAATTTCCAAGTCACGTCGCGGGCGACACATGGTCGGATAGCCCGGCACCAAGCAAAAATATTAAGCTATGATAAAAATCAAACGGGAAATCACAGATGTTCTATTATACCCATTTTGAGAAATTAAACATCACTTCACCTTCAGGTACAATTGAAAAAACAGAGATTAATCAACAGTGTGTTCAATGGAGGAATCAACGTGTCAAGAAAATATTGTTTCCCGGCCGTTTTTATACTGATTTTTTGTCTTACTGCCTCTGCGACGGTTCGCGCGGAGGAAGACAGATACACGATTGTGGTAGAAGAAAGCTTCTATACGGTAGCACCTGAAAACCGCGAGGAATTTCTAAGAGTGTACAAAACCCGTCTTTTCCCTTTTTGGCAGGAAATGAAAAAAATGGGGATTACGGTTGATGATTACAGGATGTATTCACAGAGAATACATACCATAAAACCACTTTGGACTTACAAAACTGTGGTTAAATTCAAAAATTACGCGGCCATAGACAAATGGCTTGAGATAAGAGATCAGGTGTACAGAAAGATGTTCCCCGGAGAAAAAGGTTACAAAGAGCCGAGAAAAATAATAGACGCTATTTCTGGGAATCACTGGGATGAGTTCATAAGGGAAATACCACTTGACTGATGGTTCTGTGATTTTCCATGCATACCAAAGGAAGAGGTATGAGAAGTTTTAGGAGTATTGTAGTGTTCCTATGCATACTCAGATGCGTAATTACAGTCACTTACAATACAAATCCGTGGAAGTAAGTTTATCAGTTGGAGGAGAGCAAGCGGGCGCGCGAAATTTTCCGCATAAGAAAAACCAAGTTGGAGGTGGGCACAGAAGCGAGAAGATAAGAACTTATAACTTTCCTCAAGGAGAGATAACAGATCACAGAACGGATCTGATTCTTAATAAGACCGAGGAGGTCTCAGAGTAGCTTGGGTTGGCTATGGGGCTTGGTAATTCCAAGATGTTCGTAAGCAAGTTGCGTGGCCTTTCTTCCTCTAGGTGTTTTTTCCATAAGTCCCTCCCTTATAAGAAAGGGTTCGTAGACGTTTTCTATTGTGTCTTTGTCCTCACTTACCGCGGCTGAGATGGTATCTATTCCAACTGGGCCGCCCCCGAATTTTTCGATTATCGAAGTAAGTATTGCCCTGTCAAGGTTATCAAGCCCCCTAGAATCGATCTCAAGCATCGAAAGGGCTTCCCTTACCACGGATTCGGTTATGTTTCCGTCCGATTTCATCTGAGCGTAGTCTCGTACTCTCTTAAGAAGCCTGTTTGCTATCCTGGGAGTTCCCCTTGCTCTTGAAGTCATCTCCCTTGCTGCTTCGTTTGTTATATTGACTCCAAGAATCCCTGAGGATCTTTTCACTATTCTTGAAAGTTCTTCAGTACTGTAATAATCAAGTCTCAATTCCACTCCGAAGCGGGAGCGGAATGGAGATGTCAGAAGTCCCGTTCTGGTCGTTGCTCCTATCAGGGTGAATTTGTTTAAGTTTATTTTCACTGATCTTGCAGTTGGACCTTCTCCTATCATAAGATCAATGGTGAAATCCTCCATTGCCGAGTATAGATATTCCTCGACGACTCTGTTTATTCTGTGTATTTCGTCGACGAAAAGCACATCTTTTTCACCGAGATTGGTAAGCATGGAAGCCAGATCTCCGGCTCTTTCAAGAACCGGGCCCGAGGTAAGGTGCAGAGCTACTCCCAATTCGTTCGCAAATATGTGCGCTAGTGTAGTTTTTCCAAGCCCTGGAGGACCGGAAAGAAGCACATGGTCGAGCGCTTCGCCTCTTGCCTTGGTGGCGCCTATGAATATGGAGGTCTGTTCTTTTATCCCCGGTTGTCCTATGAAATCTTGAAGAAAAGCCGGACGGAGGTTTGTGTCCGCAAGCTCATCTGGTTCTGTGTATTCGGGTGAAACGGTTTTTCGTCTGTTCTCTTGCATCTAGTTTTTCCTGATTATCTTAAGAACATCCCGAAGCACATCCTCAGTGGAATCCGAGGCTTCAATGATTTTTTTGATCTCGGGAGTTTTCGTTTCCACCTCGGCCCTGGTGTACCCTAGGTTGAGCAGTGCGGAGACCGTATCGTCAAGCAGGGTGTTGGAAGCTGAAAGTTCTTCATCTGAAGCGATATCATCAAGCTTATCCTTAAGTTCGTTTGTGATCTTGATAGCTGTCTTGGTACCTATGCCGCGGATTTTTCTTTGAGCCAAGTTCCCGTTTATTATGGATTTTACAAGTTCTGAAACGGAGATGTTGGAAAGCATGTTCGTTGCCGCTTTTGGTCCTATGCCGGAAACGCTGATCAGTTTTTCAAAGAGTTTTTTCTCAGCGTCAGTGAGGAACCCAAACAGTTCAATGCTGTTTTCCCTGTGGTTTGTGTGTATTTTCAGTTCAACTTCTTCCCCCATGGTTCCAAGATCATAGTAGGTCGAAAGTGGGACTGTAACTCCGTAACCGACTCCGTTTACATCAATGACGACGGTTCCCATTTCCTTACAAGCGATTACGCCTCTAAGCAGATAAATCATTTATCGTATATCTCTTTTTCCTGCGTCTGCTTCCCATGCTGCCAATCGTACCATCTGGCAATCCACGTCTTGAAAGGTTTAGGTGGCAGATCGCGATAGCAAGCGCATCGGACTCATCCGTACTCTTAAATTCACTGACTCCGAGCATATAGGAGAGCATCTTTTGTATCTCTTCCTTGCTTGCTCTTCCCTTGCCAGTCAGGGCGAGCTTTACCTTGGTGGGCGCGAGCTCATTTACCGGGATTCCTCTTTGTGCCGCTGCCAAAACCGCTATTCCTCTTGACTGGCCAAGTTTTATGGCGCTTTTTGCGTTTTTGGCGAAAAATATATTTTCGACTGATACAACCGAGGGTCCGTAATCATCAATTACCCTTAGAATTTCTGCGTAGATATGATTTAATTTTTCTGGAGTAGAATCTCCAGCTGCGGGGGAAATCGTTCCACTAGTTACGTAAATCAGCCGGTTCCCTTTACCGTCAACGATTCCGTATCCACAGGATATTGATCCCGGGTCTATACCCATGACCCTGGTTTCGGAGTTCTTATCCAATTGCCTCGAGTAACTGCTCGTCTATGTCGAAGTTGGCGTACACATTTTGAACATCATCGCTGTCTTCAAGCGCTTCCATCATTCTTATCATGTGTTCTGCATCCCGTCCCTCGATTCTGACGCTTGTCTGCGGTATCATGGTTACTTCAGCGGATTCGTACTTGATTTCGGCCTCGGAGACTGCCCTCTTTACCGCTTCATAATTCTCCGTAGGAGCTATTACCACAATCTCGCTGTCTTCTGTACGCATATCGTCTGCGCCTGCGTCTATGACCAGATCAAAAAGCGAATCCTCATCAACCGAGTCTCCTGAAAATGCGATTCTTCCCTTAAGATCAAACATCCACGCTACACAGCCGTTTTCCCCGAGTCCTCCACCGTGTTTTGTAAATATTCTTCTTATTTCTGAGACAGTTCTGTTTTTATTATCGGTAAGGGTTTTTACATATACAGCGCTTCCACCGGGTCCATACCCTTCGTAGAACACTTCGTTGTATACAACTCCCTCAATATCCCCAGTACCCCGTTTTATGGCCCTGTCGATCGTATCATTGGGCATATTGGAACTTTTTGCGGTTGCTATAGCGGTTCGGAGACGTGGGTTGGCTTCCGGGTCTCCTCCTCCTTCCTTTGCAGCAACGGTAAGCTCTCTGATGAGCTT
>RKRQ01000100.1 GCA_007571325.1 Candidatus Dadabacteria bacterium
CTAGATTTATAAACTTTTTTAGGAAATATCTCAAGAAAAAAACCTCTTTCAGGAGCTTTCATAATAAAAACTCTGCGTTATACTATGCAAAGTACTTTTTCAGACCTGATGAGAAGCATAATTCACTCCTCTAAAATTAAAATCACGCTTTTCGTTCTTTTCTTTCCACTTCTTTTCTCCATAGGGGCAGAGGTAACCTATGCGCAGGCAAAGCCGCAGGAAGAACTCAGCGTAAAAGATTACTCATGGAAATCCCACGGAGTGGGACAAATTGCGAAACTTGGAAAAGTAACAGTCGTAAATTCCGGCAAAACCAATTATAAAAACATCAAAATCAGGGTTGATTTGCTTACCAGAACTGGCAAGTTTCTTGGCTCACTTCAGGGAACAATACACGAGGAACTTCCCGCCGGAAGCGAAAGAACTTTCTCTGACCTGAGTTTGGGACTTATGAACTCGGACCTTGAGAACTCCGAGGCAATGGTAACAGGTGCAGAAGTATCTGGAAATTCTTTGTCCGAAAGTGCCGAGGACGTAATTTTCATAAAAAACTGGGAGTTTGAAGGCGCAAGTTTCGGAACGGAAGCATTCATAACGGAAATTACTCTCGAAAACACCGGAAAAACCCATTTTAAAAACATAAAAATACTTTTAACGGAAAAAGATGCCGGAAACACAGCGGGTGGCACACATATATCTTCGGTGATAATACATGAAGTTCTTCCTGCCGGAGCCGAAAAAACTTTTACAGGAATAAATGTCGGGTTCTCAAATCCAAACACCTTTGAAAGATCAATTGCGATCTCTGGGGCCGAACCGATAACTACGAAAGAACTCAATTACATTGTTGCTGACGGGGAAAGCATTGGAAAAAGGGTAAAAGAGAAAATAAGCTCCGTAACCATACCTAGAAAAAAAGACAGGGAGCAAAAAACCGAACCAAAGCAAGAGGCATCATCTTTGGATAAAACCAAAAACAATTACGATGACGAAGCTTCAAACGCTTCCTCTTCTCCCAAGTCTCCTATGAATGAGAACACGGAGTTTTCCGGGGAACAACCAAAAGAATCTTTCCCGAAACACGATATAGTCATAAGAGAGTTTAAATGGGGAAGCGGAATTCCTGGGTCGTTCGCAACACTCAGTAAACTCGTTATAGAAAACATAAGTGATACCATAACCTATGAAAAAATAGAGTTTGAAATAGAGTTTTTTAAGTCTTCAAATACGCCTTGGGGATCAAACCGCTTTAAGGTAAAGGAAGTGCTCGCTCCAGGAGAGTTAATGCGGCTGAAGGACGTTCAGGTCGGGTTTATAAGCAAACTTCCCGACCCGAATTATATAAAACTCAGAGTGGTAAAAGCAAAAATTGTAATGTAGGAAGAGGATTAAACAATTCTAAGTTTTTTCTTCTAGTTCTCCACCAACTCAAGGGATTCTCTTATAGTTTCAACCAGCTTGTCCCTGAACTGCTCTATTCCTTCAAAAGGAACCACAATGCTTGACCTGCCGCCACTTAGTTCCGTAATCCTCATGTACTGACCTTTGTGGTTTTCTTTAACATCAAAGAAAAATCTCTTGGATTCAATGTCAACGTGGTTACTAACATGCTCCTTTTCTGCCCTTTCTTCCATCTTATTCTGCCTCCTAGAAAAATTTTTTGGAACAATTATTGAGGCATCACTATAACCCCTTGAAAGTAAAAATCAAACAATTCTTTTCTAACTTTAAAAATACTGATATATTCAGCAAGAAGACCCGTAAAAATGTCTAGGATAAGAATAGAACTCCCAAGCAAATCGATCTTTTCAACGCAAATACCTATAAGGATAGACGATATAAACTATGGTTCTCATATGGGACATGACTCAGTACTTACTCTAACGCATGAAGCTCGAGTTAGGTTCTTGGCAACACATGGTTACACGGAAGGCGACATAGAGGGAGCAGGGATAATAATGGCAGATCTGGGAGTAACCTATAGTTCTGAAGCGTTTTATGGGGATACAATAAAAATAGCCATGGGAATAGGTGACTACGGCAACAATTTCTTCGAACTTATCTACATACTAACGAACGAAAAAAGCGACAAAGAGGTTGCTAGGGTAAAAACCTCGCTTGTCTTCTTCGACTACGAAGAAAGAAAAACAGTTCGAATGCCCGAGGAATTTCAAAAAAAGATCATCTCCCAAACTAGGTAGTGATTATTATAATTTGGCATATTCACCACTATTGTTTCTTTTTTAAAGCGTAGCCTACGTAAATGGTGTTTTTACCCTTCTTTACCAAGAAAAGATACTTCTTCTCCGGTTTCATACTGTCCACGATTTTGTTGTAGTCAGAAAGATTCGTCACGGGATTTTTATCAATTTCGAGTATTACGTCTCCGGGACGAAATCCCGCTTCCCATGCTGAACTGCCACGATTTACATTCGTAACCAGCACTCCTGTTTTGTCTTCAATACTAAAGCGTGCAGCCATATCCGGGGTAATATCACTTACGTTAATATCCTCTTCCTTTCGGAACTGGGCGGGAGCTTGATCATCCGGCATCTCGCCAAGAACAACAGAGATGTTACTACGCTTTCCATCGCGTAGAATCGTGAGTTGGGATGAGGTGCCGGGAGCTTCCATTCCCACAAGTTTAGACAAAGATGTAAACTCTTTTATAGGCTTTCCGTTAAACTCCACTACAATGTCTCCTCTCTTGAGACCAGCTTTTTCCGCAGGGCCGCCCGGGCTTATATTCGATATAAGAGCCCCTTCGGTATTTTCATGACCCATGCTCTCGGCAATTTCCTGCGTTATAGGCTGAATAATGACTCCTAACCATCCTCTAGTCACTTTGCCTTTCTTCATAAGCTGAGATATAACTTCCTTAGCCATATTGGCAGGTATAGAGAAACCTATTCCCTGACCCCTGGCCGCTATTGCAGTGTTGACCCCGACTACCTCTCCCCTAAGGTTAAAAAGTGGACCTCCGCTATTTCCAGGATTCAGAGATGCATCAGTCTGAATGAAATCATCATAGGCACCAAGACCCAGAGATCTTCCCTTCGCACTTACTATCCCAACCGTTACGGTATAACCAAGACCGAAGGGGTTTCCAATGGCCATAACCCAGTCGCCAATCCTCAGTCTTCTTGAATCTCCGAAAGAAACAGGCTTGAGTTTTTTTTCAGGCTTTATCTTTAGAACAGCAAGGTCCGTTTTTACATCCTGTCCGACAATCTTTGCCGTATACCTAGACCCATCATAGAGAACAACCTGTATATCTTCTGCCCTACTGATAACATGGTTGTTGGTAACTATGTAGCCGTCTTTACTTACTATGAATCCAGAGCCCAAGCCCTTTTTTCTGAATTCCCGCTCCCTGTCATTTGGAAAAAATCTCTTGAAAAATTCTTCAAAAACGTCTCCTTCTCCAAAATCAGGAACCACCAGTCCCTGTTTTACGACGCTCGTGGTGCTTATGTTCACAACAGAATGCTTTTGCTGTTCTACAAGACCTGAGAGTGAAGGAAGGGTCCCAGAAGAGTCTGAAGGGGACCAATCCTCCAAGGCGCTTTCACCCGACAGCAATTCAGATGTTTCTTCGTCTTCATCGATCTTCGCACATGAAAAAGAACCCACAAGCAGAAAACCAGCGATAAAAAACAGGAAGATAGATTTTTTCATAGTTAAAGCCTCCAATTTCATTTCAGCAT
>RKRQ01000093.1 GCA_007571325.1 Candidatus Dadabacteria bacterium
TACAGGCTTTCGGGCGGAGCGGAGTTTGAAAATACGGGCTATGAAGAATTTTTTTACGGAGACGGTGTTTGCGTTGTGGAATGGGCGGATAAAATCCAGGATGTATTACCGGCAAACGCTGTTATAATTGATATCCAATCTCAGCCTCAGGAAACCGGGGAATCGAGAACAATAAAGGTGACAGGTGAGGGAAAATGGCTCTCGTCGTTCAGAAATATGGTGGAACAAGCGTTGCTAGCATCGACAAAATAAGACGCGTTGCCGAACATATAGTAAAGACAAAAAAGAATAAAAACGATGTCATAGCAGTAGTTTCCGCGATGGCAGGCGAAACCGACAGACTCGTCGCCTTGGCAAAAGAGGTCATGGACCCTCCCGATGAAAGAGAGTTTGACGTGATAACCTCGAGCGGGGAGCAGGTCTCTTCCGGTCTTTTGGCTATGACGATAAAATCGCTCGGCGAAAGCGCTATATCCTTGCAGGGGCACCAGATAAGGATCACTACGGACAACATTTACTCAAAAGCAAAGATAAAATCGATTGATGACAAAAACATCCGCCTTGCTCTGGGGGAAAAAAAAGCGGTCGTCATAGCGGGATTCCAGGGGGTCGACGAGAATGGGAACCTTACCACTCTCGGTCGGGGAGGTTCTGACCTGACCGCGGTAGCACTCGCGGCGGTAATGGGAGCCGACGCGTGTGAACTGTACAAAGATGATGTTGACGGGGTCTACACCACAGACCCGTCGGTCTGCCCGAACGCCAGAAAACTCAGCCGGATATCCTATGATGAAATGCTTGAAATGGCCTCTCTGGGGTCCAAAGTTCTGCAGGCGCGCGCGGTGGAATTTGCAAAAAAATTTAAAGTGCCTATACATGTTAAGTCGACCCCGAGGCCCGAGGATAAGGGAACGTGGGTTCTTGACGAGGAAAAAGTTATGAAATCCATGGAAGAAGTTGTCGTATCGGGAGTCACCTACGACAGGGATCAGGCGAAGATCACCGTAACGCAGGTACCTGACAATCCCGGCATAGCCGCCAAGCTTTTCTCATCGCTTGCGGACAACAACATATTGGTAGACATGATTGTTCAGAACATGAGCACGGAAGGATTTACCGACCTTACGTTCACGGTTCCAAAGTCGGATTTTAAGAAATCCATAGAACTCTCGCAAGAAATGGCCAAGGAACTGGGGGCTAAACAGGTTCTTTCCAACAACTTCATATCCAAAATCTCTCTTGTGGGCGTCGGGATGAAAACCCATTCAGGAGTCGCGTCACGCATGTTTCGGGCGCTTGCAAACGAGGGAATTAACATTATGATGATAAGCACTTCGGAAATAAAAATCTCATGCGTGCTTGAGGAAAAAGATACAGAAACTGCCGTAAGAACTCTTCACGACGCTTTTAATCTTGCAAATACTGATGAGTAGCTCTAGAACCGTTGAAATATACGATGTGACCCTGCGCGACGGAACCCAGGGAGAAAACATATCCTTTTCCATAAACGACAAGATTCGTATAACGAAAAGGCTGGATGACCTCGGCGTGCATTACATAGAGGGAGGATGGCCAGGCTCAAACGAAAGGGACAAGGGATACTTTGAAGAAGCAAAAAAGCTGGGACTTAAACACGCAAACGTCGCCGCTTTTGGAAGCACCAGGCGGGCCAAGAAAAGCTGTGAAGAGGATGCGAGCATTCAGGCGCTTCTGCAGGCCGAAACCCCTGTCGTTACAATTGTGGGAAAAAGCTGGGATTTTCAGGTGACCGCAGCTCTAAAAATAGAGCTTGAGGAAAATCTTGAACTCGTAAGCGATTCAATTCAATACCTGAAACGCCACGTGGACAAGGTGTTTTTCGATGCCGAACATTTTTTTGACGGATGGAAGAAAAACCCTGGGTATAGCATGAAAGTTCTTGAAACCGCCTATGAATCCGGAGTAGACACCGTAGTTCTATGCGATACAAACGGCGGTTCAATGCCGTGGGACATCGAGAACGCCATAAGGGAAGTAATCAAAAGGTTTGGCAACCCGAGCATAGGAATCCATACGCATAACGACAGCGAAGTCGGAGTGGCAAATACGCTTTATGCGGTTAGGGGAGGAGCTTCCCAGGTTCAGGGAACAATGAACGGCTACGGAGAGCGGTGCGGCAATGCAAACCTCTGCGCCATAATACCCAATATAGTCCTCAAGCTCGGAATAAATTCGCTTTCCGACGAAAATCTGAAAAAACTCTACTCCGCATCCCATTTTATTCATGAACTTACCAACCTTCCCCCTCTTAAAAAGCAGGCATTTGTGGGTGAAAGCGCCTTCGCGCACAAAGGAGGGATTCATGTAAGCGCCGTCATGAAAAATTCCGATACCTATGAGCACGTAGAACCTAAGAGCATCGGTAACAGAAGGCGGGTACTGGTGTCGGATCTATCCGGCCGGGCCAACATAGCCTATAAGGCTCAGGAACTGGGAGTTGACATAGATCCCACGGATGAAAGAATCCTCAAAATACTGAATGAGCTTAAGGTTCTTGAGAACCAGGGTTACGAATTTGAGGGTGCGGATGCTTCCTTTGAACTTTTGGTGAGAAAAACCATAGGAATTTACAAAAAACGGTTCTATCTCAAAAATACCCGAACACTTGTAGAGAAAAGAGAAGCAGACAAAGAATCGTTTTCAGAAGCTACCGCGGAAGTTCAGGTAAACGGCTCTACCGAATACACCGTGGCCAGAGGAAACGGTCCGGTAAACGCTATAGACGGCGCACTGAGAAAATCACTTGAGAAATTCTTCCCCGGGCTAAAAACTTTGCGGCTGCTGGATTACAGGGTAAGAGTCGTGTCAAGGTCAGGCGGTACCGATTCCGTAGTGAGGGTACTTGTGGAATCGGGAGACGGAGAAAAGACCTGGAGTACCGTAGGGGTTTCCGACAACATAGTGGAAGCGAGCTGGAAAGCCCTTGTCGACAGCATAGATTATAAAATTCTAAAAGACGAGCTTGACACCTGAGACCATTATCTCTACGTGCGTTTCGCACTCCCTCTTTTTATTACCGCTCCAAGATGTTTCTGATTCCTTTCACGGGCAAGTCTCATCTGTTTCTGCCTTTCCTTAAGTGATGAAATCCTCTCCGGAGTAAGTTTCCTCCGGCATCGGGAACAGTATATTCCCTCTTCAAACCCGTCGGACTGTCTGTCCTTGGAAGATACGGGGGACCTGCAGTTTCTGCATGTACTCCAAGTTCCCTTCGCAAGATCGTGATCAACCGAAGTGCGGTCGTCGAAAACAAAACATTCTCCCTCCCAGAGACTCTGCTCAGGGGAAACCTGTTCAAGATAGGAAAGCACCCCTCCTTCAAGCTGATACACAGTCTGAAATCCATTTTCAAGAAGGTATGACGTCGCTTTTTCGCACCTTATTCCACCGGTGCAAAACATCGCTATCTTCTTATGCCTTGAGGAGTCAAGGTTTTTCCTTACGTAATCGGGAAACTCCCTGAAATGAGCCGTCTTCGGATTTATGGCGTTCTTAAAGGTTCCGACATGGTTTTCGTAATCGTTTCTCGTATCTATAAGCAGCACGTCGGGGCAGCTTATCAGGTCATTCCAT
>RKRQ01000101.1 GCA_007571325.1 Candidatus Dadabacteria bacterium
CTCTTTGTCGTGGGTGATGACAGTCAGTCAATTTACGGTTGGAGAGGAGCTGACATAAACAATATTCTAGACTTTGAGAAGGATTTCCCAAGAGCAAAAATCGTGAAGCTCGAGCGTAACTACCGATCGACATCAACAATACTTGGGATCGCGAATTCTGTAATAGAAAAAAATCTTAAGAAAAAGAAAAAAAACCTCTGGACCGAAAACCCTGTGGGAGATAAAGCAGTTGTATTTAAAGCAGCCGATACTGCTGACGAGGCACATTTTGTGGCGAATCAGATCTCATATTTGGTCAAATCTGGAAATTTCACTTGGGGGGACATAGCGATTCTCTACAGGGCCAACTTTCAGTCAAGGGCGATTGAAGAGGGACTCAGGGCACAGAAAATTGCCTATAAGGTAGTATCTGGCGTTAGTTTTTATCAAAGGCAAGAAATAAAAGATGTGATCGCCTATCTGCGGTTGATTCAGAACCCGAAAGATAACGTAAGTTTTGATAGAATAGTGAATGTCCCCCCAAGAAAAATAGGAAGAGTGACGCTTCAGAAATTAAGAGAATTCTCAGAAACTGAAAGAATTTCTCTTCTGGATACTATTGAATATTGTGAAGACCAGAAACTTTTACCGGATCAGACACTTCAAGCACTTTCCAGGTTTCGGAGTATCATAAAAGAACTTCGATTGGCTTCGGAAAATCAGCCGGCAGCCAGTGTGCTTCAGACTCTTATCGAACGTACCGGTTACCTTGATTACCTGGGGGAGAATTACCAAAGGGAAGAAAACGTCAAAGAACTTCTGAGGTTTGCCGAGGTTTCAGAAGATATGCTTCTTTCTGATTTTCTCGACCTTGTTTTGCTCTCAACGGATGAGGATAGAGGAGATTCTGGAGAGAAAGAAGTTTCTCTAATGACAGTTCACGCGGCTAAAGGTCTTGAGTTTCCTGTTGTATTTATAATTGGGATCAATGAAGATGTATTTCCGCACCAAAAATCTATGTATACACTTGAAGAGCTTGAAGAGGAGAGAAGACTTTTCTATGTTGCGATTACGCGTGCCGGGAATCTGCTTTATTTCAGTTACTCTTCTAAATCCTCTTCTAAGAAAACCTATTTATACAGTAGCAGTATGCGTAACACCTCCAGATCGATGTTTCTGGATGATCTTCCACGGGAGCATGTTGTCTATGAATCTCATGGGAGAGAATTTGCAAAACAGGCTTCGGATAGTCATTCCATAGAAAAGGCAACTTATGAGTCTGATGATACCGATTGCAATTTACGATTTGGTCAGAGAGTTAGACATAAGAAGTTTGGTATCGGGGTTGTTAAACGAATTGAAGGAAAAGGGAGTAAGGCTGTGGCTACTGTATCTTTTTTCAATTTCGGGACAAAAAAGATTCTCGCGAGTTTTCTTACCTTTTTAGGATAAACAGCTTACTGCTAGGTCTTTAGCCCATTGTGGAGAGGGAGCCGCGTAGCTTTTGTGTTCCGGTTGGTCTGAGAAGGGATTTTCGAAGATTTTTCTTACTTTTTCTATCTCAGAATAGTCTCCCTGAGAAATAGCTTCTCTTATTGCGGTCTCCATTATATGGTTTTTCAAAACGTACTTCGGGTTGACGGAATCCATGATCTCCTTTCTTCTCTGGTCGGGAAATGAATTTCCGCTGAGTTGCTCTGTATATTCGTGAAGCCATTGTTCCCACTTTCCCGAAGTTTTAAAAAGCTCTTTTAGCCAGAAGTTCTCTCCAAGAGAACCGTCGCGTCTTACATCTGATATATTCCGAAAAAAGATATGATAGTCCGTGTCGCATTCGGTGAGAATTTCTAGAGTCTTTTCAATAAACTTAAGGGATTTCTTCGTTTCTTTTTCAAAACCGAACTTACGTAGCATTAGTTCTCTATAAGTCGCGGAGAATGTCTTGTTGTAACTTTCTATGGCATTCTGCATATGCTTTTCATCTACCAGACCATGTAGGCATTTTACGAATTTTTCAAGGTTCCACCGAGCGATTGCAGGCTGGTTCCCGTAGCTGTACCTGCCGAAGTGATCCGAGTGGTTTGAGACGTAGTCCCTGTCGAATTTTTCAATAAATCCGTAAGGTCCGTAATCGATGGTTAAGCCTGTTATGGACATGTTGTCTGTATTCATTACTCCGTGGATGAAACCGAAAGCCTGCCACTTTGCTATAGTAGACGCTGTTTTTTCAGCTGTTTTTTGAAGAAAAAGTCCATAGCCTTCATTCATATGGCGTGGAATCTCTGGGTAGTGGCGAGCGATTACGTAATCCACAAGCGTCTGTACATTTTCTTGCTCGTCCCGATGAAAAAATCCTTCAAATGAACCGAAACGCACGTGGTTTTCCGCAACTCTCAGCATCATTGCGGCGGGTTCTTTGGTCTCCCTCTCGATTTTCTCCTCGCTTCCTACTATGCAAAGCGCTCTTGTGGACGGGATTCCTAAGTGATGGAGGGCTTCGCTTCCCAGATACTCTCTTATTGAGGATCTGAGAGTAGCTCTTCCGTCAAAGCCTCTTGAAAATCTGGTAGTGCCGCATCCTTTTAGGTGAAGGTCCCATCTGCGATTCCGATCGTCGATTATCTGTCCGAGCAAAAGCGCTCTTCCGTCTCCGAGATTCGGGTTATAGACACCGAACTGCCACCCGGCGTAGTACATGGCCAGGGAGTCTGTGCCAGCGAGAAACTTTTTTCCGCAGAAGTACTCTGGTAGAAGAGGATTTTGCCTTTCGGCGGGGTCTATACCGAGTTCTGCAGCCAGGTTCTCATTGAACGCTACCATATGGGGTTTTTCAAAGGGAACAGGATCTTTTTTCTGGTAGAAAGCGGGCGGCAGTTCCGCGTAAGCGTTCTCAAAACGAAGGTTTGTTATCTGCCTCATTTCAGACCGTTTTCAACCTGCCGCTTTGTTCTCGGATTACATAAGCGGGATACGGAGAAGCCGGAAAACCCCCGGCGGCAAGACTCGGGATGCACACAGCTACTGAAAAAAGTATAATGTTTTCTGAAGAGATTATGAAATACAGAAAAAACAAGATAAAAACCGAACATTCGATAATAAAGGGACTTCGCCGTTTTCTTGAAGACAATATTTCGGGTATCGAGTCAGTGACGGGAATCATACCCGGAGAGATAAAAGTCGGTCGCTCCACTGGGGAGAATCTCGCCGTGAGCTATAAATACAGCACCCGAAGCGGGGCGAAACTGATAGCGAGAAGCGGTACTTCGGTACAGGAGGTGTTCATTATCACTAAGAACCCCGAGGAACTGAGAACAGTTATAGAACTTTCAGGAAAATAAGCTTTCCCTGAGGGTCACGGCGCCTTCTCCTAGCAGCCCCTCTACGTTTTTTATAAATTTATCCCCGAAGTCCACTTTACAGTTTCCTACCCTGAGGACGGCCTCTGAGCGGCTGGTCGTCATATTTATTATTACGGTTGAATTTCCCGGGAACTTCTTGAGTATTTTCCTCAGAGTTACTATGTTCTGCTCGTTTGCGGCTTCGCGGTCTATGCTTATGCAGACCGCCGAGTTCGTTCTTGTTTCCCTGAGCGAAGATATATCGCTTGTGAGGAGACGTATTTT
>RKRQ01000102.1 GCA_007571325.1 Candidatus Dadabacteria bacterium
TCGTTTGTATCGGGAGGAATCGGTGTTGCGTAACTTGCGAGAAGACAAGAAATATCACGCGAAACGGTCTTTAGAGAAGGGGCTCTTGTAAATTCGGTAGCAATGCATCTGTGTATCTCTTCCATACAAGTAACACGGTCAAACCTATCACGGGAGAATGTATTGAAGAAGACTTTCCATACCAAAGCTTCATCCTTCCGCGTAAGAAGATTTATGTGCAGAGCCCACCAAGTAGCAGGATTAAGAAAATACGGATCCTGTAAAAGTATCTTCTTTCCCAAATCCGTCATTGACACGGTACGTGACCTCGATTCTCTATTCACAAGACCTGTAACGCACATCCAGTAAAAAATCGATTTGGCCATGTTCCTTCCCACGCCAAGGCTGTCTGAAACGAAAGGATCGTTAAAGGCATCAGGATTTCTGTCTACGATATCAAGCCCCTTTGAAAACCACCCTTCACGCACAGCAAAAGTTTCGTGTCCTCCGAATCTCATGAACTAAAAAACCTCCCTTCCTTCAAACTCAAGCAGTTTTCTGTAGGATCGGGTCACCTTGTCCGCTACAATTTCTGTCTCCTCCAAAGTGTTGAGCACGGAAAAGGAAAACCTTACGCTTGAAAAAGCCTCTTCTTGAGAAAGCCCCATTGCAAGAAGCACATGGGACGGCTCCGGGCTCCGGCTGTTGCACGCAGACGTCTGGGAACATATCACCCCTTCACGATCAAGCTGGGCCATAAGAGCCATGCCATCTACTCCCGAAAAGAGAATGTTCGAAGTGTTGCACACGCGGTTTTCCTTATCCCCGTTTATGCAGAGACCTGGAAAAACGTCGATAAGTCTCTCTTCAAATCTATCTCTGAGGGCCTTTATGCGGGATTTTATTTCCAAAAGATCCTTCTCGCGAATCTCCGCCGCCACACCAAAACCCGCTACTCCGGGGAGGTTTTCTGTTCCCGGCCTTATAAACCGCTCCTGATCCCCGCCGAACAGAACGGGAAAAACACGGTCGCTTTGCTTTACGCACAGCGCCCCGACTCCCTGGGGACCATGTATTTTGTGGCCGCTGAAAGTAAGCATATCAACCGGCATATCGTTAAAATTTATTTCCAACTTGCCTGCGGCCTGCGCGGCGTCTATATGAAACGCCACGCCACGTTCCCTGCATACTTCTCCTAACTCCCAAACGGGCTGCTCTGTTCCTGTTTCGTTGTTTATCCAGTGAACCGAGACGAGGTCCGCAGATTCCTCAAGAGCATTTTTTAGCGTTCCCACGTTTACCCTTCCCATGTAGTCAACGGGCATATATGTAACCTTTATTCCCCGCTGCTCAAAAAAACGCGCCTTTTTCAGCACAGAGGAATGCTCGGTTTCAGTGGTGACAAGATGTCGTGCCTCTTTTTCCGAAACCCGGTTAAGAGCCAGATTGTTTGATTCCGTGCCGCCTGAGGTGAAAAAAACCTGATCTTCTGATGCGCCGACAAGTGACGCCACCTGTGCTCTCGCCATTTCAAGAGTTCTTCGCGCATATGATCCTCTTTGATGAGCGCTTGAAGGATTTCCGTATCCGGTGGTTAGGATTCCTAAAACAGCATCAACCACTTCCGGAATCGGACGGGTTGTTGCGTTATTGTCAAGATAGATTTCCTGCGGTTCGTCTTTCATACCTAGTCAGTCCATCCGCAAAGACACAAAAACACTGAGGATTCTAAAACAGCTTCTTTGCGTAACATAATGGTCTAAAGATAAATTTCAGGCTCCTTGAACACTTCTTTTCTGTGCCAGTTTATGTAGTCCATTTTAGGAAGATGTCTTTTGTTTCTGGGAAGTTTTAGAATGCGTTTCTGATGCATATCTATGAAATTACTCTCGTCTCTTGGATCGTATGCCCATTTTGAAAGGATAATCCGATAATCTTGCGAAAGAGTCATGACTCCCGAGTCAAAAAGCCTGTGATGTGTTGCGCAGAGGGCAAGTCCATTGTCTTCGGTATCAGGTCCTCCGCTTTGGTGCCACTTTATATGCGCCGCTTCCAGTCCTACCGGCATGGTTTTCATGTGAAGAGAAAAACCGCAAATGGCGCATCTGTAACTATACGTGTGAAGAACATTTTCCCGGAATTTGGGATCTCTTCTTGCTTTTTTGGAAGACTTCTTGGAATTGGAAAAAGTCCCGGTATAAAAAAGACCTGTACTCTCCAGGATGCTCTGATGAAGCGACTCGCTGAAATGAGCGTCAAGCAATTTTTGCGCAGCCTGTCTAGCAACGTCAGGGTTGTCTTTTATTTCCTGAGAGATCTCCGGAGAAAAAGTTCCCACGGCATTTTGCTTCCTAAGCCAAGATGCGGAAATATTATCTGGATTTTTTTTCTCCAGCTTCCAGTCATAGTCCACACGCCAGATTTTATCGGTCTGAAGTCTCCAAAAAGGGTTCTCCACAGAATGCCTGTCGTTTCTTGGTTTCCAGAATTCATTTAGAAGTTCATTTAGATCATCCTCTATCTTTGAGAATTCAAACTTTGTTTCTGAGTATTTGAGCTCCTTTGCTAGAGCGTAGAGAAGAAGCAACGGCTTGTGGGGAGCCCTCTGATCACCTCTTCTCCAGATTTTCAGACTGTCAACTGCATCAAGAAGCTTCATTGAACCAGTGTGTTTCCTTTAACTAACATAGAAATCTTACACGAATTTTTAGTGCACGGGTCTATAAGTATTAAAACAGAGTTCCATTCCGCGTTTATTGAAGCGGAAACGCGCGATCGTGCTTCGATGCATTACTGTTAGTACGTCATGGCGGAACAGTATTGATTTGACCTTTTGACATGCCACTGGAAATTACCCCCAAGAGTCTGAAATATCCTCTTCAGAGCGACTTCCGCTGTTGCTCAAAACCCATGGTGCTAAGAAGATATCGCAAATATTTTCCCAATTTTATCTTTCCGGATTCAACATACTCTTGTAGCGGGTTTGACCCTCTTCCCTCCGGGCGACCGTCTCATAATCGCACCCAACAGCCTTGGCGAGCGCTCCGAGTCTTCGGCCCACAGTCTCAGGATGCGGTATCTGCCCAGGCATATGCAATGTAAGTTTCTCTTCTGTGTTTCTTTCAAGTCTAGTGCTTTCAAGAATCCTCGTCACTCCTCCGGAAACCGTATAAGCCAAGCGAAGGGCAAGCCCCGTAACTCTTGCTTCCTCCACATCCTTTTCGCAAAGAAAGCCGGAAACTTCCCAGCGGCGTATCAGATTCTCTATCGCCGCGTGCCTTGAGGCCACGGAAAGAGCTACTCTTACCCTCTCGGAGTGAGTGATTCCCACAAGCGGCATTCGCAGTATCCTCAAAAACACCTGCTCCGCCCGGTACTCCGGATGCTCGGAAATCCCTATATCCGAGAGATGGCATGCGGCGAGTTTCAGTCTCCAGTTTCCTGAGTACTCATCTGAAATCGCAGACTCTATCCACCTGCAAAAAGCTTTGCCGTCCTCAACGGATCTTCCCATCTTAACGGCAATCTCCTCACACATGACAACCAGAGGATCCAAGGAGCGCTGCTTCGGGGAAAGATCGTCATATATGCACCCCTCTCTAAGACCATAGGTGCA
>RKRQ01000081.1 GCA_007571325.1 Candidatus Dadabacteria bacterium
GTCTTGATTCAGATCCCCTCATGTATTCTTTCACCCTTACCACATCCAGAGTAGGAACTCCCTCGGTTATGCAGATTACAAGCTCAATGCCGGAATCAAGGGCCTCAAGCATTGAATCCATTGCAAAGGCCGCCGGAACGAATACCAGAGACACGTTTGCTCCAGTTTCCCGCACCGCTTCATCCATGGTATCAAAAACCCGAAACCCTTCAACCTCGCTTCCACCTTTTCCTGGCGTAACGCCGCCAACAACATTGGTTCCGTACTCTCGGCACTGAGTTGCATGGAAAAGCCCCGCGCTTCCCGTTATACCCTGTACAAGGATTTTTGAGTCTTTATTGACAAGAATGCTTATTTTTACGGTTCTCCCTGATAAGTTTCATCATGGCTCAAGTGAGGCGGTACTATAACATGCTTGATCTTTTTTTCAAAGTTCTTAGCTGTATCTCTTGTTGTTAAATCTCAATCCCCAAATACCTTCTGTTTACGTGTAGGGAGTTTATCTTTTTGCGGAGCGGAGAAGTGTGCATCTGCTAATTCTGATGGAGACTCTACTCAATATTCTGAACCTGCTCCCGTATCTTTTCCAGTTCTAGACGTATGTTTATAGTTAGGTGCGAGATTCCCGCGTCCTTACATTTTGCTGATATTGTTCCCGCTTCCCTGTTCATCTCCTGCACCAGGAAATCTAGTTCTTTTCCCGTTGGTCCTTTTTTTCTGGCTGTTTTCCTGAATTTTGAAATATGAGCCTCAAGCCTGATAATTTCTTCGTCAATCTCGCTTTTCTCCGTTACTATGGCGGCGGCTTCCTGAGAAATAAGAGCGCCGTTTTTATTCTTTAGGGAAAAGATTCTTTCAACTCTTTCCTTTGTTTTCTTCTCAGATTTTTTTATGAATTCCTTCCGTTTCTTTTTTATGTTGTCAACCGTTTTCTTTATGCTTTCAATGCGCCTTAGTATTGCCTTTTCAAGTTTTTCTCCCTCAATCTCCCTGCTCTTATTGAATTTTAAGAGGGCTTTTGCAACCGTTTCTTTTATCGTGGTTTCCGTCTGCCTTGAGATTTCAGGTCTTGTGTGGCTTTCAAAGGAGTTCTCCATCATGAGCAGGTGTTCAATTTCTATCTCCCCTTTAAGTTCTAGGGCGGAATTAATTCTTTTAAGCAAGCGGTGATTTTCTCGAAGCGCGCTTTCGGATAAGCGCTGTCTTTCTATTTTATCTGTCTGCATAGAAAGTCTGAGTCTTAATTTTCCCCTATGAATCAAGTTTTTCATTCTGTCTTCTATGGAAGTTTCCATTTGGAGAAGGGATTCGGGAAGACTGGTGCTTATGTCAAGAAACCTGTGGTTCTCCGACCGTATGTCCACCGTAATCTTTCCGATGTCGGTGTTTACAGACGATTCAGCAAAGCCAGTCATGCTTTTCATAATGTTATTCTATCCTTAGCTTAGTGTAGGTTTTTCTTTCTCAAGCAGAATACCCGCAACGGGTTCGGGTTCGCAACCACCGGCAGGCCGGGGAAGAAAGCGGCTTTGTATCTTCTCAGGACTTGCCTGTACCGTCTTTCTCGTTTAACTTTTCTAGATTAATTAGGATCTTAGGTTTCCGCTACATTGTCCATGAGAAAATGTTACATTCTTTTTCTACTGCTCTTTTTTTCTCTCTCCTGCGCTGTTCCAGTGCAGGGCTCAAGAGACAGGAGACCACAACCCAGAGTTTCCGCTACCACTGTTGTAGAATCTTTCCTTAAGGCGCTTAAGGAGAAGGACTTTGAAGCCGCCTACGATAAAATCTATATATTCAGTTCGGACCGGGAAGGTTACATAAGAAGGTTTAAACTTCTTTATGAAGACTATGATATTAAAATAGTTGACTATAGGGTTTTGGCGACCCAGCTTTTTAAGGATACAGCCATAGTAGTCGCGGAAGTTGAAGTTGACTACAAAAAGACGGGAGAAGAGGGGCGTCTGAGAGCTAAATATACAAACCGCTATGATCTCTCAATACCGGAAAAAGAGTGGAAGATAATAAAGGACGAATGCATTGAGAACTGCAGTTACGAACCAGAAGACGGAGGGAGTTAGTGTGATAAAGGTCGCGGTGCTCGGGGTGTGCGGGCGTATGGGAATGAGTGTGGCTTCTCTTGTCTGTGCGGATGAGGATGTTGAGCTTGTGGGGGCGACGGAAGCACCTGGACATGTTTGGATTGGTCGTGAACTTGAAGATTTTATTAAAGGCGCCGGGTCGGGAGTGAGAGTGAGCGACAGTATTGAGACAGGTGCCCGCTCTGCGGACGTTATAATTGACTTCACCGTTCCCGAGGCAACCCTGGTTCATGCCGAATATTCTGCTGAGAACAAAAAGTCAATGGTCATAGGAACGACAGGTTTTACATCGGAGCAGAGCAAAAAGCTCCTGGGGTCACTTGAGCGCATACCCTGTGTTTTTGCTCCCAATATGAGTGTAGGGGTAAATGTTCTTTTTGAAATATCAAGACAGGTGGCGTCTTATCTTGGAGACCAATACGATGCCGAGATTTTTGAGACTCATCACAGAGCAAAAGCCGATTCTCCGAGCGGAACGGCCATCGCGCTTGCAGAAGCGGTCGCCGCGGGTCTGGGGTCTAGACTTGATGATGTGGCGAGATATGAAAGGCACGGACGTATAGGGGCGAGGGACAAGGGAGAAATAGGTGTTCAGACGCTTCGCGGGGGAGACGTGGTCGGGGACCACACTGTCATGTTCCTTGGAGACGGGGAGAGAGTTGAGCTTACCCACAAGGCTACCAACAGGGACAATTTTTCTTCGGGTGCGATTCGCGCGGCCAAATGGATTGCGGGTAAATCCCCAAGAGTCTATACGATGCGGGATGTGCTTGGATTCTGATCCCTGGCGTTTATCCATCATGTACAGTTTCAGAATTATTGGAGAGGAGCAAGGCTGTTCTGCCAGGCTGGGGGAAATCCATACTTCCCCCGAAGCTGTTCTGACTCCGGCCTTTATGCCTGTGGCTACCCAGGGAGCGTGCAAGGCTATCTCGCCCCTAGATCTGCGTCGCCTTGGCTTTAAGGTTCTTATAGCAAATGCCTACCATCTGTACTTAAGGCCTGGAACAGATGTTATAAGCTCTCACGGAGGGCTTCGCCGTTACATGTCATGGGACGGCGCGGTTGTTACTGACAGCGGAGGTTATCAGGTTCTCAGTCTGGCAAAGAGCAGAAAGATTACGGACGAAGGGGTTTCTTTTCGCTCCCACATAGACGGAAGTGAGCATTTTTTCTCTCCGGCAACCTCTATAGCGGTTCAGGAGAGTCTGGGGTCAGATGTGATGATGTGTTTTGACGAATGTCCAGCCTATGACTCTCCCTACGAGTATGTGGAGAAATCGGTTTCTCTTACGACACGCTGGGCCAAGCTCTGCAAGCAGGCAAAACAGGACGGCTCAGGTGCTCTTTTCGGTATTGTTCAAGGAGGGGTGTACGAGGATCTTCGTACGCGGTCCGCAAAAGAACTCGTGGATATGGATTTTGACGGTTATTCAATAGGGGGACTCGGAGTTGGCGAAGCGCGCGAGGCAACTTATGAAATTATTGAACTCTGCGCAGGACTTTTGCCCCGAGAGAGACTCAGGTACCTCATGGGTATTGGAACTCCGGCAGACATAGTGAGAGCCGTAGCTCTCGGAGTTGATCTTTTTGACTGTGTCATACCCACTCGCAACGCCCGCAACGGAACTCTCTTTACAAGCCATGGAAAAGTGGTTATAAAAAACTCCCGTTACGCGTACGACCGCTCCGCGCTTGATGATAATTGCAGCTGTTACACATGTGGAAATTTTTCAAGGTCGTATCTAAGGCATATATTCATGGCGGGAGAGATTCTTTCTCTTCAGTTAATGACCCTTCATAACCTCTATTATTACTCTAAATTGATGAGGGAAATAAGAGAATCGATAGAAAAAGGTACTTTCAGGCAGTTCTGCTCAGGGCTGATTGATGCGGAGGAGGAATAGGAATTGAGAAAATTTGCTTTTTTAATTAGCGCTTCTGCGCTGTTGATTTCATCATGTATGCCTCCAGGAGCTGGTCAGGGGGAAGGGGGAACGACATTCTCGGCCGTACTTCCGTTCATTCTCATATTTGCTCTTTTTTATTTCTTAATCATAAGACCCCAACAGAGGCAGAGTCGTGAGCGAAAGCGTATGCTCGCCGAGATAAAAAGAGGCGACAGCGTTATTACCACCGGGGGCATATGCGGGAGAGTTATAAGCGTTGAAGAAGATGAACTCACGGTCGAGATAGCAAAAGGCATTAACATAAGGATGGTTCGTTCTGGTATCTCGGAAAAAACTGATTCTGGAACTGCCGATGGTAAATCCAAAGGGGGCAACTGATTAATGAAAGGCGTGTCCCGTCTGTGGATTACCGTTATAGCTCTTTTTTCTTTTCTCTCCGTAATACTTCTCACACCGACCTTTATGGGCGACAAGCTTCCCTCATGGTGGGGAAAGGTCTTTTCAAGCAAGGGGATAAGCCTCGGACTTGATCTGGAGGGAGGAATATTCCTTCTTCTGGGGGTTGAGACTGAAAAGGGCGTAAACCAGGAAATGCTTATTGTGGAGGAGGCTATTGCCTCAAAATTCGCAGAGAACAGGATTCTGGTGAAAAGCTCTTCCGTATCCGATGGAAAACTCTCAATCGGTCTTTTTCCCGGTGGGGATATTGACAGGGCGCTTGAGATTGCGCGCGGGGACTTTGAACAGGTAGCGGATATAGAATCCGACGGTTTTCTTATCGTGCTTTCGATAAAACCTTCTTATGTGGACGAACTTGAGCGCAACTCCATAGAACGTGTTCAGAACATAATAGAGAACCGCGTTAAGGATTTTGGTCTGGTTGAACCAAGCATACAGAAGTCCGGTGATGACAGGATTCTTGTGCAGGTGCCTGGAGCTTCTAAAAAAGACAGACAGAGAATAGTGAATCTGATCAAAAAGACTGCGGTTCTTGAGTTCAAGATCGTAAAAGCCGTCGGAGCGTCGCAGGAAAACCTGCTTGCGGCGGTCGAAGCCGAAACCGAAAGCCAGATTGCGGATAAAGGACTTGCCATACATTCTGGAGACACCGGAAATGAGAACGAGAAGTTTTTTCTCACGGAGAAGCTTGCTAGCGTAACTGGGGAATATATATCTGATGCGCGTATAACGTTTGATAACTACGGAAATCCTGCGGTTGGATTCACATTCAGGGGAGAAGGTTCAAGCAAATTCGGAAAACTGACCGAGAAAAATATAGGCGAGCGTTTAGCCATAGTTCTAGACGGCGTTATAAAGTCCGCGCCCACTATACAGGATAGAATAACTTACCAAGGCACAATAACCGGAACTTTTACTCCCGAAGAGGCAAAGGACCTCGCGCTGATACTCAGGTCCGGTTCTCTACCCGTTCCCGTAAGAGTTGAGCAGGAAAGAACCGTGGGTCCTTCTTTGGGCCAGGATTCAATAGAAAAGGGGAGATTTTCCATGATCGTGGGAGGAATACTGGTTTTGGTGTTCATGATCTTTTTCTACAGGGTACAAGGTGTTGTAGCCAATGTTGCTCTTATACTTAACATACTGTTTATAATGGGTTTTCTCTCCGCTTTCGGCGTGACGCTTACGCTACCAGGGATCGCCGGGCTCGTTCTTACACTCGGCATGGCGGTTGACGGAAACATCATTATATTTGAGAGGATAAAAGAAGAGCTTATTGCGGGAAAAACAGCTGTGCACTCGATTGAAGCGGGATACGCAAGATCTGTCTGGACCATCCTTGACGCGAACGTAACGACGCTTCTTACGGCTCTGATACTCTTCTGGCTTGGTACAGGTCCTGTAAAAGGTTTTGCTGCGACGCTTTCAATAGGGATAGTTTCGACTGTTTTCAGCAATCTTGTGGTGGCAAGAGTCTTTACCAACATGCTGTACAGGGATAAAAAACTGAGTGAGGTAAGTATCTAAGGAAGGTCTGGTGCGGATAATAGGAAAATTTAGTTACGATTTTATAAGCAAAATGGGAGGCGCGATGCGTATTTCCATCGCGCTTGCTGTTATTTCCATCGCTTCTTTGCTCTATCACCAGGGACCTAACTGGGGAGTTGAGTTTACGGGTGGAACGGAAATACATATAAAGCTTGCAAAAAGTCTCGAAACCAACGTACTGAAAGGGGCGCTTGCGGAGAACGGTTTTCCCTCCGAATCAGTTCAGCGTTTTGGTCTTCCATCTGACAATGAGCACTTAATACAGTTCGCCCCTGAGCTTGCGACTTTTGACCAGATAGATGGTTTTCAGAAAAAACTGGAGACCTTGTTCTCAGAATCCGAGGATTTCAAAGGGGCTTCGATTCAGAGAATAGATTACATAGGTCCTAGGGTGGGAAAGGAACTCATAACCAAGGCTCTTCTTTCCATACTGCTTGCCTGCATCGGTATACTTGCCTACCTGGTCGTAAGGTTTGAATTTGGTTTTGCTGTGGGAGCAGTCATCGCGCTTATTCACGATACTCTTATAACCGTAGGTGCTATATCGGTTGCGGACAAAGAGTTTACTCTTGCGATAGTTGCCGCGCTTTTGACCGTTATAGGTTATTCAGTTAACGATACGATCGTCATATTTGATAGAATAAGGGAAAACATGGGAAATTTTCCCGAAAAAGGTTTCAGGCAGCTTATTAACGAGGGAATAAATCAGACGCTCTCGCGTACTCTTCTCACTGCGATAACGGTGTTCATAGTGCTTGTTCCGCTATTTTTTCTCGGTGGTTCGGTTATACACGATTTTGCGTTTACCCTTATGATTGGAGTCGTCGTGGGTACCTATTCGTCGGTTTTCGTCGCAAGCGCCTTTGTGGTCTACTGGAGAAAGAGAAAGGAAGCGAGATAAAAATAGCTTTGACCGATACTTCATAGGACTCAAACGCTCCGCTTTGATAATCAGCTTCATAACGGTTAAATATTTCCCCGTTTTCGTTTTACTTCTAGAAACGCACGATGATGGAAGCGACACTGCAACAGATCAGAAACCAGATAGATTCTGACCTTGATTCCGTATCGACTGAAGCTGATCTCGTCAGAGTAAGGGCAAGTTACTTAGGGAAGAAGGGATCTCTTACCCAGCTTCTTAAATCCATGAAAGACCTACCAGTGCAGGAGCGTCGCCAGGCGGGGATTCTGATAAATGGTACCAAGAAAGAAATTGAGGAGCTGATAGACAGGAAATCCGACGAGGTAAAGCGCAGGATCATGAATGAAAAGCTTCTTGAAGAGGCAACTGACTTCACTCTTCCCGGTCGCGGAATGCCAGTTGGTGCGAAGCATCCCATAACTCAAGTAATGGAGCGTATAGTTTACGACTTTGAGAGAATGGGGTTTGAGGTTGCTGAGGGTCCCGAAGTTGAGCTTGATTATTACAATTTCGAGGCGCTTAACATACCGAAAAACCATCCTGCAAGGGATATGCAGGACACTTTCTATATAACTGACGAAATGGTGTTAAGAACCCATACTTCACCCGTACAGATACGAATCATGCAGACCCAGCAGCCTCCAGTGAAGATAATAGCTCCTGGTAAAGTATACAGATGTGATAGCGATGTTTCCCATACTCCTATGTTTCACCAGATAGAGGGATTGCTGGTTGATAGGAACATAACTTTTGGGAACCTAAAGTCTGTCATAATTGAGTTTGTAAAGCTCACTTTCGGAGAGCGCACAAACGTAAGGTTTCGTCCAAGTTTTTTCCCATTTACGGAACCCAGCGCCGAGGTGGATATAGAGTGTCAGATATGTTCCGGCGACGGATGCAGGGTATGCAAGAATACCGGCTGGCTTGAAATAA
The DNA here is from genome assembly GCA_007571325.1 of Candidatus Dadabacteria bacterium. GTDB lineage: Bacteria > Desulfobacterota_D > UBA1144 > Nemesobacterales > Nemesobacteraceae > Nemesobacter. The sequence continues at coordinate 7,872 of RKRQ01000081.1, forward strand.
TGGGATGTGGGATGGTTGACCCTGCGGTTTTCTCAAGCGTTAACTATAATACCGACATTTATTCAGGTTTTGCCTTCGGCATGGGAGTTGAAAGAATTGCCATGCTTAAATACGGGATAAATGACATAAGACTTTTCTTTGAAAACGATATAAGATTTCTTAGGCAGTTCGTATAATTTTTTCTTATACAGAACTTGTTTGTTGAGAGACCTTTTTGTTTTTATAGTTCATGTCTATTTATACCTGAAGGTAGTTCCTGGCTTTTGTCTACCGTGTCTTAATGGCTGAACTGAGCAGCATTTTCAAATTAAAAAAATGGCAATACAAATCGGATGTTAAACAGGATTTGAAGAAATAAAAAGGAGAACACTGATGGGAATAAAACCTGATCATTGGATAAGAAAGATGGCGCTTGAGCACAAGATGATAGAACCTTTTGTCGAAGGGCAGGTGAGCAAAGGTGTAATATCTTACGGTCTTTCCTCCTATGGCTATGATATCAGGGTAAGTGATGAGTTCAAAGTGTTTACCAACCTGCATAGCGCTGTCGTTGACCCGAAGAATTTTGATTCCAAGTCCTTTGTGGAAATAAAGGATAAGTACTGCATAATTCCGCCAAACTCTTTTGCTCTTGCAAGAACCGTCGAGTATTTCAGAATACCCAGAAGTACCGTTACTGTCTGCGTTGGAAAATCCACTTATGCAAGGTGCGGCATAATTGTTAACGTTACCCCGTTTGAACCCGAATGGGAGGGATATGTTACACTTGAAATCTCAAATACAACTCCTATTCCCGCAAAGATATATTCAGACGAAGGTATAGCTCAGGTGCTTTTCTTTGAAGGAGATGAAGAATGCGAAACCTCCTATGCGGACAAGAAGGGAAAATACCAGAAACAGACTGGTATCACACATCCGAAGATTTCCTAGGTGTAGAAACAAGGTTTTGCGCAAATGCTTTGCTATGATTCAGCTATCTTCTGGCAAATTCTGATTTTTGCTTGAACTACCCGATATTACAGACTTTTTCTTCATTCTCAGTTAATATAAAGATACATTATCTCTAACCGGGAGGTACTTGTTTTGAGCGAGTCTCAAGAATCCGAAATAATGGGTGAATTACAGCATGATAATGGCTCTGGTGATGATTACACCGCCGAACAGATAAAAGTTCTACCAGGACTTGAAGCTGTAAGAAAACGCCCGGATATGTACATAGGGGATACCAATTCCCGAGGATTTCACCATCTTGTCTTTGAGGTTCTCGATAACAGCGTGGACGAATCTCTAGCGGGTTTCTGCAACAATATTTCTGTTACCGTACATGTGGATGAAAGCATCACGGTTGAAGATGATGGAAGGGGAATTCCGGTTGACATACATGAGGAGACGGGAAAACCGGCTGTTGAGGTCGTTATGACCATGCTTCACGCTGGGGGAAAGTTCGACGGCAAGGTATACAGAGTCTCAGGTGGATTACATGGCGTAGGCGTCACTGTGGTAAATGCGCTCTCTGAAAATCTTTCTATAGAAATTAGAAGGGAAGGGGATGTTTGGTATCAGGAATATGAAAAAGGAGAGGCAGTAAAAGACCTTAAGAACACTGGTAAAACGACAAAAAGTGGAACAAAGATTCATTTCAAGCCCGATTCCGGAATATTTGAGGTTAACGAATTTAATTACGACATACTCGCTCACAGGATAAGGGAACTTGCTTTTCTTAACAAAGGGCTTCGGATTACCCTTAACGATGAGAGAACGGAGAGGTTCCAGGAGTTTTTCTACGAAGGAGGAATCATCGCTTTTGTAAAAGAACTTAACCAGAACAAAAAGGCACTCCACTCCGAGGTGATTTATGTCACTGGAGAGAAAGACTCAACTTTCGTTGAAGTTGCTTTGCAGTATAACGACACATACAGGGAAACCATATTCTGCTACGCAAACAACATAAACAATGTAGAGGGGGGAACCCACCTGTCGGGCTTCCGTACCTCTCTTACAAGAACCATAAATAAATATGCCGAGGAGAAGAACCTCCTCAAAAACCTCAAGATGCCCATTGCGGGAGAGGACGTGAGAGAGGGCCTTGTTGCTGTTGTGAGCGTGAAGATTCCGGATCCGAAGTTTGAAGGTCAAACCAAAACCAAACTCGGAAACACTTTTGTAAGAGGCATTGTCGAGTCCTTGCTGAATGAAAAACTGCGTGCGTTTTTTGAAGAAAACCCCACCGTGGCAAGACGGATCGTGGAGAAAACAATAGAAGCCGCTAGAGCCAGGAATGCAGCGAGAAAAGCAAAGGAACTTACAAGGAGAAAAAGCGCGCTTGAATCCGGAACGCTTCCAGGGAAGCTGGCTGATTGCCAGGAACGCGACCCCGAAAAAAGTGAACTCTACATAGTCGAAGGAGAATCTGCAGGCGGGTCAGCAAAACAGGCAAGAGACAGGCATAATCAAGCTATTTTGCCTCTTAAGGGAAAAATCCTGAATGTTGAAAAAGCTAGGTTTGATAAGATGCTTGCCAACGAGGAGATACGCTCCACCATAACTGTTCTAGGCACCGGAATAGGAGACGGCGAGGGTGAATTTGACATATCGAAGATACGATACCACAAGATAATACTGATGACCGATGCGGATGTTGACGGATCGCACATAAGAACGCTTCTTCTGACGCTATTTTTTCGCCACTTCAATCAAGTAATAGAAAGAGGCTATCTATACATTGCTCAGCCTCCTCTTTATCTAGTGAGGAAGGGAAGAAAAGAAACTTATCTCAAAGATGACTATGAATACGAGGAGTTTCTAGTCACACTGGGTGCCGAAGATATTGAAATCGCTTACGGTGGTACAAACGGGTACGCAAAACAAATCAGGGGAACAAGACTTTTAGATCTTGTCAAGAAAGCCATAAGGTATGGAAAACTTCTTGACCGCATGAGCAGATGGGGACGGAACAAAAATATAGTTGACGGTTTTGCCAGAAGGACCAGTTTTGGTAAAACCGATCTCAAGCATGGTAATGAAACCTCTTTGGACACTCACCTCATCGAAATAAAAAAATGGATTGTGGGAAGCTTTTCCGATATAGTTGATCTTGACTGGAAACTAGGGGATGACACAGAACATAATTCAAACAGCATTGAATACGATTTTAGGGAAAATGGAAGAATAGGTTCCTGTGTTATTGATTTTAATTTTCTTGCTTCTCCAGATTTCAGGGAACTCAGGAAACTTGCGGAATCCCTTAGCCCGCTTTGGGACTCTGCTTGCCATATAGTTGATAATGGAGAGGAAAGAAAAATCCAAAGCCTTGAGAAATTCGTTGAATTTATTCTGGATAGAGGAAAAAAAGGTCAGTTTATACAGAGATATAAAGGTCTTGGAGAGATGAATCCTGAGCAGCTTTGGTCAACTACCATGAACCCTGAGAACAGGGTACTAAAACAGGTACAGGTTGAAGATGCGGTTGAAGCCGATGAGATATTCTCAAAACTCATGGGCGATGAAGTTGAACCCAGAAAAGAGTTTATTGAATTAAATGCTTTGAGAGTAAGCAATCTGGATATATGATAGCCTTAGAACTATTCCATTCTGAAGGTTGGTAAAAAACCTTCGAAAAGCAATTACCCAGTACCTTTCTAAAAACTTAAACCTAGCGTAAAATTATATATAAATAACTGATTACTCGACCGAGGGTTACCAACCATTCCCAGCGTTTTCAAACGCCAAATTAGGATACGTATCTAATTCTTAGGTAAGTTGTCGGTTTTGCTATCTACATTGTATGTGGTATCAAGTAGAAGCTGTCCCCCATTTACCGCCTGCCGTAATCAGACTGTCACTCTTTTTAGTTTTTTCCTCATCTTTCTCCCAGTCTCGAGGAACATGATCAGGCCAAAAAAGAACAGGAA
>RKRQ01000084.1 GCA_007571325.1 Candidatus Dadabacteria bacterium
GTAGCCGTGAATGCGGCGATAACGCTTGAGCGTCCGCTTCTTGTAAAAGGCGAACCGGGTACGGGCAAGACAATGCTTGCATTTGAGGTTGCGAAGGCACTTGGAAAAGATCTTATAACTTGGCATATAAAATCCACCACCACAGCACAGCAGGGTCTCTATGAATACGACGCTGTCGCTAGGCTTCGTGACTCCCAACTTGGAGACCGGAGGGTAAACGATATCTCAAACTACATAAAGAAGGGTAAGCTCTGGGAGGCTTTTGAGAGTCCCGAGCAGATAGTGCTTCTGATCGACGAGATAGACAAGGCTGACATAGAGTTTCCAAACGACCTTCTTCTTGAACTCGACAAGATGGAGTTTTACTGCTATGAGATGAATAAAACTGTAAAGGCGGCTAAAAGGGTAATAGTAATAATTACTTCCAATAATGAAAAAGAACTCCCAGATGCTTTCTTGAGAAGATGTTTTTTTCACTATATAGCTTTTCCCGACCGCGAAACCCTTGAGAAAATAGTAGAGGTGCATTACCCGGATCTTGAGCGAAAGCTTATGAATAACGCGCTTACTCTCTTTTATTCTGTAAGGGAGATAGATGGTCTCAAGAAAAAGCCTTCAACAAGCGAGCTTATAGATTGGATAAAGCTACTTGCGGCTGATAGCGTGGCTGCGGGGGAACTTTCGGAAGTGGACCTTGAAGAGAGTCTTCCACCTTACTCAGGTGCGCTTATAAAAAATGAGGCAGACTACGATATGCTTGAATTGATGAGGAGAAGGTTCAGAAGATAATGGCCGGAGTACAAGTTCATGTTTCTTGATTTTTTCCTGCTACTTAAAAACGATGGATTTCCGGTAACTCTAAAAGAGTATCTTACTTTCCTGGAAGCGCTCGACCGTGACGTAATCGGTTATGACACGACCGATTTTTACTATCTTAGCCGTTGCATAATGGTAAAAGACGAACGGCATATGGACAGATTCGACAGGCTTTTTTCCGCTTACTTCAAAGGAGCTCAACTTGCTGATACCGAACAATTTATGAAGATTCCGCTTGAGTGGCTGCGTAAAAACTTCGAGAATGTTTTTACAGAAGAGGATAAAAAGATGATCCGTTCCATTGGTGGGCTTGAAGAACTGATGGAGAGACTCAGAGAAATTCTAGAGAAGCAGAAAAAGCGTCACCAAGGCGGAAACAGATGGGTAGGAACCGGGGGAACTTCTCCTTACGGAGCGTACGGTTACAACCCAGCCGGGATTCGCATGGGGCAGGACGGCAGTAGACAGAGACGGGCTGTTAAAGTGTGGGATAAAAGGGAGTTTCGTGATCTTGACGATTCAGTGGAATTAAACGTCAGAAACATGAAGATGGCGCTCAGAAAGCTCAGGGTCCTGACTAGAGAAGGGGTAGGGGAGGAGCTTGACATTGAGAAGACAATTGACAGGACTTCGAAAAACGCAGGTCTGCTTGATCTTGAATTTGTTCCATCGCGTAGAAACAACGTTAAGGTCCTTATGTTTTTCGATGTCGGGGGTTCGATGGAAGATCATGTTGAACTTTGTTCAAGACTTTTTTCCGCGGCTAGGCATGAGTTTAAACACCTTGAATTTTACTACTTTCACAATTGCATATACGAAGCTGTATGGAAAGACAATTCAAGACGTTTTAGCGAGCGAATACCTACTTTTTCTGTGCTTAATAAATACAACAGCGATTATAAATGCATTATAGTTGGTGACGCTTCCATGTCTCCTTGGGAGCTTGTCTATCCCAATGGAAGCGTTGAGCACAATAACGACGAGCCAGGTCTGCAATGGCTTGGGAGGGTAAAAGCAAAGTATCCTTTTACGGTGTGGCTTAACCCCGTGCCGCAGGATGAATGGAAGTGGACTGAAACCATAGGAATTCTGAATAATTTCTATGAAGAAGAAATGTTTCCCCTAACGCTCTCTGGTATAAAGGATGCTATTTTGAGCCTCAAGCGGCGTTCCGGACAACCTAATTTATCGGAATTCTCTGCCGGTTTGTTATGAGGATATATACCATCGACGCATTTACAGACGGACCGCATTCTGGGAATCCCGCCGCCGTCTGCATCCTTAAAAAAGAAATACCGGATATTGTAAAGCAGAAGGTTGCTTCCCAGATAAATTTCTCCGACACGGCTTTTGTTCTCAAGGAAGAAGGAATTTTCAAACTCAGGTGGTTTACTCCCAAAACCGAAGTCGACCTGTGTGGACATGCAACTCTGGCGAGTGCTCACATTCTTTTTGCTCTTGGAATCGTACCCGAGAACAAAGACGCTGTTTTTTCGACAAGAAGTGGGATCCTTACCGCAAGGAGAAAAAAGGATCTTATAGAGATGGATTTTCCATTGGAAGATCCATGGGAAGTGGAAATGCCTAAGGAACTGCTGAAAGCGATCTCTTCTTTTCCGCCCCTTTACGTGGGCAGAAATCGCTTTGATTACATCGCTCTTTATAAAAGTGAGAAAATCGTAAGAAGCATTGTACCGGAGTTAAAGTACCTTAGGGAACTTGATTCAAGAGGACTTATAATAACAAGCATCTCAAATTCTGGCAGCTACGATTTTGTCTCACGTTTTTTTGCTCCCAGTGCTGGGATAGATGAGGACCCGGTTACGGGGTCTGCTCACTGTTGCCTTTGCCCTTTCTGGAGCCACAGGTTGGGTAAGGAAGAACTTATCGGTTACCAAGTATCGAAAAGAGGAGGTCTTGTCTATACAAGACTTCTTGATAATAGAGTCTATTTGTCTGGAAAGGCGATTGTCAAAGGGTGCTCAGAAGTTAATTTTCCTTAATGAGAGAACCTGACCGCGGTGTTTGTCGGAATTCACAAAACTTCTTTTTTTCGGTAAAATTCAAAGTCCAATTTTGCTAGGCGGCGTAGCCAAGAGGTAAGGCAACGGTCTGCAAAACCGTCATACCCCGGTTCGAATCCGGGCGCCGCCTCCAATTGTGAGTTGCCTTCAATATAATGCCCGGGTGGCGGAATTGGTAGACGCAAGGGACTTAAAATCCCTCGGGAGTATATCCCGTGCCGGTTCGAGTCCGGCCCTGGGCATTTTTCTTATAAATTGTTCGACTTGCGGCATGTCTTCCGCATTCATAGTGAAAACGGAAAACTGAGATATTTTAAGCTAAGTTTAGTGAAGCACTCTTCTTTTTTCATCTTCTTGATGATCTTCTGAATCATCATCGTAATAGAGGTAGTTCATCTCTTCAAAGAGTTCATCAAACTCATCCTCAAATTCATCTTCATCCTCAAACATATCTAATGGATAATCCCAGTTTTTGTCTTCTTTTTTGATAAATTTGAGCATGATTGCCTCC
>RKRQ01000103.1 GCA_007571325.1 Candidatus Dadabacteria bacterium
ACCAGAACAAGGGAGGTCTCAGATGACCAAGGAGAATACGGAGAGACACGAGTTTCAGGCCGAAGTACGAAGGCTTATGGACATCGTTGTTAACTCTCTTTATACAGACAAAGAGATATTCATCAGGGAACTGGTTTCAAATGCTTCTGATGCGCTTGAAAAACTGAGATATATACAGCTTAGCGAAAAAGAGATATATGATGGGGAACTTCCGCTTGAAATCGAGATATCAACTTCAAGCGAAGACAATACAATTACGTTTACCGATTACGGAATCGGGATGAGCAGAAAAGAACTCGTTGAGAATTTGGGGACCATAGCTCGTTCTGGCTCAAAGAATTTTCTTGAGACCATAGAGAAAAGTGGTGCTGAAGGTAAAGACCTGATCGGACAGTTTGGCGTGGGTTTTTACAGTTCTTTTATGGTTGCCGATTCTGTTGAAGTAATGACCCGGGGTTACAGGAAAAACTCCGAGCATTTGATATGGCAAAGCCGCGGTGATGGAATGTTTGAGATATCCAAAGGGAAAGGGCACAGAAGAGGCACCAAGATCGTAGTAAATTTGAAAAAAGATGCAAAGGAGTACTCCGACCCGAACGTTATAAGCGGGATTTTAAAAAAATACTCCGCGTTTGTTCCTTTCCCACTGAAGCTAAATGGTGAGCAGATAAACACCACGGAAGCCATATGGCTTCGAAACAAAAACCAGATTACCGACCAGGAATACGGCGGTTTTTACAGATTCCAGACAAATTCTTTTGACGAACCCAGATACAGGCTCCATTTCTCCTCGGAAGCCCCCATTGACATGAATGTTCTTCTTTTTGTTCCTGAGGATAATATGGAACGTCTGGGATTGGGAAGAATGGAATCTGGGGTGAGTCTTTATTCGAGGAGAGTGCTTATTGATGCGGCTCCAAAACAACTTCTTCCAGAGTGGGCAAGGTTCCTGAAGGGAGTTGTGGACAGCGCGGATATTCCGCTTAACATCTCAAGAGAGACCATGCAGGACAGTTCCCTTGTAAAGAAGCTTAATTCCACCATTATAAAAAGGTTCATAAAATTCCTTAAGCAGAGCGCTTCCGATGATCCAAAAAACTATGGTGATTTCTACCGCAAGTTCGGTTTTTTTATAAAAGAGGGGACAGCTTCGGATTTTGAACATAAAGAGCAGTTACAAGAGCTCCTTCGATTTGAATCCTCTAAGAAGGATAAGGAGGAACTCGTCTCCTTTGAAGAGTATCTCTCGGGCATGGGTGAAGGCCAAGAGGAAATCTACTACCTGTTCGGTACTCAAAGAGATGCCATTGAGAATGGACCTCATATGGAATTTTTCCGCTCCAGTGACATTGAGGTTCTTTTTGTCTATGAGCCGATTGACGAATTTGTGATGTCAACTCTCGGCGAATATAAGGAAAAAAAGATTGTTTCTGCAGACAGCGTTGATGTAAACGTTGTGGATAAAGACGCTGAAGGCCCGTCCGAAGAGGAAAAATCACTTTGCGGATGGATGAAGGAAGTGCTGGGCGATAAGGTTGGAGATGTGCGAGCGAGCAACAGACTTATTGACAGTCCCGCAGCGGTTTTTAACTCTGATTCAACCATGACTCAGGGAATGAAAAGGATAATGAAGAATATTAACGCAGCCGCTGATATGCGTTCCGTTGTACGCTTTGAGATAAACGGGAATCATGCGCTTATAAAAAATCTCATTTCTATGAGAAAAAAAGATAAGGAATTTGCAGGGATTATAGTTGAACAACTTTTTGATAATGCCCTTCTGGCCGCCGGTTACATGGATAATCCCGGGAGTATGGTAGGAAGAATAAACACCCTGCTTGAACGCCTGAGTTCCCAATGATGTTTATATATGAACTATCTTGCGCATATTCGTCTTGCTGGAAATAATCCGGAATCTATAATAGGAAATTTCTTGGGCGACTTTGTTAAGGGAAGACTGACTGAGGACGATTACACTCCGGGCATAAGACGCGGGATATTGATGCACCGCAGTATTGACGCTTGGACTGATTCTCACGAAACAACCAGAAAGTGCTCCCGGCTTATAAGTCCTGAGCGCAGGCGCTGGAGCAGAGTTCTTGTTGATATTTTCTATGATCACTTTCTTGCCGTAAACTGGAGCACATATTCCCATGAGACTCTAAGGGACTGTCTTGACAGGACCTATGGTATAATTCTGGGAGCGGTAGATATTTTCCCCGAACCCATGGCACAAAGGATCAGCACCATTATAGAGGGTGGCTGGATAGAGAGATACCAAAACATTTCCGGACTCGGAGTTGTGTTTGAGGGAATGTCTAGGAGGGTAAAGAGGAAAAACCCTCTTTGTGGATCTGAACGGGAGCTTGTTGAGAATTACGACGAGATAAACGAACATTTTAATCAGTTCTTTCCAGAAATTATTGAGTACGCAAAGCGCTTTGAAAAAACGCACGGATCTCAAATGCTCTGACCCTACGCTGTTATTGCTTGGAAAAGGAAGACTGTTCCCGGGAGGTAAAAAATGATTGATCTCTACACAGCAGCTACTCCAAACGGCAAAAAAATTTCAATAATGCTTGAAGAACTTGGAGTATCCTACAAAGTTCATCCACTTAACTTATCTGAGCTTGAACATAAAGAGCCGTGGTTCCTTAAGATAAATCCGAATGGGAAAATACCTGCGATAGTCGATAATGATAACGGCGCAGCGGTTTTTGAGTCAGGAGCAATACTTATATATCTTGCCGATAAGTTCGGGAATTTTCTCCCACCGCCAAAAGATGCTAGAAGAACGACTTGCATTCAGTGGCTTATGTTTCAAATGTCGGCTGTAGGACCCATGCAGGGACAGTTAAATGTTTTTTTAAAATACGCCCCGGAAAAAATACCCTATGCAATACGAAGATACACAGAAGAAACAAAAAGAATTTACTCAGTACTGGATAAAAGGCTTTCGGAGGTTGAGTATATTGCGGGAGACTATTCAATAGTCGACATAGCCACATGGCCCTGGATAAATAGTTATGATTGGGTCAAGATGGATCTTAAGGCTTTTCCCAATCTTAGCAGGTGGCGTGCAACGGTTGGCAAAAGACCTGCCGTTATAAAAGGAAGCAATGTTCCTCCTAGTACTATAGAAGAGGAAACCGAAGAAGAAAGGATAAAAAGAATCCAAAGACTGCTTCCTTGATCCTCGTATATGATATAAAAAGCAATAGAGATTTTGTTAGGCAACATATCTAACCCGCATTTCTCACAGAGAAAAATATTGAGGGTGTTTTGTGGGTGAGAAGTCAAGATTTTTGTATG
>RKRQ01000105.1 GCA_007571325.1 Candidatus Dadabacteria bacterium
CTGTTCTTAATAGAATCGATAGTGACTCTGTTGATTCCGGGAATGCTTCTGCTTACTGAAAAGTGGAACCCGCTCGGTGGAGTTCCTGGCTAAGGCTTACACTGTTTAGCCAACAATTTACAACGACGGGCAGAGAGAATCGTAAAATTCTCTCTGCCCGTTGCTTTCTGCTCTTCAAACAATCTACTTTCCGTATATCCAGTTAAAGCGAAGCACCTGTTTTCGTCCTATACACGCAGGAAAAACAGGATTGTTTTCCCTCTTCTTTTCCGCATTATATCTCCTGAAAAGGCAGTTTGATATAATCTGCAATATAATTGATAATAAGGTTCCGGAGACGTGATCTGAATTGTCTAAAAAAATTCTGAACTTTCTCAGAAACGGGTACTTGGCCCTTACTCTGGGAATTGTTATCACCCTATGTTTTTTTCTTGTAGCCGAACCGGTCAGTCTCGATCGCAAATACAACAACAAAAGCATAGAAACCGCCGAAACCGCCCTTAAGCACGTTAACAGATTTTATCTGGATAAAACCAAGATTGACTATGAGAAAATGCTTGAGAAAGCTGTTTCCAGTCTTGAAATCTTTCTTGACGACGTACTGGTGGAATTCCCCCGAGACCAAGGGGGAAACTTCACAGTTCAGGTAAAGGAAAAAACTAAAAAATTCAAAAGAAAAGAGCTTCCGTCCTCAAACGATATAACAAGCACTTTGGGCCAAGTCGCGTCTTTCGTTCTGTCAAACACGGGAGCAGAAAAGAATGCTGTAAAAAACATAGAATATTCTATATCGGACAGCATGCTGAAGGTCCTAGACCCGCACTCAGCAATGATCCCGCCAGATGTCTATAAAGAATTTCTCATAGACACCGAAGGAAGCTTTGGGGGACTTGGAATAGTGGTTGGAATAAGGGACGGGCAACTAACCGTCATATCTCCTATAGAAGACACCCCGGCATACAGATCCGGCATAAAGACCAAAGACAAGATCGTACAGATAGAAAATGAGTCGACCATAAACATGCCGCTTCTTGAAGCCGTTGGAAAACTCAGAGGAAAAAAAGGGACTAAGGTAAACCTTCTTATCTCCAGGAAAAATTTTTCCAAACCCCGGAAATTCTCGATAGTGAGAGACACGATAAAGATAGAAAGCGTTGAAGGATTTGACCTTGAAAACAATATTCTTTATCTGAGGATAAGAAATTTCCAGAAGAACACATCCTCGGACCTTAAAAGAGAGATAAAAAACAGTCCTTACACAATCAGGGGGATCATTCTAGATTTGAGAGGGAACCCGGGAGGCTTGCTCTCAGAGGCAGAAAAAGTAGCAGACGTTTTCCTTTCCTCAGAAACCATAATGACCACAAAAGCGAGAAATTATTCAAAAACCTACAGGGCTACGGCAAAAAAATCTGATTATGAGGGAAAGGTAATGGTGATTGTAGATCAGGGGAGCGCTAGCGCATCGGAAATAGTTGCCGGAGCACTTAAAAACAACGGAAGGGCAATCGTTTTAGGAAAAAGATCGTTTGGCAAGGGGTCGGTCCAGAAGGTCTTTGAATTAGAAGACGGTGCCGCATTGAAGCTAACCATAGCCAAATATCTTACTCCTGGTGACATTTCTATACAGGACAGCGGCATAATCCCTGATATTTTTCTTCAGGGATCCGTTGTAACCAGAGAGAAAGTTGTCTACAACCCTCTACCCGAGAAAAGAGAAAATACAGAAGAAGTCGAACTCCAAACACCTGAACTCACGATCAAGTATGTAGACGAAAGCCTAGTACCGAAGGAAGAAGACGAGGAAGAAATCCAGCCGCATGAATCACTTACAAAAGCACAGAAACTTGAAAAACTAAGAAATGATTTCTACATAGAACTCGCAAGCAAACTGCTTACGGCGGATAACCCGGAACAAATGCGTTCCATAGTCGCCAATTTCTCCAACTCGCAGCTCGAAAGAATCAAAACCCGGATTGAATATATGGGAATAGACTGGTCGACAGGTGAAACTAAACATCCTGCCATATCTGTTGAGATGGTCCCACCAAAGACTGTTTTTCAAGCCGGCAAAGACAGTTTTCTTGAAATAAAGGTAACAAACTCAGGTGCCAACACTATATACAGATTAAGCGCCGTTACCGAATCTGATAACGGTGTTTACAGAGATGGAGAACTTCTGTTTGGAAAACTTCTCCCAGGGCAAAGCAGAACCGCGAAAGTCAAGTTTTCCGTACCAAAATGGTTGCCTACTAGAGAGGATGATCTAAAGCTCATTTTCACAAGTTCGGGAAATGAAAACTTTGCGGAGAAAAAACTGCTAATAAAAACCTTGGCGGATAAACATCCAACCTACTCCTATAATTACGAAATAGTGGACAACGGAAGACTTAAGAGCAAAGGAAACGGAAACGGTCGCCCAGAACTTGAAGAAACTGTGGTGCTTAACGTAAAGCTGAAAAATATCGGAGATGGAGTATCGAACAAGACAGTCGCAACTCTAAAAAATCTCTCAGGAGACAACGTATTTCTTGAAAAAGGAAGAGTTGAGCTTGAAAACTTCCGTCCTGGGGAAATTCGTACAGTACCGTTTCGTTTCAGACAAAGTGGCGAAGATGATGAAGCCAGATTCGAACTGATCATAACGGATGAAGATTTCAGGGAAATAAAAAGCCAGAAAATAACTTTGCCGGTCTTTTCGAAAGAAACACCATTTTTTCCCGCTTCGGCTAAGAAGACTGCTGTTTTTAAAGACAGAGTCTCCATATTCGGAGGGGCTTTCCAGGGAGCTCCCGAAATCGCTCTGGCGAAGAAAAACTCCATTGTAAAAGTGCTCGGCTCCTCGGAACGCTGGATATATATTGAGGGAAAAAACTCAGTTGCAGGATGGGTTTATAACAATCCGTCCGGCGAAACGCTAGAGAAAAACGCAACAGACAACACCGGTCAGGAAATTTCACTTCTTGAACAGACTTTCGAAGAACCTCCTTTTATAACGGTCTCTGATTTTCCAACCTCTACAAAAGACTCGAAAATAACTATAAGAGGGTCGGTCAGAGACACTGACCGGATAGAAAGCATCTCGGTGTGGAAAGAAAATGACAAGATAAGACTTTTTACTCCTGATAAAAACAACGTTCCCCTATTCTTTCCCCTACCGATTGAAGAAGGGGTGAATCTTTTTACCATAGTGGCCAAAGATGAGAAGGGAATGACATCGAAAAAAACCTTGGCCATAAGAAAAGATCTTTCCTGAGTTTTGAATTTTAGTACGCATTTAAAACGGCGGGCGGAGTTCCGGCCAACGAAGTA
>RKRQ01000048.1 GCA_007571325.1 Candidatus Dadabacteria bacterium
ATGGCTGGCGGTGATACGACCATGGTCGTCGCCATCGGTCCCGAAGATCAGCCGTGAAGTATCTTGGATGGTAAACTCGCCGGAGCCGATATCAAGATGGCCGTTTAGATACAGATCACCCTCCTCAAGGTCCATGTCGCTTCCCGAGGATGATATATCGGACAGGAGCGCGGCACCGGCACCGGTCTTGCTTATGTTCTCAAGACCGGTGATAACACCCATGAGTGTAAAGCGTGCGTTTCCGCCGTCGGCAACCTGAAAGGTCATGGTATCCATGCCGGTACCCAAATCGATATCACCGGTTATCTGGTTCAAACCGCTCGTTATTTTAAGGGAATCATTGCTTGAGTCAGTGACGATTGCCTTGTCATCCGTGCCCGCCTGGATGGTTGCGGACTCAAGTGTGATTGTGGCCGGCGAAGTAGAACTGTTGGAGATGACCAGTGCGTCTTCCCCTGACACTAACTGGCCACCAACTGCTATAGTCACACCACCGGTGCTGTCGTGGACCGCATAGACCGCATGAGCCTTTTTGCTTTCTATATTTACACCGTCTAATAGGTCGATATCTATATTTCCTGAGCCGGAGTGGTCGACGTGGATGCCACGGCTAAGCATTTTTGCGGTTTTAATGTCCGCCGATACCTCAATATCTATATTTCCTGAGCCGGAGCATTCAACGTAGATGCCATCGGCGTCTAAGCCTTTGGTTTCAATGTCCGCCGCCGATGATACATTAATGTTTATATTTCCTTCTGAGCCGGAGTGTTCGACGTAAATGCCATTGGCGTCGGCACCGGTGCCCTCGGTTGTTATACTGCCTCCTAACATATTGATGGTGAGACTGTCTTCACCGTCGTATTCTACACGTAAGCCGTCGTCATAACCCGTGGTATCAATGTCAATATCGTTCTCAAGGTTGATGGTCCAGTCGCCGTCGTCCAAGTCGTAATCAATGCCACTAGTGAAGGTACCACTGCAGTTGATGGTACCGCCACCGGACGGCGGCGGGTTTGGGGTGCACTCGCCGTCTGCAAGAGCGGGGGAGCCTGCAAGAAGGCAGATCAGGGCAAGGGCAAGAGTGAGACCGTAAGTGAAACCAAAGAGACGATCCGGCGATTGTACCGTACCAATTACCCCCCCCCTGCAAAAAAATTTCCTAATAGATCTTAAAGCTTCAATCATTTTATAATCTCCTTTGTTAGTCCAGTGAGGACTTGAATCTACAGGGTAAAACATGTGCACTATTTTGATGTTTTTTGCTCCGAAAATCAAGATTATAGAAGAGGTCCCAAAAAAAAGGTTGTTTGGCTTTGCTTTAGGACGGTTTTGGGTGTACAGAAGATGAGATTTTTAGTAGTAAGGAAGAGTGAAAGAATGAGATGAATATCTCTTCATTAGAAATACTGGAGAAGGGTAGTGAATTGACTGAATTAAGCCGGGATATTCGGTCTATCCTCAATGATTTCTCCGTCTTTTAGGTTTATTATTCTTTTCGAATGAGATGCTATGTCCTCTTCATGCGTTATCATCACTATAGTTTTCCCCTGATCATTAAGGTTTCTGAATATTTTCATTATCTCGTAGCTTGTTGCGGTATCCAAGTTTCCAGTCGGCTCGTCTGCTAGTATAATCCTAGGATCGTTCACTACCGCTCTTGCTATCGCTACCCTCTGCTGTTGCCCACCTGAGAGCTGGTTGGGAAGGTGGTCTGCTCTCTGGCTAAGTCCGACGAGAGATAGCGCGGTCGAGGCGGACTTTCTTCTTTTACTCCTTGATATGTTGGAATAGACAAGCGGCAGTTCAACGTTTTCAAGCGCCGTTGTTCTCGGGAGCAGGTTAAAGCTTTGAAAAATAAAACCAATTTTTGCGCTTCTTATCTCTGCTTTCTTGTCCGTCTCAAGTTCTATTATCTCCGTACCATCAAGCATGTAGTTCCCTCGGCTCTGAGTGTCAAGACAGCCGAGAATGTTCATTAGAGTGCTTTTCCCCGACCCGGATGATCCCATTATGGCGACGAACTCTCCTTGTCCGATTTCAAGATTTATCTCCCGAAGTGCTTCAACCTGAACCTTTCCGTTCGAGTAGGTTTTTCCTATGTTTTTAAGCTTAATTACAGATGGTGTCATCAGAATCTTTTTGGCTGGGGAAGAGCAAATCCTGGTCCCTTGTTGGACCCGCCGGAAGTAGTGTACTCAACCACTATGGAGTCTCCTTCTGAAAGCGGGCCGTCTACGACCTCCGTGTAGAAGTCGTCGCTTATCCCAGTTCTTATTTCTACGGGCAAAAGTTTTCCTTGGCTGAAAGTCCAGACATTCTCGCCTGCCTCAGTTGTAACGGTTGAAGATTTTGGAGGGATGAAGCGAAGTGCCGCTGTGGGGATTTTAAGCACGTCTTTCTTGGTTGATATGACTATCTTGACCTCGGCCGTCATCCCGGGTTTTAGTTCAAGTTCCGTGTTTTCTACAAGGCACGTTACGTTATAGGTAACTACGTCATTTTTTACGCTGGGGGAATTTGCTATCTGTTTTACCTCTGCACTAAAATCCTTCCCCGGGAAGGCATCGACTCTGAAAAGCGCGGTCTGACCCTCTTTTATCTTTCCTATGTCTGCTTCGCTTACGTTTGAGATCAGGTGAAGGGTACGGGGATTCTCGGCGAGTACGTACAGAGCGGATTTATTCTGGTGTATCTGTTCACCGATTATGATGTTTTTTTCAAGTACCACGCCGTCAAGCATGGAGGTGATCTGCGTTGAATCCAGTTTTCTTTTTGCCGTTTCTAGGTCGGCCCGGGCTTTTTCCTGGGCGGCCAATGACGAACTTTGATCGGAGAGCGATTTATTGAATTCTTCACGGGAAATGAGTTCTTTTTCAAAAAGCCTCTTATTCGCCTTGTGCGAGTTGGTTGAAATCTCAAGATCGGTTGTGGTTTTTTTTAGTATCTCTTTAAAATACTCTATGTCTTCTGAAAGACCTTCCGGTTCCTCTATCAAGGCAAGTATCTGACCCTTTTTAACTTCGTCGTTTACTTCTGAGCGGATTTCCTTAATCGTTCCGTTTATCTCTGAATATATGCTCGCTTCCTTTGTGGGCTTCAGTGTTCCAGAAGCTCTTACCAGGGAAGTTATGTCTCCTCTCTGTATTTTCTTCTTCACATACTTTATCTGGTCTTCTTTTTGTCCGGAAAAAATGAAGTATGCGGCGGTAACAACGACTATTCCGGTGAGAACGTAGAGAAGTTTTGATTGGGGCAAGTTTTTCATGGCAACTCCTTTCCGCAGATGCTCAGAAGTCTTAACTTTACTATTTTATAGTCATATATGGAGTTTTTGTAGTTTGCCACCGCTTCTTCATAAAGCGACTCCGCTTCGGCAAGTTCTATTTTAGAAGCGCTTCGGGCCTCATATTTTTCTTTTGCGAGATGCAGATTTTTTCTTGATATCGATTCTGACTCTTGCAGAATTTTAATTTTTTTCTCAAAATGCTTAAGTTCAAGATAGAGTTCTCCGACCAACAGAGTTATTCTGTTTTTCAGCAGTTCGGACTGCGCCTCATTCCTTGTGAGTTCTGCCCTTGACTGCGCCATCTCGCCAAATCTTGAAAATCCTTCAAAGATGGGAATTTTTATTCCCACTCCGGCTATAAACGCGGGTGTCTGGGCGCCTTCTCCTTCGAATCTGTATGCCGCCCTACCAAAAACTGATGGGAGAAATTTCCCTCTCTTCTCCGCAATTGAGGCTTTTATTCCGTCCCGGTCCGCCATAAGGACCTTTATGTCTGTGTTTTTGTAGAGAGCGAAATCTATGAGATCCTCTCTGGTTTCATATACCTTCTCATAGGAAAGGTCTTCGCTGATATCGAATTGCGCTAGTGAAGGGTCGTTCATGAGGTGCTTGAGTTTAAGAATGGAGAGTTCATAGGAATTTTCTCTTGAGACAAGCTCGAGTTTCGCCTTCTGCAAGTCGATTTTCGCCTGACCTAGCTGTTGAAGAGATTCTTTTCCGACGGAAAAGAGTTCTTCTGTTTTCTCGAGGAGCCATTTTTTGCGCTGAGTTTCGATTTTCGCTTCCGCGAGCCGGTTTTTTTCGGAAAGTGCCCGGTAGTAGGCGATGCGGGTATCACGCACAAGCAGCGTCTTTGACCCCTCAAACGAGTATTTGGCCGATTCAAGATAATGTTCTCTTGCTTTTACCCTGGCTCTTGTCTTTCCGAAGTCCCATATCATCTGGTCAACGTAGAAACCGGATTCCCTTCCAACAAAGGGCACTACCACTTTTCCTGTGACTTGTGGGTAAAGGGGAGCTTTCGTCTGCCTTAGTATTGATTCCGATATATCGACCTCGGAACTTGATATGCGAAGTTCCGGGTTGTTCAGCAACGCTATTTCTACAGCCCGCTCGATGGGGATTACTTCTTGCGCCCAAGTGGTCTGTGGGAGCATTAAAAGCAAGTTCAGAAAAAGAAGGAATTTCCTCGGTATACTAATCATGTGGCAACCGCCGGCGTGCCGCTTGAGCATGGATGAAAGAGGCTACTGATAAAGACCGAACTCCGCTTGGGATATATGTCCATATTCCGTACTGCCTTACCAAATGCCCCTATTGTGATTTTAACTCCTATGGGACTAATGGCAACTTTCCGGAAGATGAATATGTACTTGCTTTGGAAAAGGAAGTCGAAACCTACAGAAGCGTTGTTGAGGGAAGGGAAATAAGCACGGTTTTTTTCGGTGGAGGGACTCCGTCGCTTTTTAACCCCTGGAGCATAGGTCGTGTAATGGAAAAAATCACCTCGGTTATGTCCCTCTCGTCCAAGGCGGAGGTAACCCTTGAAGTGAATCCGAGGACTGCCGACAAGGAAAAACTCGTTTCGCTTAAAAATGTCGGAATAAACAGAATAAGTGTCGGCATACAGTCTTTTTCCCAGAGAAAGCTTGATTTCTACGGAAGATTTTCGACTCCTGGTGACTGCTTCGGTGCGCTTGCCGATGTTCAGGACGCCGGTTTTCATAATTACAATCTGGACCTCATATATGGAAGCTCGGAGGAAACTCTGGAAGAATTTGAAAACGATATCCATACCGCAATAACTTTCTCGCCAACCCATATATCCGCTTACTGCCTTACGATTGAGCCCGGCACTGAATTTGCTGCGCTGCGGCGCAAAGGAAAACTTTCTCTTCCCGATGATTCAGTTCTGGTCAGTTTTATGCGAAGCGCTAGGGAGATTCTGGAGGGGGAAGGATATGGTAATTACGAAATATCGAATTTTGCTCGTCGCGGTTATGAATGCAGACACAACCTTATTTACTGGAAATGCCATGACTACTTGGGCGTGGGTGCGGGGGCCCATTCTCACTTTCGCTCCGGCGGGGAAAGTGGATGGGGAAAGAGGTGGTCAAACGTAAGGAACCCCGAACTTTATGTGAAACAAATCGCAGAAGACCGAAGAGCTGTTTCCGTTTCTTATGATCTTTCGCGTACGACTGCGCTTGAGGATGCCTTTCTTATGGGGCTTAGACTCAGTGAAGGGGTGGGAATTGAAGATATAAAGAGACGGTTCGGTTGCATACCTGATGCGCCTGCCCTCAAACACCTGGAATCTGACGGCTTTATTCTAACGGATTGTGGTCGTTTGAGACTCACTGTCAGGGGAAGGGTTTTTACCGATGAGCTGATCGCAAGAGTGTGCGGAGCTTTTCACTGATTCTTCTCCGGGCTCTGCAGATAGTGTTTTTCGCCTTTGACTTCTATATAGAATCCTTTTTCATCCCTGCTCGTGTGCCTCATGAATTCATAGTACGCGGGGCGTAAAAGTCGGGCGGTGAATTTGCCTTTTTTTACCTTTACGCGAGGTATGTTTTGCTTGCATATCGTAAGGGTTGTTATATCCAGTTTTTCCAGAGATTCATCGTTTAGCCTTATGAAAAAGCCGTCTTCTGTCCTGGTGACCATGGTAACAACAAAAGGGGTGTCCTCACACGTTATATAAACCCTGCTACCCGATTCTTCTACGAAGAATCTTCCGTTCTTATCCACATCAAGGTTTTTGTTGTTTTCAAGATACGTCCATTTGTGAGTTATCCTTATCCCGTCGTGAAACCACCTGCCGCGGTTGTCTATGAATATCCTGGGCTCTTCGTTGTGTTGTCTGTTTTTCATATGCCAATAGCCTTGACTACGACCCTTTTTCTTCTTTTGCCGTCGAACTCACCGTAGAAGATTTCCTGCCAGGGACCGAGATCAAGATCTCCTTGCGTTACGGGAATCATCACTTGATGGTGCATAAGAAGATTTTTCAGATGGGCATCGCCGTTGTCTTCTCCCGTGCGGTGGTGTTTGTAATCTTCCCTGAAGGGAGAAATGTCTTCAAGCCACTCCCATATGTCCTCAAAAAGTCCCTGTTCAAGATCATTTACAAAGACAGAGGCGGTTATATGCATGGCGGATACAAGTACGAAACCTTCTTTTATGCCACTTTTTTGCACAATCTGTCTTATGGTTGGGGTTATATGAATGAACTCTCTTTTTTTGGCCGTGTTGAACCATAGATATTCAGTATGGGATTTCAAAATGCACCTCCTCGGTTTTTTTGTGGTAACTATACTTTGTCCGTCGCGGGTTTTCCTATAATCTGTTTATTTTTTGAGGATTTGTTGTACCCTATCTTGTTTCTCAGTCCTTGAGAGTTTCTTATGTGAGCGTTGCTTACAGATTTCTCCGGGGAGATTTATCACATGAAAATAGCCGTTATAGGAACAGGCTACGTAGGGCTTGTTACGGGGGCCTGCTTTGCCGGAAGCGGGAATAACGTTTTATGCGTTGATATAGACGCGGAGAAAATCGAGAGTCTTCGTCGCGCCGAGGTGCCCTTTTTTGAACCCGGCCTTGACGAGATAGTGCGTAACAACATAGATGAGGGAAGACTTTCCTTTACCACTGACATAGCCAGGGCGGTCAGGGAATCCTTTCTGATCTTCATTGCGGTCGGAACCCCTCAGGCGCAAGATGGTGAAGCCGATATCACCTCTGTTCTCAGTGTAGCGCGTTCGATAGGGCTCAGCATGGATGGCTACAAGGTGATCGTGACCAAAAGCACTGTTCCTGTGGGTACTACTGAAAAAGTGCGTGACACCATAAAATCCCTTACAGATCAAGAATTCGGTGTGGCGTCAAATCCGGAGTTTCTTAAAGAAGGCGCGGCGGTCGAGGATTTTCTCAAGCCCGACAGAGTTGTCATAGGGGTTGATGATGAGTCAGTTGGCTCGGTGCTGAGGGAGCTTTATTCTCCTTTTATGAGATCTGCCGATAGAACGATTGTTGTTTCCATACGATCTTCTGAGATGTCAAAGTATGCTTCAAACGCGATGCTTGCCACAAGAATATCTTTTATGAACGATATAGCGAATCTGTGTGAGCTTCTGGGCGCCAACGTATCGGAGGTGCGTTCGGTTATGGGTTCTGATTCAAGAATAGGCAGATACTATCTGTACCCGGGAATCGGATACGGAGGGTCGTGTTTTCCCAAGGACGTAAAGGCCCTTGAGAAAATGGCCCGCGATGTCGGGTATGAGCCCATGGTGATAACGGCGGTTGACTGTGTGAACTTTGCTCAGAGGGAGAGATTCTTTAATAAGATAGCGGGATTTTTTGGTGATCTTCAGGGAAGGAGAATAGCTGTCTGGGGAATATCGTTTAAGCCCAATACAGACGACATAAGGGAAGCTCCGTCTCTTTACGTCATCGACAGGCTCCTTGCGGCAGGCTGTTCAGTTGCGGTTCATGATCCGGCTTCCATGAGAAACGCGAGCGCTGTTCTGAAAGATAGAGTTGATTACGTTGAGTCTTACTATGATGCTTGCGAGGACGCGGATGCTATTGTTATTAACACCGAGTGGAGTCAGTACAGACAGCCGAATTTCGAGAGAATGAGGGAACTTATGAAAACTCCGATAGTATTTGACGGAAGAAATATTTATGACCCCGCAAAACTGAAGTCCTTGGGCTTTACATATTTCGGAATCGGCAGGTGACGAAAGTGGACCGGGAGCAGTTTTTACCGTTATGAATATAATCGTTTCAGGTTGCGCGGGATTTATAGGGGCCAGAGTATGCGAGTTTCTTCTTGAGCGTGGAGATTACGTTTTCGGGCTCGATAACATGTCAGACTCCTATGACGTGAGGCTCAAGCACCATCGACTGAAAGCTTTTGGCGAACATGAGAGATTCGCTTTTTTCAGATGTGATATATCCGATAACCTGCAGCTTCTTTCCGTGTGCGAAAAGATAAAGAATCTTTCGGTAGGCGGTTCCGTTGACTCTGTAATTAATCTTGCGGCCTGCGCCGGGGTTCGCCAGAGCATTGAAAATCCTTGGATATATTACTCTACCAATGTCACGGGAACTCTTAATCTTCTTGAATTCTGTCGCTCAGAAAAAGTGGGCAAGTTCGTACTGGCTTCGACTTCAAGCGTTTACGGGGAAAACAAAACTCCCTTCAGCGAAGATATGAAGACCGATTCTCAGCTTTCTCCCTACGCGTCTTCAAAAAAGTCCGCCGAAGGCCTCTGCTCCGTATATAATTCCCTTTACGGAATAGACACCTCTGTACTTCGTTATTTTACCGTTTACGGTCCCGCGGGAAGACCCGACATGAGTGTTTTTCGTTTCATAAGGTGGATGGATGAAGGCAAGGAAATAGCGATATTTGGCGACGGGGAGCAGAAAAGGGACTTTACCTATGTCGATGATATTGCGGCTGGTACGGTTTCAGCGATAAGAAATCTGGGTTTTGAGATAATAAACCTCGGAAGCGCGACCTCAGTTTCCCTCAATGAAATCATAGACGTAATGGAGCGCAGGAGTGGTAAAAAGGCGAAGGTAGAGTACCACCCTCCTCATCCTTCCGATATCAACGTTACTCTTGCGAGCATAGACAAGGCGAAAAGACTTCTGGACTGGACCCCTGGTTTTGACATTGAGAAGGGTATTGAGAACTCTTTTAACTGGTATGATGCCAACATGGAATTTGCGAGAAGTATAGAATTTTGATTCGCCGTAGCGGTTCTGGGAACCATCCCGGATTTTATTCGGTATTGACAAGTCTGGTCAGTTTTTTGTAAGTTTAGGCTGATTTTGGAACGGGAAACTGTTTTTATGGCCAAATCCCTCGTAATAGTTGAATCTCCATCGAAAGCGAGAACGATAAAAAAGTATCTCGGCCGGAATTTCCGCGTGGAAGCCTCTTCGGGGCATCTGGTGGACCTTCCGAGCAGGAAGCTCGGGGTGGATATAGAGAACGGTTTCGAGCCCCAATACACGGTTATAAAGGGCAAGGCCAAGTATCTTAAGAATCTGAAAGAAGCGTCGCGGGATGTGGAAAAGGTCTATCTAGCTTCCGACCCGGACAGGGAAGGGGAGGCAATAGCGTGGCATATAGCTAATCGCCTTAATCTGTGGAAAAAAGCCCGAAGGATACTTATACACGAAATAACTGAAGCTGGCATTAAGAATTCAATGAGCAGTCCACTTGAAATCAATAGGGACCGATTTGAATCTCAGCAGGCCAGAAGAATTCTTGACAGAATAGTAGGCTATAAAGTTAGCCCTGTTCTCTGGAAAAAGGTGAAAAAGGGGTCAAGTGCGGGGAGGGTGCAGAGCGTCGCTCTTAAATTCGTTGTGGAGAGAGAGAGGGAGATTGAGGCCTTCAAGCCGCGCGAATATTGGACGATTGATGCGCTTGTTAAGAGAACTCTGGATTCCGATGCCGAAGCTTTTGCCGCTTTGCTCCACACCTTCCAAGGAAAAAAGGCCAAAGTCGAGAATGCGGAGCAGGCGGAAAAAATAGTCTCTTCGCTTAAGGGAAAGGATTTTGTCGTAGGGGCGATCGAAAAGAAAGAGCGGAAAAGAAAACCGCAACCTCCCTTTATAACAAGCACGCTTCAGCAGGATTCTTCAAAGAAGAACCGGTTCTCTGTCAAAAAGACGATGTCGGTTGCCCAAGGACTCTACGAAGGAGTTGAGCTTGGAAGCGAGGGACCGGTGGGACTTATAACCTATATGAGAACCGATTCTTTTCGGGCTTCTGATAATGCCATAACGGAAGCCAGGGGTTTTGTGCTCCAGAATCATGGAGGCGATTACATACCGAAACATCCGAATGTTTTTAAGGCGAAAAAATTGGCGCAGGATGCCCACGAATGCATAAGACCCACATTCCCATCAAGACATCCCAATGATCTGAAGAAGTTTCTTACCGGAGACCAGTATAAGCTCTACTCCCTTATATGGAAAAGGTTCATTGCCTCGCAGATGACCCCGGCGGTATACGATCAGACACGGGTTGACATCACGGCGGGAGAAGCCGTTTTCAGGGTCACGGGCAGAGTGATGAAGTTCCCGGGTTTTACGGCTGTCTACGAGGAAGCTGTAGAAGAAGAGAACAACAAAGAGGATAGTAGTTCGAGAAAAGACGAGGATAAAAGACTTCCTCAACTTTCCGAAAAAGATGTTCTTTCTCTCCTTAGGCTTAATCACAAACAGCATTTTACTCAGCCTCCGCCCAGATATTCTGAGAGCTCGCTTGTCAAGGAACTTGAGGAAAAAGGTATAGGAAGACCTTCAACCTACGCTTCCATTCTTTCGACAATACAGGACAGGGGATACGCTGACAGGCAGAAGGGAAAATTTGTACCGACTTCTCTGGGTTTTTCCGTGAACGATTTTCTTGTGGAGGGGTTCCCGGGGATAATGGATGAGGAATTTACGGCTCGCATGGAGAGCGACCTTGACAAGGTGGAGGAAGGTGAAATCCACTGGGCCGAGCTGTTGCGAGGTTTTTACGAAGGGTTCTCAAAAAGCGTGATTAGAGCTGAGGAGGAAATGGAGCGGCGCAAAGTTGAGATTCCCACCGATATCGAGTGCGAAAAGTGCGGAGCTCCGATGGTTATAAAAGAGGGGCGTTACGGACAGTTCCTGGCCTGCTCCGGGTATCCGGACTGTAAGAATGCAAAAAACTTCACAAGAGGAGAGGATGGGAAGATAGTGGTCGGAAAGAAAACCGACTCCGAAATTCCCACCGATATCGAGTGCGACAAGTGCGGAGCTCCGATGGTTATAAAAGAGGGACGTTACGGACAGTTCCTGGCCTGCTCAACCTATCCCGATTGC
>RKRQ01000097.1 GCA_007571325.1 Candidatus Dadabacteria bacterium
ATTTTTGTCTTGTCTAAATTTATTTTTGATTCTATCAAAAATAAATTTAATGTCAAACCAAAATTATGGGTTCGAAAAGAGGTGCTTATAGCTTAGAATAAACCGTATGAAGCAATCCTATCTTAAAAGGAAAAAGCTGGCTTGCAGGTTTTTAATTTTTTCCTTCTGCTTCTTTTTTTCCTGTACTTATTCCGAGACAGAAAATTCTGTAATAAACACCAAAAGAACTTCTAATCTGAGTAAACTGCCCGAAACTGTTTCTGAAATGGATAATAACGGAAACCATTTTCCCCCGTTCCAGAATACGTTCAGGGTACTTAACTCTTTTCCTCACGACCCTACCGCATTTACTCAGGGATTTGTTTACAAAGATGGTTTCTTTTATGAAAGTACGGGTCTTTACGGACATTCATCTCTTAGAAAAATAAATCCGGCCACGGGAGAGGTACTGGCTAAGGTAGACCTTCCTAGAAAAGTTTTCGGCGAAGGTCTCACCATAATAGGTGACACCATATATCAAATCACTTGGAAATCCAGACGAGGTTTCATATACGACAAGGAAAGCATGGAGCGCAAGGGATCGTTTACATATTCCACCGAAGGCTGGGGACTTACTGATGACGGAACACAACTCATAATGAGCGATGGGACAGAAAAACTGTATTTTCTCTCCACTGAGAATTTTAAGGTAACAAAAGTCCTAAGAGTAAAAAAAGACGGGTCGCGAGTTCCAATGCTTAATGAACTTGAATACATACGGGGGAAAATCTACTGTAATATATGGCATTCAGATGACATAGTTATCGTAGACTCTAAGAGCGGCAAAGTGGAAAAAAGAATAAATCTCGGGGAATTGAGGAAAAGATTAAGTATTCCAGGTAAGGCGGGAGCGTTGAACGGAATTGCCTGGAAAGCTTCTTCCGATACCTTCTTTATCACCGGAAAACGTTGGTCTGAGGTTTTCGGGATAAAATTCGGTTCCGCTTCTCCTTGAAGCGGGAATTGCAACGGGTAGAATCATGTTCCTTCTGTGTCCCCGTAGCTCAGCTGGATAGAGCGCAGGATTCCTAATCCTGAGGCCGCAGGTTCGAATCCTGCCGGGGACGGATTAATAACTTTGAAACCAATTTTTTCACAAACTTGCAGTAAAAATGCGATGCCTTTAGGACATAAAGTGGTTGGGAGTTATAGTAAATAATGTTCTACAAAAAAAACTGTCTAAATATTACCCAGATGATTTTAACACCTGCCATAAAACTTCCCGTAATTGTCCCAGTTATCTTTGAAATACCTATTCTCTTTCTGTAACTTACCGGAACCTCGGTGCAGCGAAGTCCGTTCTTTGCAGCTTTTACCTGCATCTCAGTTGTCCACCCAAATGTTTTATCCGTCATGTTAAGAGCAAGAAGCCTACTATATTTTATGGCTCTAAAAGGACCAAGATCAGTAAAATTCACACCGTAAAACAGTTTTATCAATCTTGTGGCCACGTAATTGCCCACAAGCGCCTGAGGCAAAAGCGCTCCTTTTTGCCTCTCGCCAATGGTTCTTGACCCGATTACAAGATCATATTCCCCTTCTGTTATAGGGAAGATAATATCTTTTATCTCTTTCGGATAATCAGAATAATCCGCATCTAAAAATACTACAATATCAGGTATATACGAAAGAGTTTTAATGTAATCTATACCCGCAAGACATGCCTGTCCGTACCCCTTCTTTTCCTCCTCTACAACTGTAGCTCCGCAGTCCGATGCAACACGTGCGGTAGAGTCGGTCGAACCGTTGTTTACAACCACTATCTCCGTCACAACATCTCGGGGAATATCTGCTATTACACGCCTTATGGAACACTCTTCGTTAAGTGCAGGAATTATAACTACTGTTTTTTTCATGGAACTCTATATGGAGAAAAGCTCTACATTTGGTATAACAACTATGTGGCGTGAAAGTAGTGGTTTCTTGAATCTTGAGCTTATGGCCTCACTATAACCGTCCATTTGCTCTTCGTAATTCTTTTTGTCATCGTCATTAATTGAATTTCTGTACTTATACTTATAATCAAAAAGACGTATCCCTCGGTCCTCTTTAGTCAGAAGATCTATTCTGCCTCTTTTTGGAGAACCTTCTCCTGAGTCAAAGACAAATTTAAGTTCGCGTCTGATTTCCTGAGCCGTGTTAATGAAAAGAAAAAGCTCTGAAGAAAGAAAATTTAAGTAAAGTTCCCGCAGCTTTTCCTCTATTTCCGGATTTGAAACAAGAAATTCCCCAAGAACAAATTCGATTTCCTTCTCAGCTGTTCCCTCTCTGAAATCCCAAGTTTCAAGAAACCTGTGCATTATGCTTCCCACCCTGTCCGAATCTTTTAATCGGTCAAAATAGAACAGATCAGAAAGAGTAGAGACATCATTTCGTTGTGATGTATCTTCCTCTCCGTAAAGGGGACCTATATATTTAAGATCTAAAGGCGCTTCTCTTTTAACATGAGAAATAGAGGAATCAGAATCAGGCTCTTTTGAAACTTCCCCATTGCAGAGCCCTGAGAAAGATATCCCTAAGGTATGGTCGGTAAACCCTTGCGGTATTTCAAGACATCGGGAAGACAAAGATAAGTTTGAATCAAGAAACTTCGCAAATGTATTGTCACTCTGTATGAGCATCCGTTTTTTTTTGCTTTTACTCTCACTACTCTTACCACTTAAACATATAAAAAGCCTTTTCTTCGCCCGTGTCATGGCTACATAAAGGACCCTCTTTTCTTCTTCGGCTTCTTTTTCTTCAACTCGCGATTTAAGATGCTGCCACGCATCTGAAGAAAAAGCTGGATACCTGGCTATGAACCCTTGTTTCATATCTGCCATAACCCTCTTGGTCTTGTTTGGTTTTTTGTAGTTTGTCTGGCATAGAAAAACCGTGTCGAACTCAAGCCCTTTAGCTCCGTGTACCGTCATGAGTTTTACAGTTCTGTCGTCGTTTACTTCCTCGTATGCTTGTTCTTCCCTTGAACCACGCAGTGAATCAAAGTGCTCAACTATATGGTAAAGTCCATATCCTTGCCAGGAGATAAGATCTTCTACTATAAGGAGAAACTTTTTCAGGTTGAGACACTTTACTTCAGCGTCAGGAAGAGCCAGAACAGCAGAGGAATAACCAAGTCCATTCACAGCGAAATCAACTGTCCTGAAAGTATCTCCATTGATGTATTCCTTTCTTTTTTCATCCAGAAACCGCAGATACTCACAAGCCCTTGAACTGTTTTTGTGCTGATTATTATTCTGGAAGTGGGAAAAAAGCTCATCATCAGAAGCCCCGAAGTAAGGAGACCTCAATACAGATGCCTCTGCAATGCGGTCAAAGGGATCAAGAAAATATTTTAGCATGGATAGAACATCCCTTACTTCCGGCAAATCGTAAAAATTGCTTCCCATAAGAGACTGAAATCTTATCCCCTCTCTCGTTAGTGCATTCTCATATAAAAATAAGTTTGAAGAGCCTCTAAACAAAAGAGCGATATCTCCGCATGACCCTCCCTGAAATTCTTTTATCCTTGAGGCCACAGCCCTAGCTTCCGCTTCTGTAAATCTCTCGGCATTCTCAGCTTCGCAAGCAATAATTTCCACAGAAATATCAGGCGCGGGGTCAGAACAGGGAGGTTTCATAGCCTCGTAATATCCCTTAGGAAAAGTCCCCGCGAAGAAGTTATTTAAAAACTCTATCAGACCGGTTTGGGAACGATAGTTAGTGGCAAAGGAAATATTTGTAAAACTTTGACTATCAAGGATGCTCCTGAACGTCTCAGGTTGAGCACCCCTAAAACCGTAAATGGACTGGTTAAGATCACCAACCACGATGAGACTGCCAGCCGGGTGTCCTTCCGTCAGAAGTTTCATTAATTCCAGCTGAAGGAAGTCAGTGTCCTGGAATTCATCAACTATAATAAATTTTAGAAAACTTCTGTAATAGTCTAATATTTCGGAATTTTCTCTAAAAAGCTCAATCGTAAAACGTATCATATCTTCATAGTCTATTTTCTGTTCAGAGATTTTTGTCTCGAGGAGAAAATGATAAGCCTCACCTGATAAATCAAGATAAAGAGAATTGACCTCTGAATCATAAGGTTTTGCCGCAGAAAGCACCTGTTTTAGGAGTTCCTGCCTCAACAACTCAACTTCAGGAGTTTTCACTTCCTTTTTTATCTGGTCGTAAACGGCTTTTAAGTGGCGTATATTTCGCTCAACACCTAGAGTCATATCTATTTGTTCTCTAAGATTACTGAGGGTGAGCTTTTTCGTTTTCGATCTACCCGTAAGAACGGCAACATATTCTCCAATTAACTCGTCTAGTTTTTGGCCAATTGATTCAAGCTCATCTGCAGAAGGTTGCCCGCGATGAGTATTTCCTCTGTAATGGCGGAAAGGAGGAACGAGATGCAGGTTTGCCGCTTCTTGCAAAATGAGTGTTATTACCTCTGTAACCTGGGCACGATCATAGGACTCTATCTCAAACAGTCTTTTTAACCGTGGGTCGCTATTATTTTCTATTCCCTTAAGAAATCTCCCTACATTTTGTTCGTAAAAGTTCTGCTGCTCAGAATCTTCAATTACGGAGAAACTGAATGGAAATTTTGAATCGAACATGTTTTCTTTCAGAATTTTTGTACATAGGCCATGAATCGTTCCTATGGGAGCTGAAAAAAACTTCCTATTCCACCCTTCTGCTATATTGCCCTTAGGTCCATAAGTTGAGATATATCTCACGATCTCAGAACTTATTCTGGATTTAAGTTCCAACGCCGCAGCTTCCGTAAAGGTAATGGCGACTATTTGGGGAATATCCGCCTCAGCATTTTCAAGAATATATAGGTATTTGGCTATTATAGCCCTCGTTTTCCCCGAACCCGCCCCAGCCCTTACCGCTATTTTATCTGCAGGGCATAGTATCTTTAGCTGTTCCTCATTTAAGTTTAAGAATTCGGAGATTCTATCCATTGCTCATACTTTGAAACGACTGATTTTTCTAGTTACTCCGTCTTTTACCCTACATAGGTCTCTGTAATCGCAGTAGGAGCATGGACGGTCCTTCTTGGAAATAATATGCTTCCGGTTCTGTTCCTTATCTCCCACGTAAGGAGGAAAAAAACTTTCTTTTATGCTCCTTGCGTAGCAATTGGCAAGCGAAACAGCTTCTTCGAAAGAGCAGTCCTTTGGAGAAGAATTGTTATCAGCAGGCTTACCTATTGAAAGATAGCGCCCCCATGAGGGAATAAAGCCTTCTTCGCGGAGAGCCGCGAGGTAAAGTGGAAGCTGTAGATTTTTAAAATCGAAATATTTTCTGTCTTTTACGCTTCCAATCTTGTAATCAATAACCGCAACGTTACTGCCTTGAATATCTACCCTATCCACCTTTCCTCTTATCACTGCATCATCTGTACAGAACTCCACTTCTTTCTCAAAAAAACGGGGCAGATACTCACCTCTTCTGATTCTTTTAATCTCGTCTGAGATAAAATTCGGCAAGGTATGCTCAAAAAACCTTTTTTTCTCAGTTTCCGCAATAGCTTTCGGGAGATGGGAAAAAACACTGGACTTTTCTTCGTACTTCTTTCTTATCTCTTCGTAGACTTCAACAAACCGGTTGGTTTCCATGGAACTGGAACTCTCGCTGAAAAACGTTTCCATAAACTCTTTTAGCATATCGTGAGCTAGTGACCCTAATTCAAGCTGGGAAGCTCTTTGTTCATCTGGGTCGCTGACTGACTTAAGCTTCAGCACTCTCTGGGAAAAATACATAAAGGGGCATGTTCCATAAGTTTCAAGTTCTGTGGGTGAAAACGTATTTGCTCTCAGAAGAATCCTGTCAAGGACTCCTTCAAAGGCAGTATAAGCCCCTGTCAGTTCCAATCTTTTCTTTTCTGCAGAAACACCACTGGAAAGATGACCGACAATATCCGAACCATACTTGAGCTTCAAGATCTCAGGAATATTCCCTTTTTCATCCCCAGAAGAAGAAAAGTAGCGAGCCAGAGCATCTTCTCCTGAAAATATCTCTTCCTCAGAGCAAACTTTCGAGGAATGACTTTCGACAAGATTCTCTATTTGCTCAAGAAAATCGGAGTGTTTCACTTCGTTTGACCTTTGGTCACGGTCAAAGCAGGAATAAAATACTTTCTCAGAAGCAGTAGCGCTCAAAACGGAGAAAAGATGTTTTTCTCTCTCATAGTGAAGACTTTCCTCATCGAACACTCTTTTTTTGAGCGCTTGATTTATTTTGGCCTTTTCCCTGGGCCTAAACACAGGGTCTGTGGGAAGGACTGAAGGAAAAGAAGTATTTACAAGACCTATGAGAAAAATAAACTTGGGATTTATTCCGCGCGCCGTGTAAAAATCAATAATGCCTACCCTTTCCGAACTGGCATCGCAAGGAGTTTTATAAGAAACCGTCCTGTTGCTTATAAACTCGTTGAGCAGAAGAAAATACTTTCCAGGATCAGGGACTCTGAAATCAAACTCATCATAAGAAAAAGAAAGCTCTCTTATAAAAGAGAAAAACTCATCGAAACACTCCCTAGTCGCTTTATTTTTCCCTATAAGAAGTACTGAACTCTCAGATACCTTAAGTTCTGAAAAAATCTTTCTGAGATCGTAAGTCATGGCGGCAAAACTTTTTCTGCCGAACTTTGAGGATATCAAATTAAGCGCTCCAGCTATCTTTTTGGCAACTAAAGACAGCTGGACGTCCTGTTCCATTATATGGTTTAAAATTCTTTTCCAACCTGAAATACCACTTACTGTTCTGTATTGCGGGTCCGCAGAGGAAATCTCCTTTATCTTATTAAAACAACGGTGCGATAATTCAGGATCTTCTAAATAGCAAATAAAAAGTGGATTGTGAAGAAATCTTATAAGATCTTTTCTGTGGAAGTTGCTTGATTTAAGGCGGAGGATATCGCCCGCAAGACGCCCATATATGCTCTCAGCCAGAGTCCCAGAATTTCTGAGGTCAACTGCAACCCCGTTTTTCTCAAATATGCTGGCTATGGAAACGCTTCGTTTCTGTGCAGGTCTAACGAGGACTTTAAAATCTGAAGCCTTGTATCCCTCATCTATAATCAGTTTCTTAATTGTTCTTGAGACATACTCAACCTCATCGTGAGAATCGCGAAATTTCCTGAACTCTATATGCGTTTCAGGAGCCGGAATTTTCTGCATCATCGTAAAATCTTCTTCATAGACTATGGAAGCTTCGCTAAGTCTGCCCAGAAAGCAGTTTCTGTATTCAACCAAGTTCCCAAAATCGCTTAGGAAAAAGAAAGTCTCGGAGACACAGGAGGAAAGATTTTTTATCACATTGAGTTCACAAAGGGTAAAATCGGAAAACCCGAAAATTACAACTTTTTTTGCCTCCAGGAAAAACCGGGCAATCCCTTGCCCATCTAACTCTTCTGAAACGATACGAATAGAATCTGAGTCATCAAGAAACTGTCTTTCCTGCACAAGCATCTCATATTTTTCATAAACAAGCCCTATATCCAAGGCTTTTTCCCGGATGTTCTGCTTTTTGATTTTACTAGTGGACTCAACAAACTCTTTTACAGAAACTTTACTCTGTTTTAGTTTTGAGATAATGGAAGCTGTGGCGTTTAGAAAATCCCGGTTCTGCGAAAATTCTCTGAAGACCTCGAGATTTTCAGAGACATCCTCTGCCGCTTTTCTCGTTATGGACAAGATTTGGGTTTTAGATATTTTTTTCTTCTTTTGGTTTAAAGAGACTTCATTTATAAAATCCGACAGTTCATTGAATGTGAGCAGGTTGTTTCCCCATATACCTTCAGCACAGTAATAATCTTCTATTTCCTGTACAACTGGTACGCCGGGAAGAAGAAACAGGGTTGTCTCATCGCTTGGACTAAGTTCGTATTTTCTGAAAAGATGTTTAAAATCAAGTTCTTTTGGGTGATAAATAAGCTTCATTTAGCAAAAAACAACGGAGACTCAAAAAGCACTATTTTCTAATTACAATTCGCTTCTGTCTTATATTAACAGGGACGAATCGCGAAACGCTTACCCCTTGTTTGTACAATATCTACGAAGACTTCTCTTCTTCAGTTGAACCTTCGACTGTCACAGGTGTTTGCTGAAGAATATGTATTTTTTTCGCCTTCATGATGTTCTTTCGTTTTATCAGGAAGTATCTTTTGTGCTTGCTGTAACGGCCCCAGATTCTTATTCTGCTGCTAGTCTCAATTCCTTGTACAAATCCTCTGGAATAAACGTTTATTACCTTTTCCGGATTATCTTCGAAGAATTTAAAGAGTGTGAATTTTCTTCCGTTCGCCATCTTTTTATAACGCAGTTCACCCACCTGTCCTTCAATAGTGAATATCTTTTTGTGAAATTTATCGGGAGAGGAAAGAACTTCTGAAATAGTTACCGTCGGCGGGTCAAGTTCCCCTATATCAACATATGTCTTATATACCTTTTCCTTACCATAGGAGAAAACTGTAAACGCCAGAAAAACAAGAAAAGCTAAAAGAAGACTTCTCATTTATCCAATCCAAATAAACCGTCACTTAGTAAAACAAGAATCTGAGATACGACATTGCACAAACAAGAGAACTCAATCTATCTTGATTACGTCAAACTTAAATAGTAACTCTAAGACATGCTAAAGGAAATAAATTTTTCTAGTTAAAGGTTCGACACCTTGCTGGAATCTCTCCTTCATTAATCTATTTCAAAAGTTGTAATTGCTGGTCGAGACCACAAGAAATATCTGAAGTCTGAAAAGGGTCTAAAGTTTTAAAAGGTCGTCTTACAGAAGAAAGATTTATTCCATTTTTAATAGAGTTTAAAACTCCAGCAGCCTCTAAATAGTTCTCTACCTGAATAAATTGTCCAGTATCCCAAGGAAGTTCGTTGAGGTCGTTTTTCATCAGGTTTCTATTTTCCTTAACAGCAACAACTTTTATTCCTTGTTCTAAAGCAGCCAAAGTAGGAAGCCCCAAACAACCATCGGGAATAACCAAGCAGGAAATGTCTTTTGCCGAAATAATATCTTCATAATAAAACAGGTCCGGATCGGTAATGATTTTCGGGCTTTTGTGAAGTCCCTTCAGAACGCAATGAAAAAATGTGGTAGAGACGGCTTCTGCTGACATCCTAGCTTCAACAATTCCAGGATTCATATTAGCAATTTCAGTAGATTCAAACATCGGAGAATGGGCTGAAGGAATATTAAGTTTATAGGAAACAGCATGGGTAAGCATGGCTTCCACTCCTCCCCATGGATTAACCATATCTCCCTGACTAAGGAAATAGTCCATATGATAATTCTTTGGAACATTAATTACAGATGAGATGGCGACTGCATCATAACTTCCTTCATAATTTCTTAAGATGGAAAATAAATTATCAATTCCATCAATGGTACCGACAGCTCTTTCGGAAGAAGAATATTCCGATCTCATAGATATTGAGGGATATAACTTCACAATATCGGAACACTCTATTCCCAAAACTGCTCTAGCAGCGTTAATGGAATTAACAGCTGCGTTCTCAAAAAACTTATGTTCATTTTTGTCTATAACTGCAAGAATTCTATTAGACCTTACAGGTTGTAAACCCACAGTTCCCATTATTAAGCGACAAATGGTGCTCCCTTCAACATAAAGACTGTTTTCGGGCATTTCATTTAGATCGGATGCATTAAAAACATTTGGATGAGTGATCAAATTATCGCAGTTGGAAGATAAAAGTCTTGCAACAGGGGTAGCATCTCCAGCATGACCTCCAATTTCACAACCAATTCCTGTGGGAACAAGAAAAACGACATTGAAATTTCTTGTGTTTTCAAACTTTCGTTTTCTGAATTGAAATACCAGCTTCGCTTCTTCAAAGCTACTTGTATCTTCTGTGCTTAAAACACCAACTTCACATTTATAATCGGAACCTGAGCTATCAGTAACAGCAATTCTTATAGGCAACAAACCTTCTTCGCTCAAATGAGAAGAAGTTTGTTCTTCAATATATGACAGTAAATTTTTATTGCCTTGAATCTTGGGAAAAGATGTTTCTCTTTCTAAAAATCGCATGGAATTATCCCCCGTAATAATCCATATATTCTTCAAGCGTAAAGCTTTTTACTTTTTTTAGTCCTCTATCCTCTTCAAAACAATAGATATCAGGAAGATTAATACCGTTAAACATGTGCGCCTTAACCAGAGAATAACTTCCTACCTTTTCAAAAATTACTTTTGAATCTACTTTCAGTTCGCTTTCAAAACGATATAGACCAAAAACATCCCCGGCCAAGCAGCTACTACCGGCTAGTATATACTCATTTTTATTGGATAAGTCATCCCCAAGAACATCGGGTTTATACTGGTATTCAAAGACTTCTGGAAGATGGTTCACGGTAGTATCTAAAACAGCAATATTTTTTCCATCTCTCTGAAAAAGATCAATAACGGAAGAAATCAAATATCCGCTGTCCCTAATCAGAAAAGTACCAGGTTCGATAATAATCTCTTCAAAATTGTAATTATAGTTGAGTTCATCTACGAGTTCATAAAAAAGAGATAAATTCTCGGATTCATTAAAAAGATAGCCACCACCCAAGTTGATCCATTTGAATCTTTTAAGTTCTTCTGAAAATCCAGTCTTTATCTTGGAAAAAGTCTCGGTTAAATGAAAAAAATCTCTACTTTCACAATTTGTGTGGAAATGAATTCCCTCTATTCTTTTTAAAGAATCGGGGTCATTAGAAATTTTATTTTTAACCTGAGCAATGGGTACACCGAGCTTCGAAAACTTGCGACAGGGATTGTATCTCGGATCTTCAACAAAAGAGATTTCTGGATTGACTCTTATCCCGTAACTTTGCTTTTTTAGCCTAGATTCAAAATAGGAGAACTGCTCTAGGGAATTAAACGTTAAATACTTAACAGCATTTGAAATATCTTCCCATTGTTCACTCTTGATT
>RKRQ01000006.1 GCA_007571325.1 Candidatus Dadabacteria bacterium
TGCTGACCAGGAAGCAGACCGTAGTTTCCCTCGGTTATTATTCTGGAACCTGGAGGAATTGAATCAAAAGCTATATAGGCAGAGTTATCGTCAATCCAAGTGGGCATCACCTTGGTCTTTGAAACTTTTCCGTTTTTCTCGACAAGTATAAAAGACAAAGTCTCTTCGTCGTCGGATAAAACAGCCGTTTTGGGAATTTTGACGACATTTTCAAGTTTCTGCATCGGTATTTTTACAGAAACTATTTCCCCGGGCCACCATTTGACAGAGGAGTCGGATATGGCAATCTCAATGTCGTAGGTACCGGACAAGTTATCAGAACCCGGACTCACGCCGTCAACTTCGCCCTTCACAGTTTCTATGGCTCCATTTTTCGCAAGGGACACATCCAGAGTATCTCCACGTTTGACGTTTCTCGCAACCGAGACATCCACACCGGCTATTATCTTCCTGCCGCTCAGGTTAACGACTTTAGCCACCAAGTCCCCGATTCTTGTTTCCTGACCGATGTCCGGAACAATTTCAACAATCCGACCTTTGATAGGAGAACGAATCTTGAGATTGTCGTAACTCCACTTGGCTCTGTTGTAAGAAGCTTCAAGCGCTTTTACGCTGGACGAAGCGGTCTCAAACAGATTTCGCGATATTTCGGTCTCATCTTCAGACACTATCCCCTTCTCAAAAAGAGCTTTATTCCTTCGGTATATTCTATCAGCCTCAGCCAAATTTCCCTTGGCGGCTTCAAGATTGTATTTTGCTTCGTCAAGACGCGTTTCCACACGGTAATCGTAAAGCTCAAGAATGATTCCATCCTTTTCGATTTCCTGACCC
Source organism: Candidatus Dadabacteria bacterium (assembly GCA_007571325.1). GTDB lineage: Bacteria > Desulfobacterota_D > UBA1144 > Nemesobacterales > Nemesobacteraceae > Nemesobacter. The sequence goes on from RKRQ01000006.1 coordinate 832, forward strand.
CTGCCGGAATCTATCTGTTTTACCCATCCTGAAACAGTAGCACGGACCAAGACAGTCTGCTTGCCACGGACTCTCCCCAGAACTTCAGTGTAAATCAAGCCTGGAGAGGCGACAGGCGTCATAACCTTTACAGGTTTATGGGAACTTTTTTCAGAATCATGACGTGCACTCGATTCCCTTTCATTAAGAAACCGCGCATAAAGCAAAAAAAAGAGTAGAAGAAACCCGAGCAATATTAAAAGCAGAACCAGCCGGCTTTTCTTTTTCTTTCCCTTAAACCAAAGTCTCATCCAATTTTTCACGCAAAAAATTAAACAGGAATTAGTATTCGTAAGGTATCAAGAATCTTTCTGTTTGGCAATAAATGGACAAAATGATTGACTTTAAACCAAAATACTCTGATAATTATCAAGGAATTTCAAGGAGGATGTTAATGAACGAAAAACCATTAACAAAATCTCAGCTTTCAAATGCCCTAGCAGAGAAAGCTGGAGTAACTAAGGCGACAGCCAAAACAGCAATTGACGCTATGGCGTCAATTGCATACGAAGAAGTAAAAGCAAAGGGGGAATTCACCATTCCCGGAATCGGCAAATTGGTTATAAGCAACCGTAGTGCCAGGATGGGAAGGAATCCAGCTACTGGTGAAGTAATTAGTATGCCGGCGAGAAAGGTTCTGAAATTTAGGGTGGCAAAAGCCTGTAAGGACTCTGTCCTAGGCTAAGAGCCTCTTGTGATTTTAGATTTTATTTAACTAATACCGCCTTTCAGCGACCAGTTGATAATCTCAACGGGATGCACGGTTTTGATTCCAGAATCCGAACCCAGCAATCCCTTTCGGATCTGTATCATACATCCGGGGTTCGCAACGGCCAGATAGTCGGCCCCGGTCTTTTCTATCTCACGTATTTTTCCCGAAAGAAGCTTGGAGGACATCTCCGGTTGCACGATGTTATATATCCCGGCGCTTCCGCAGCAGTGATCCGACCGCTGCATTTCGGTGAACTCAAGTTCCGGAATGCGGGCTAAAAGCTCTCTTGGAGCAGCTCGTATTCCCTGTCCGTGGACAACATGGCACGCGTCCTGATAAGTAACTTTTATATCAAGCGGGTGCATTTGCGCTCCGATTCCCATATCGCAAAGAAATTCCATAACATCCATTGTTTTCGCCGAAATTCGCTCCGCAACTTCAGAATAGACCGTATCCCCGCGTAAAATCTCAACGTATTCCTTCATGGTCGAACCACATCCGGCAGAATTAACAATTACGGAGTCCACGTCCAAGCTATCCAGAAGACGCACAAGTCTTCGTGCAAACCTTCTTCCTTCTTCAAGTCTTCCGGAATGAATGGAAAGCGCCCCGCAACACCCCTGATCCCGCGGAACAAGGACTTCACACCCGCTCGCGCGGAGCACTTCTACCGTAGCTCTGTTTATTTCCGGGAAAAAAACCCCCTGAACACATCCACTGAGAAGAGCGACTCTTTTTCTCCTCTCCACAAGTGATGGGTAAAAAGTCGCAAGTGTTTCTCCGAAAATGGAGTTAACCTCGGGAAGCATGTGGAACATGGAAGAAGCTGAAAGACTTATCCTGTCCAAAAAAGTTGAAGGGAAAATTTTTTTTAATCCGAGCACTTTTATCATATATACAAATGGAAGAAGAAGTCTCAGCCTCCGTGAATAGGGAAAAACGCTGAAGATAAAAGTCCTCAAAACCTTCTCTCCAAAACCCCTCTTGAACCTTCTCTCAATCTGTCCCCTGGACATCTCTATCAGGCTACCGTACTTGACTCCCGAGGGGCATGCTGTTTCACAGGCAAGGCATCCAAGACAAAGATCAAGATGCTTCACAAGCGAGGAACCCATTGGAATTCTTCCCTCAGATGCAGCCTTTATAAGATGGATTCTTCCCCTAGGAGAATCAAGTTCGTTACCGGTTTGCAGGTAAGTAGGGCAGGACGAGAGACAGAACCCACAGTGAACGCAGTCCTGTATTATCTTACGACTTGGCCGGTCCGTACCGTCAAAAGCATTCTCAAGCGACATTTCGTCCCTCCATTCCCGAGGAAATAGAAAAATCGAAAATCTCATTGTCTGAGCGACGAAACGCATCTCCGAGTTCCATTTCGGTGCCAAACGATTTTCTTTCAAGTCTTCTGCCCGACAAATCAAAACAAAGGAAGTCCCGTGAAAAAGGATTCGGGGAAATCGTATAGTTAAGCCTGTCTTCGGATAAGAGTGTTATCTCCGTCCTGTTTCCGAGATAATCAAGCGGAACATCTTTAATCGTGACCGATCTCGATCCGTGGCAAAGAGCAAGGGATATTATGTCGCCAACCTGAAGAAATCTGAGATTAGTCTGGATATCAGAGGGAAGATACTCGTTAAGGGTTTCTTCTCCTAC
>RKRQ01000050.1 GCA_007571325.1 Candidatus Dadabacteria bacterium
CATACCTAAAGGAGTTTCCTTTATAGCCATAAATTCAAACGATATTCAGAATTACCCTGATGATTCTCCAGAAAAAATGAAAGAAGTTGCTGAAGAGAAAGGGTATGCATTTCCTTACCTGTTTGATGAAACTCAGGAAGTCGCCAAGGCTTACGATGCCGCTTGCACCCCAGACTTTTTTGTTTACGACGGAAACCTTAAATGTATTTACAGAGGGCAGTTTGACGACTCAAGACCTGGAAATGGCAAGCCGGTTACTGGAAAAGATATGCGAATGGCACTCGACTCAATTATAGCGGGCGGAACAATTGACTGGGAGCAGGTTCCTAGCGTCGGGTGCAACATAAAATGGAAATAGTGTGGTTCTTGCCGTTGCTGCCAAGGCAAACCGTTTGAAAGAAAAAAGCGGATTTCTTCAGATCCGCCACCCAGAGTTTCATCCCGGTGGATGTTATTAACATATAATCATGAAAGTGAAGGTGGAGAAAGACGGACCTTCAGAGTCTGAAGATTTCATAAGGGCCAGAATAAGAAAAGATCTTAAGTCTGGCATTAAAGAACCCATCACCCGTTTTCCGCCTGAACCCAATGGCTATCTTCATATCGGCCACGCGAAATCCGTGTGTCTTAATTTCGGCATAGCAGAAGAATTCGGCGGAACATGCAATCTCCGCTTTGACGATACCAACCCTTCAAAGGAAGACGTCAGATATGAAAATGCCATAAAGGACGATATAAGGTGGTTGGGATTTCAATGGAAAGACAGAATCTATTACGCTTCTGACTATTTTGAGCAACTCTACGAATACGCTCTGAAGCTTATAGCAGAAGGAAAAGCCTATGTGGATGACTTAAGTGCGGAGGAAATAAGAGAATACAGAGGCACCCTTTCAGAACCCGGCAAAGAGAGTTCTTCTAGGCAAAAATCCATTGAGGAGAACCTGAGACTTTTCCAAGCGATGAGAAAAGGAGAGTTTGAGGAAGGGCAGTATGTGCTTAGAGCCAAAATAGACATGACTTCCGGCAACATGAACATGCGCGACCCTGTTATGTACAGGATAATTAAGAAACCTCATACACGTACTGCAGATTCCTGGTCTATCTATCCAATGTATGACTGGGCGCATGGGCAGAGTGATTCCATTGAAGGTATTACTCACTCTCTTTGCACTCTTGAGTTTGAGGATCACCGACCTCTTTATGACTGGTTTATAGAGCAGCTAGGTATATATCATTCCCGGCAGATTGAGTTTGCAAGACTTAACCTCAGTTACACGGTTCTTAGTAAAAGAAATCTCATGAAGCTAGTTCGCGAGGGATTTGTAGATGGATGGGATGACCCGAGGATGCCCACCATATCGGGGTTGCGAAGAAGGGGCTACACGCCGGAGTCAATAAAAGATTTCTGCCGGAAGATAGGCATAACGAAACAGGACAGCGTTATAGACGTGGAGCTTTTAGAGCACAGCATAAGAGAAGATCTTAATAAAAGAGCCCAGAGGGCAATGGTAGTGCTTAACCCCCTAAAAATGACAATAGTCAATTATCCAGAAGGCGGAGAAGAGGGACTTGACGCGGTAAACAACCCGGAAGATCTATCCATGGGAAAAAGAAAAGTGCCCTTTTCAAAAGAGCTTTTCATTGAGAAGGATGATTTTATGGAGAATCCCCCGAAAAAGTTCTACAGACTTTCTCCGGGTTCTGAGGTAAGACTTCGTTACGCATATATAGTAAGATGCGTGGGATTTGAACGCGACCCGGTAACTGGCGAAGTAAATGAGGTTCACTGTGAATATGATCCCGAAACAAAGGGTGGAAACACTCCGGATGGAAGAAAGGTAAGAGGCACTATACACTGGGTCTGCGCGAAAAACGCTTCAAGAGTAACCGTAAGGCTTTATGACAGGCTTTTTACTGTCCCCAATCCCGTTTCTGATAAGAAAAAGGAGTTTACGGAATTTCTAAACACCGATTCTCTTCAGACGCTTACGGACTGTGCCGCAGAACCGGCTCTTGGAAACTCCCCTGCTGAAACAAACTACCAGTTTGAAAGGAAGGGATATTTTATATTTGATTCCGTAGATTCAAAACCGGAGGAGCCAGTTTTTAACAGAACTGTTTCTCTTAGGGATTCATGGAGCCGTCATCTGGGCGGTAAAACGGCTTAGTCTGTGTATACAAGGACTGGAAAAAGATTATGAGTTGGGAAATTGAAAAGATAGACAACGTCGCGGTCGTACGTATGAATTCAAACCCAATGAATATTATAAACGAAAGTTTTTTCGACGATCTTAATGAGGCTTTCGCGACGCTTGAAAGTGATCATGCGGAAAATCCTGTGGTGCTTACCTCATCTCAGAGGGCTTTTTCTGCGGGACTTGATCTTAAATACCATCTTTCGCTTTTCACTGAAGGAAACAAAGAGGAAATCTGGCGGTGGTACGAGCGGTTTCGCGGTGCTTTGCTTCGGGTTTTTACTTATGAAAAACCGGTTGTGGCCGCGGTAAACGGTCACGCTATCGCCGGCGGGCTTATACTGGCTCTTTGCTGCGATTACAGGGTCTGTGTAAATTCTGGGGCAAGGTTTGGTCTTAACGAAATCACAATAGGTTTTCCCCTTCCCTCAGCCATAGCACAGATAGTGCTTTATGCACTGGGTGCTGAAATAGCTCAGCGTGTTATAACGACCGGCTTTCTTTATGAGCCGCAAGATGCTTTGAAACTCGGTTTTTTCAATGAGAGCTTCAAGCAAGAAAAGCTTCTCTCTCACTGCGTTGATTTTGCGGGACAATACAATCCTTCTCTTATTCCTGGCTATGCATTTTCTAAAAGAGCGCTTCGTCATGAAGCTGTAGAAAACATAAAGGGAATTTGCACTGAGATCGATCGAAAACTTCCGGAAACTTTGTGTGGCCAAGGGGTTTTAGAAAGTCTTGGGAATTTGCTTGGATCTCTGGAGAGAAAGAAATAACAATTTCACGAATCCTATCTTGGAAAAGATTACTGTAAGAAAGGCCAGCGGCGAAGACGCCGAAGCAATGGCGCTGATACTAAGGGAGATCGGATGGTCAGAGAGAAGAAACTCGCTTCCACTTGAGGAGATATCGTCTCCAATTCGGAATTTAATACTAAGAGCTAGCAAACACCCGGAAGGGCACACCATGTATGTTGCCTGCGGTTCCGGGGGCAGAGTTATTGGGTTTACGACTGTGCACTGGGTTCCGTTTGTGA
>RKRQ01000059.1 GCA_007571325.1 Candidatus Dadabacteria bacterium
GCGGAGTTCCGGCCAACGAAGTAATGCTTAAATTCATTTCCTTTAGAATACTTACTGGAGCCGTTGTTATTTTCACCGTAGCGAGCATAACCTTCTTTCTTCTCAGAATACTTCCCGGAGGTCCTCTCGATACGGAAAAAAGCATTCCTCCGCACATTCTTGAGAATATCGAGAAAAAATATCACCTGGACAAACCCCTGCACAAACAATATCTGATCTACATGGGGAACCTGGCTCGCGGGGATTTTGGACCTTCCTACAAATACGATGACAGGCCGGTCACCGACATAATAAAGAAAACACTTCCGGTCTCAATGGGACTCGGGTTCATATCACTGCTGTTTGCGTTTTTCCTGGGAACCGCAACGGGAATGATATCGTCTCTGTTTCCAAGAAGCATCCATGATATTGTTTCTGTGCTGGTCTCGACATCCCTCGTGTCAGTTCCAAGCTTCGTCGTGGGAGCGGCGCTCATATACTTCTTTTCCGTTAAGTGGGGAGTTCTGCCAGCCGCTTTATGGGGAGAGCCCAAACACATCGTCCTTCCGGCATTGACCCTAAGTCTTGCTCCATTTGCCTATATATCAAGATTGGTTCGCTCCAATATGCTTGACGTGTCGGGGCAGCTTTTCGTAAGAACCGCCAGAGCTAAAGGTCTTGGAAAAACAAAGATATTCACAAAGCATATACTGAGAAACGCGCTTATACCTGCCGTGACAGTGCTTGGCCCGTTGACCGCCTACTTGGTAACAGGGTCATTTGTCGTGGAGCATATATTCGCGATACCTGGCATGGGACGATTCTTTGTTTTCGCCGTGGCGAACAGAGACTATTCCGTGGTGCTCGGAATAACGATTATATATGCTCTTTTACTTGTGATAGCGAATTTCATAGTCGACCTTCTCTACGCAGTTCTTGACCCGAGAATAGAGCTTAAAAAACAAGAACCGGTCAGCTAATACCAAACAAGCCAGACAGAAATGAGGAATATAAAAATAGTTATAGAGTATGACGGTACGGATTACCACGGCTGGCAATGCCAGGCGGATATTCCCACCGTACAAAAGACAATAGAGGACGCCATACACCAGATTACAAAAGAAAAAGTGAAGATAACGGGTTCCGGAAGAACCGACTCGGGAGTACACGCTATGGGTCAGGTAGCAAATTTTCTTACCGAAACGCATATGGACCCCGAGACCCTGAAAAAAGCGCTTAATTCCACCCTCCCCCGGGACATATCCATCATCAAGACACAAGAAGTTCCCAACTATTTTCACGCACAGTTCAACTCTCTAAGCAAAGTATACGAATACAGAATTTTCAACAAACCATATCCCCCCGCCCTGCAGAGAAACAAAGTGTGGCATGTTTCGGAGAAGCTTGATTCGGAAAAAATGAAGAAATCCGCTGCCTATCTTGAGGGAACGCATGACTTTTCGGTTTTTGCCACAGCCGACATAACCGTGAAAAGCACAGTACGGACAGTAAAACAAGTTAGTATAAGAAAAACCCGTGAAGGTCTGATTCTGATCGAAATAGAGGCCAACGGATTTTTGAAAAGAATGGTGAGAATGATAACAGGAACCCTAGTGGAAACGGGAAAGGGAAAGCTTGCCCCGGAGGAGTTCGGTCAGATACTCGCCAAGGGACAGAAGACCAAAAACGTTTTCACAGCTCCGCCTCAGGGGCTTTTTCTTAAGAAAGTTCTCTACTGAACCGGAGAACACATAACAGTAATGCCAACTCAACTAAATAAAGACTCCTCAATTTCGGTTCTTGATAGCCAACTGACTCAACTATGTACCAACGCAGTCAACGAGCAATTTGAAGCAGGTATGGAGAGCCAGTTTTCCATCAGTCTTCAACAATTGTGTAATTATAAACCCCCAGATATGATAGCCTTACTGAAAGTCAAGCTAATGGATGAAAATACCAATCCGGAAGTACTGGCAGAAATTGTACGCTGGGCATCTCGTCAGGAATCTATAGGGGTACGTGATGATGTTTTTGATTTTCTTATATCCAGCCTTGATCACAGTTCATCTCTTGTGAGAGATGCCGGAGCATTGGGTTTAGCATCTTTTGATGAAATTGCTGTTTACGAACCACTTAAAAAAGCTGCTAGAAAGGAAAAGATTCCAGAACTTAAGAAAGATTTGCAGAACCTTGTTTGCTCGCTGAACATCTGACCTGATATGCCGGTTATATTGCGAAAGTTAAATAACAAACGATACTGAATAAAACGTAATGAAATTCCTAAGGTTCACAAACGCACAGAAAAAACCGGTATTCGGAAAATATCTGGACGGATCTGTTTTTGAGATAAATGGGGACATCTTCGGAAAATACTCGGTAACGGATATAGAATACGACTACGCCAATACAGTGCCGCTTGCCCCCTGTCTCCCGACAAAAATCATAGCAGTCGGACTCAATTACGAAGACCATGCCAAGGAGATGAACAGAACTCCCCCCGAGGACCCCATGCTGTTTATGAAACCTTCAACGGCGGTCATCGCCCACCAGGAAGAGATAAAATACCCCGGGCACATGTCAAACAGGGTTGATTACGAGGGAGAACTGGGGGTCGTTATAGGAAAAAGAGCCCATATGGTGGAGAATGAGCAGGCCCTGGAATATGTATTCGGATATACCTGCATAAACGATGTGACCGCAAGGGACCTTCAGGCAAAAGACATACAGTTCACACGGGGCAAGGGATTTGATACCTTCGCTCCAATCGGACCTTTTATAGAAACGGAAGCTGATCCCTCAGACCTGCACGTAAGAACTTTTCTAAATGGTGAACTGAAACAGAACTCGAGCACAAAAAACCTGATATTCAGCGTTCCAGAGCTTGTAAGTTTCATATCAAAGGTAATGACGCTTCTTCCCGGAGACATAATAGCGACCGGAACTCCTTCCGGAATAAGCCCTATGAGCCCAGGGGATTTAGTGGAAGTGGAAATCGAGGGGATTGGAAAGCTTATAAACCACGTAAGCTCGTAGCAACTCCAAACTTCTTACGTTTGCTGTAAAGCCGCATGTCTTCTGAATTAACAATCATTCAGGTAGTTTAATGCCCTAAAAATCAGAATCGTAGAGGAAACCAAAAATTGCCCAGAATACTAGTAATTCCCGGAGATGGAATAGGAATTGAAGTAACCGAAGTCAGCGTATCAATACTCAAGGCTGTTGGAGAAAAAAACGGGGTTGAGTTCACGCTTGAAAGAGAACTTCTAGGCGGATGCGCCATAGACGAGCACGGAGTTCCACTTACTAAAGAGACCATAGAAAAAGCCAAGCAGAGCGATGCAGTGCTTCTAGGGGCCGTAGGAGGCCCGAAATGGGAAAATCTTGATCACCACCTAAAACCCGAACGAGGTCTTCTTGAGCTAAGAAAACAACTCGACACCTATGCGAACCTGAGGCCCGCCATAGTCTATGGGGCCCTTGCCGATGCTTCTACCCTTAAAAGAGAGGTAGTAGAAGGGGTCGACATAATGGTTGTAAGGGAACTGACAAGCGGAATATATTTCGGACATCCAAGAGGAACAGAACGGATCAACGATCTGGAAAACAAGGCATTTAACACCTTAAATTACACCACTTCCGAGATAGAAAGAGTGGCGAAGACAGCATTTGAGATCGCAAGAAAAAGAAAAAACAAAGTCACTTCCATAGACAAATCGAACGTCCTTGAATCAATGGTGCTTTGGAGAGACACGGTAACCGAGATTCATAAACGCGAGTTCTCCGACGTTGCGCTTGAGCATCTGTACGTGGACAATGCGGCGATGCAGCTTATAAGAAGACCCGCCGATTTTGACGTAATGCTGGCAGGGAACATGTTCGGCGACATAATAAGCGACGAAGCCGCACAACTCACAGGCTCACTCGGCATGCTGCCCTCGGCAAGCATAGGAAACAAGGGAGCAATTTATGAGCCGGTTCATGGAAGCGCTCCGGACATAGCCGGTAAAGGCATAGCTAATCCCATAGCGTCAATTCTCTCAATGGCTATGATGATGCGCTACTCTTTTGATATGGACGGAGCAGCAGCACAGGTTGAAGAAGCAGTGACAAAGGTTCTTGACAAAGGCTGTCGCACATCTGACATATATGAGGAAGGGAAAACCAGAGTAGGCACAGAGGAAATGGGATCTCTCATACTCAACGAACTGTGAGAAAGCATTATTCTTCTCTGAAGAAGTGAACGGTAAAAACTCCACGATTGAACTTTCACCTCACCTGAAAAACCCCATGGTGGAGGAGTTGTTCTCTTACCCGTCTGAAAAACCGACGAATCTTGCCGGCCTTTACGGAAACTCGGTTTATTTTCTCCTGGCACTTCTCTCAGAAGCGCCCGGTAAAACGGTGTTGCACGTATGCGAGCAAAGAGAACAATGCGCCCACTCAGCACAGAGCATTTCTTCTGTTAAGGGAACTGAAATCCCGGTTCTTCTATCCAGAGGAATGGAGAAAAACCGCTCCCTTTTCGAAAAAAAGGAGATAACCGAACCCGAGAGGCTCCACTCTCTTTTCATGTGGAAAAAGACTGGGATACTCTGCACGGACTCAGCTTCACTAGGCGAGATATTGCCTCCACCCCATGCTCTTCAAAAAGAAAGCTTCTCCGTACAGGCAGAAATGCGGGTAGACCGCGACGAACTTGCGCAGAGACTCTTTGGAATCGGTTACCGTGAAGTGGATTTTACCGAGAAAAGAGGGGATATGAGCATCCGCGGGTCCATAGTGGATCTTTTTTCCCCGGGTTCAAAAAATCCTCTAAGAGTGGAATTTTTTGCGGACCGAATAAATTCACTCAGAGAGTTTTCTCCCTCGACGCAAAAATCCATCGGAAAGATCCAAGAAGTCGTCATTAATCCCTCTTCATTCGCCATTTACCGCCAGACAAGCAAAAGCGTTCTGGTCGAACAGGTATTCGCCGAAGCCGATAAAAGAGGCCTTACGTCAAGTGAAGTGGAGCCTCTGGTTGAAGCGTTTGAAAACGGCCTGTACTTCAGGGAAATCGAGTGGTTTACGCCGTTTTTCTGGGACTCACGTCGATGCGTACTTGACTACCCGCACGAAGACCTGATTGTAAGCCTTCCACATGGATTTGACGAAGATGCGCTGTTGACAAGGCTTGAGGAGAAATTCGAGGCTAGAAGAACTTCCCTGGGAAAACTGGAAAAATCCCTGCCGGAGTTTAAAAAACTTTATCTAAAAGCAGAGGAACTTGCAGAAAGACTCGGAGAATCAAGGCTCATATACCCCGGTGCGATGGAAATACGTACCGAAGGAAAAAACAGCCTTAAGTTCAATACTGAAGAAGTATCGTTTTCAAAACCTTCAATCAAGGCCCTTATCGAGAAAGCGGAGAGATTCATTGAAGACGGTTACGCCGTTTTCATATTTTTCACTTCGCAGGACGAGAGGGAAAAATTCCTCAAATTAGCAGAGAACTACTCTGATAGAGAAATCATATACGTAATAGGTGAGTTATTTGAAAGCACAGTCCTTCACGATTTCAAAATCGCACTTTTTACAGAAAAAACCCTTGTTGAAAAAAGAAAAAGCCGGACCATGTCGTTTGGGGGAACCGATATCCCATCTGCGTTTCTTACGTCTTTTAGCCACCTGAAGCCCGGAGAATACTTGGTTCACAAGGAGTTTGGAATAGCGATTTTCAGGGGACTGAAAAGACTTTCGTTTAACAGTCGCCAAAGTGATTTTATTGAGTGTGAGTACAAAGACGGAGACAAAATATTTGTCCCGGTGGAAAAATCCAGACTGGTTCAGAAGTATATGGGAGACGGAAGGGAACCGAAGATTGAGAAACTGGGAAGCGCAAACTGGAAAAAAACGGTGGGCAAGGTTAAAAGAGCCGTAGAGGAAGTCGCTACCGAGCTTGTCGAACTATGCGCGGAGAGAAAAGTCGAAAAGGGGTTTCGATTTTCCCCAAGAGATCAGATGTTCAATGAATTCGAGATGGAATTCCCCTGGAGCGAGACCCCGGATCAGTCGGCGGCGATAGAGGAGGTAATGTCCGACATGGAATCAGAAAAAGCTATGGACAGGCTTATCTGTGGAGACGTCGGATTCGGAAAAACCGAAGTAGCCCTGCGGGCCGCTTTTAAAGCATGCCTTGACGGAAAACAGGTCATGCTGATCGCTCCGACTACCCTTCTGGTAAATCAGCACTACCGAACCGCACTTTCAAGATTCGCAAACTATCCGGTAAGAGTCGATACTTTGTCGCGATTTACAACCCCCAGAAGAGAAAAGGAGATTCTCAGGAGGCTCAAAGACGGTTCCCTAGATTTAATAATTGGAACCCACAAGCTCCTCGGGAAGAAAATAAAACTGAGGAATCTGGGCCTGACCATTATAGATGAGGAACAGAAATTCGGGGTAAATCATAAAAAATCCATAAGATCGATGAAAAACGCCGTTGATGTTCTGACACTTTCCGCAACTCCCATCCCGAGAACTCTTCAGCTTTCCCTGGCTGACGTAAGGGATATAAGCGTAATAAACACCCCTCCCGAGGGACGCCAGCCAGTGGAGGTGTATATTCAGCAGTTTAACCCGGGAGTTATAAAAGAAGCTGTTGAAAAAGAAATCCAAAGAAACGGAATAGTCTTTTTCATACACAACAGAATAGAAGACATATTTGAGCAGGCGAACTTTCTTGAGGAGCTTCTCCCGGAACTATCAATAGGAGTGACACACGGACGCATGAATGAAACCCGTCTCTCAAAAACCATAGAAAAGTTTGCCGACGGGGAAATAAACTTGCTTGTAACGACGGCAATAGTGGAATCTGGACTCGACATACCAAAAGCCAACACGATAATAGTGAACAACGCTCATATCATGGGGCTTGCAGACCTTTATCAGCTAAAAGGCAGAGTCGGAAGATCGGACAAAAAAGCGTACTCCTATTTCCTCATACCCTCTGTGAACTCCCTTACTGAGGAAGCCAGAAAAAGACTTGAAGTTCTCTCGCACCTAACCGACCTTGGAAGCGGCTTTAAACTCGCCACCGCAGACCTTCAGATAAGGGGAGCGGGAACCCTTTTTGGAGAAAAACAGTCAGGACACATAGCGGATATCGGTCTTGAGTTCTATCTTGAAATGCTGAGAGATACAATAGAGAGCAAAAGAAGCGGGGAGGGTCGCATCCGTGAAATAAGACCGGAAATAAAAACGCGAGACGATGCGTATATCTCCGAACACTACATCGAAAGCAGTTCGGAAAGGCTCTTTTACTACAAAAAAATATCATCGGCCAGAGAACGAAAGGAATTAAGAGAAATCTCAGGGGAAATCAAAGACAGGTTTGGAGTCATGCCCGGTCCGCTAAAACGGCTGATTCTTATAGCGGAACTTAGGGTTGCACTCGCGCAAAAACTGATAACGAAAGCTGAAATAGGAGAAAACGCCGCAACCCTGAGTCTTATAGATACAGAATATCGGGGCCGGGAAAAAAAGCTCAATATCCCCTTACCTTCCGAGCGTAGGTATGAAACGCTAATAAGCGAGGTGGAAAAGATGGAAAAACCGACTCAGACCCGGGTATAGTATAGGACGTGCTTGCTTCGGAGGAGAAAAACGGTTTGCAAGGAGATCTCAGATGAAAAAACCATGGTGGCTTAAAAGCCTGGCGCTTTTAACAGTCTTTACTCTTATGTCTACGCACATCGCAGGGGCGGTGGTAGTGGAGAAAGTAGTGGCCATCGTAAACAACAGAATAATAACGCTTAGCGAACTACACCAGGAAATAAATAACGTAACTATAGATCCGGAGGCAGAAATCAATGTCCGAGAAGTACTCGACGCCATGGTAGATCGCATTCTGCTCGATCAACAGGCAACCGCGAGGAAGATATCGGTAAGTGACGAAGAAGTAGAAGCGATAGTAAAAAACCAGCAGAAAGCTCTTGGTCTTGATGAAAAAGCCTTGGAGAAAGAACTTAAAAAACAAAACATATCAAAGAAACTTTTCTATCAACAGTGGAAATATCAGATACTCTCAAGAAGACTTCTTGACTCGGTCACACAGGGAAGCATAGCCGTAACAGATAAGGAAATAGAAGAATATCAGCGAAAACATTACGGAGAAGAGAACAACAGTTATGGAAGTCAAACGAAAATTGCCCACATACTGATCACCCAGGAAACAGAAAATGCTCTCTCAAAGGCCGAAGAAATTCTGCAACTGGCAAAATCTGGGGAATCCTTCGGGCAGCTTGCCATAAAGTATTCAATGGATGAATCATCCGCGCAAAGCGGCGGATTGCTTGGATATTTTGTAAAAGGAGACCTTGTAGCTGAAATTGAAAACGCTGTGGAGAAAACCGAAGTAAACGGTATAGCAGGACCGGTAAAAACGTCCCGCGGCTACCACATAATAAAGATTCTTGAAAGAACAGAAGATAAGGAGTCTTCTGTTTCCCGGTACAGAGACCGCATAAAACAGCAACTCTATATGCAGAAAGTTGAGGAGTTTATAACCTCATGGCTCGATAAGGTCAAAAAAGATTCCTATATAGAGATAAAGATCTGATTATCCCAGATTTACCGTTCCGTCGTCGCATAAGCTTCGGGAGAAAGACACGTACATACGAGATTTCTGTCACCGTAGGCATTGTCTATTCTCGATACCGAAGGCCAGAACTTGTTAGCTTTAAGATATGGAAGCGGGAAAAACGCCTGCTGGCGAGAATAGGGATGTTCCCAATTTGAAGATACGAGATCCAGAACCGTATGAGGTGAATTTTTTAGCACGTTATCAGAAGGATCCGCCCCGCCGTCAATTATCTCCTGGATTTCCTCGCGTATTTTTATCATAGCATCGCACAGCCTGTCCAGTTCTTCCATGGATTCACTTTCCGTAGGCTCCACCATAAGGGTTCCCGCCACCGGCCACGACATCGTCGGCGCGTGAAATCCGTAATCCATAAGTCTTTTGGCTATGTCCTCTACGGTTATTCCCGCGCTTTTCCCAAGTTCCCGAAGGTCAAGTATGAATTCATGAGCGACCCTTCCGTTTTCTCCCTCGTAGAGAATGTCGTAGTGCTTCTCAAGCCGGGCTTTGAGGTAATTGGCGTTCAGTATTGCGTACCGGGAAGCTTCGGTCAGTCCGCCTTTTCCAAGAAGTCTTATATATCCGTAGGATATGAGCAATATGCTTGAGCTTCCCCACGGAGCCGCAGATATCGCTCCACAAGGTTTTTTACCACCTACTCCTTTTACGAGAACGTGTCCCGGAAGATGCGCAGCCAAATGGGACGCAACGCATATAGGACCCATTCCCGGCCCTCCTCCTCCATGGGGAATGCTGAAAGTCTTGTGCAGATTTATGTGACATACGTCAACGCCGATGAGCGAGGGAAAGCAGAGACCGACCTGCGCGTTGAGATTCGCCCCGTCCATGTATACCTGCCCGCCGTTTGAGTGAATTATGTCGCATATCTCCTTTATTCCGGGCTCAAAAACCCCGTGAGTCGATGGATAGGTAATCATAAGACAAGACACCTTTCCTTCGTTCTCCTGACAGCATCTGCGAAGGTCGTCTATGTCCACGTCTCCATTTTCCCGACACTTTACCACAACGACATCCATCCCCGCCATTCTGGCGCTTGCGGGATTAGTTCCATGGGCGGAAGAAGGAATAAGCACTACGCACCTTTTGTTTTCTCCTTTCTCCTCAAAGTACCTGCGTATGACCATAAGCCCCGCATACTCTCCCTGGGCTCCCGAATTGGGCTGAAGCGAGCAGGCGGAAAGCCCGGTTATTTCGCAGAGATACTTTTCGAGTTCACCGATTACCCATGCGTATCCTGTTGTCTGTTCCAGCGGCGCAAAAGGATGGATTTTTGAGAACTCTTCCCAGCTTATAGGAATCATCTCCGTCGTACCATTCAGTTTCATAGTGCAGGAACCCAGAGGAATCATGGAATGAGCCAGGGAAAGGTCCCTGTTCTCAAGGCTTTTTATATACCTAAGCATCAGAGTTTCCGAGTGGTAGCGTCCAAACACCGGCTGGAAAAGAAAATCTCCCTTTCTGAGAAGGTCATCGGGCACCGACTGAAAGGAGGAAACGTCGCTTGCTTTGACTGACATATTTCCACCGAGTCCCAGGGAATCTGAAAAAACAGACAGTATATCCGAAACATCCTCTTCGGTAACGGTTTCGTCAAGGGATATGCAGACTTTCTGGTCCGAAAGATATCTGAAGTTGATCCTTTTCTTTAAGGCATTTGAGCGAAGCGTATCGCAAGCCCTTTCCCCGTGGGCTGAAAGATCTACATGGAGCGTATCGAAAAAGGCCTCGTTTAGCTGAGCCACTCCCATCTCCCTAAAACTCAGGTCAAGCATTTTTGCAAGAGTGTTTATTCTCTTGGATATGCGCCGCAACCCTTGCGGACCGTGGTAAACCGCATACATAGAGGAAATTATGGCGAGCAGGGATTGGGCGGTGCATATGTTGGAAGTAGCCCTCTCCCTTCTTATGTGCTGCTCTCTTGTCTGAAGAGCCATTCTGTAGGCGGGGTTTTCGTCCCTGTCAAGGGATATTCCTATTATCCTTCCCGGAATCTGCCTTCTGAACTCGTCTCTTGTGGCGAAATACGCGGCGTGAGGACCTCCGTAACCTATGGGAACTCCGAATCTCTGCGAAGTTCCAACAACGGCATCGGCACCGAAACGTCCCGGAGGAGTAAGCATCACAAGACTCATAAGATCGGCCGCGACCGCGACCATTATACCGTGGCCATGAGCGTTGCTTATGAATCCTGAGTAATCTCCGATTTCTCCAAAGACATCCGGATACTGCAGCAACGCGCCGAAAAAACCCCCGTCAGGCGAAGCATTTTCCTCATCTCCCACTACTATCCTTATTCCCAGAGG
>RKRQ01000020.1 GCA_007571325.1 Candidatus Dadabacteria bacterium
CCCTCTATCTCTCCTGATATAAAGAAGAGATAGAGGGAGCTTACTATTACAAAAACTTAGGGAGGATTTGCAATAGGTAGCAAGATTTTTCTACTACTTGTTTAGAATTTACTAACTACAAGGACCTATTGGTTCATGTATCCCTGAACAACTTCCCACAGGAAAACCTATAGCACTACCTATCCTGTTAACTTCATCTAACAAACCCTGATTCCTAAAAATAGATTCACCATCACATTGTGCAAGTGAACTAGGATAGTGTGCACAGTAAGGACTCGTGTTATCCCCCATATTCCCGTGGCCAACTGCAATATTTTTCTTTTGGCAGTCCAAGGATTCCCACCAGTTGCACACGCTTGCAAAGCTTTCGCTAGCACCGACAGCAGCAGCTTTGCTATTTACATTAACTCTTGTTTCGTCACTAAGGTCGTCATACATGTTCTTCGCTGCTGTTTCATCGTCAGCCGTAGCACCTATAGCTTTTACCCTCGCATCAGGACCCAAGGCATTCCACCATTTCATGGCAGAGGTTATCTTTAGAGCTTGATTGTCAATACTCCGTCGCAGAACCCCACCATCGGAACCACTTAATGCTGTAGACTCCCCTGGTTTATCATCATCTACAACAGCTAGAGCTCTAATCCTTATTCCTCTAACAAACCCACCAGCCCCAGGATCAGGTTTCACCGTTACTGTTCCTGTGTATTTACTGTCTTCTCCCATAAATACTTCGCCATAGACTGGACTAGGCGTCTCAGTCCCGGTAGTAGGATCATATACCAGCCCATTAGCCTTTATGTCATAGCCTTCGGCATTAATTACAGGATAAAATGGCCCCACGGTAACGGTTACAGTACCATTTGCACCAACATAGCTAACATCCGCAGGAAATATTTGGTCTAGAAAAGCTTCATAACCCAAAAGAGTAAGTCCTGGCGCTCCCGGTTCTCCTGGCGCTCCCGGTTCTCCTGGCACTCCATCAGTTCCATCATCACCGGTGCATGATGCAGTTCCCACTACAACAAAAAACATTAAAAAACCCACAAGTAAGTACTTCTTCATGATAAGACCCTCCTCAATGTAAAACCGAAATTTTTTCAAAACTCTACATGGGGGGGGGTAATGTCAAGTGCAATAAATAAATTTTTTACAATTTACCTTAACTCAAACAGATTATGGCAAGATATTCAATCAGGTTTTCAAGTTATATGAGGAGGTTATAGTTAAGTCTTTAAGCGCGGGATCCTAATTATCTCTTCCAAAAAGACGGCATAAAAAGCACTAAAATGGTGTAGAGTTCAAGCCTTCCTATGATCATCGCCAATGAAAGTACGATTTTTGTAAGAGACCCGAGGTGAGAATAGTTGCTGGCAGGACCAACCTCGTCAAAACCGGGACCAACGTTGGTTATAGCTGCGGCTGAGGCCGAAATGGCAGACTCTAAAGATATGTCCTCAAGCATTAGAACAATAAGAGCAATTAAGGCAAAAAGAAAAACATAAAGAATAAAGAAACTTGTTATACTTGAAACCGCTTTTTCGTTTATAGACTTTCCCTCTATGCTTATGGGAGAAACCACACTGGGGTAAACAAGTCTTTTTATCTCCCTGTGGGCTTTCTTGAAAAGCACCATTATTCTCAGGGCCTTTACCGACCCTGAAGTCGACCCTGCACACGCACCGAAAAACATCAGCATGAAAATCACCCATTTTGCAAAAGATGGCCATGCGTTAAAATCCGTGGTGGTAAAGCCAGTGGTAGTAATAATCGAAACTACCTGAAAAGACGCGTAGCGCAGGGATTCAGAAAAAGTTTTGTAAACTCCTGTCTGCATGAGTTCCAAGGTGATAAAAATCGCCGCTGCCACTGTGAAGAAAAGGTAAAACCGGAACTCAGAGTTTTTTAAAAGTCTCTTCGGTTTTCCTGTAAAAAAGTAGAAATGAAGTACGAAACTTGTCCCACCCAAAAACATAAAAAATGTGATCATCCACTGTATATAGGCGCTGTCATAAGCGCCTATACTTAAATCTCTGCACGAAAATCCCCCTGTTGAAAGGGTGCTGAACGAGTGAGTTAAGGCATCAAAAAAACTCATTCCACCAAAAATAAGCAGTACAGTAAGAGCGACTGTAAAGGCAACATACACAATCCAGAGTTTTTTGGCGGTTTCGGCAATTTTAGGTGCGAATTTTTCCGTCGTCGGTCCCGGGGTCTCAAGTCCCATTATCTGGGCTCCGCCGGCAAAAAGCCTCGGAAAAATTGCAATTCCCAAAACTATTATCCCCATGCCACCGAGCCACTGAGTAAAATTCCTCCAGAAAAGAATTCCCTTGGGAAGTCCTTCAATAGATACAAGCGCGGTGGCTCCAGTAGTCGTAAAACCAGCGGTCGATTCAAAAAGTGCATCAACCGGACTAGCAAATACTCCATACAAATAATATGGAATAGCGCCAAAAACGCTTGCAAGCATCCAGCAAAGCGCCGCGATAAAAAAACCTTCTCTTCTTCGTATTTCAGTCGGGATTTCATAAGTGCGGAAAATGACGAAAAGCGCAAGACCCGCAAGCGATGTTATAGAAGCTGAAAGCAGGAAGGTTATGAGATCGTCCTGGCCGTAGAATAGAGTGCAAACAGCCGGCAAGAGCATAAAAAGCCCCAGATACATCACGAACTTTCCCGTAACCTGAAAACAGAACCTAGCGTTCACGAAACCAGCATCTCTTCAACCTTTTTTACCGCGGCAGGCAGGGAAAACACCACCAAACGATCCCCAACCTGTGCAACGAAATCCCCGCTGGGAAATATAGGCTTCCCGTCCCTGATGCAAACACCTATAACAAAACCCTGAGGCATTTTACAATTGGCAAGTTCTGTGCCGAGAATTTTTGTATTTTGACTTACGTCAAATTCAAGGATTTCGCCAGCCCCCTCGTAAAGAAGCGATATATTGGCTTCTCCTCCGAGATGCAGTGATTTCAGAATACCGTTTGCCACAGCCATGTTTACACTTATGGCTCTATCGATACCGATAGCTTGGAGCACTTCCACATAATCAGGGTTTGAATAAAGCACGGTGCAGCGATCAATACCGAGATTTTTTGCAAGAAGCGCGCTGAGTACGTTGTTTTCATCATCACCGGTAAGTGCAAGCAGATAATCACTTTTTTCAACTCCAGCCTCCTTCAATATCTCAAGATCGGTTCCGTCACCTTCAAAAACCATTACACCGATAAGCTCCTCGGCTGCTAATCTGGCTTTTTCATGATCGCTTTCAATGAGTTTTACGGAAAGTCCTTTCCCATGAAGCGTAGAAGCTATCTCGCACCCAACACTGCCCCCACCAACTATGATAACGGAATGAATCTTCTGGATCTTGAAGTTAAAAAGCCTTTTAAGATTCTCAAGCGCCGAAGGGACACCGAGAGCGAAAATAAAATCGCCCGCGCGAAGTTCCGTATCTCCCCGAGGGATAGTTATCGTGTGATCCCTTTGCAGTCCGACAAAAGTCCAGTTTCTGGAGCCGCTGATGAAATTTTTAAGCTTTTGGTTTATTATAGGAGCTCCTTCGTCTACCCTGAGTTTTAGAAGCTCTATTTTTCCACTAGCGAAAAACTCCACCCTCCCCGCAAAAGGAACGCTAATAAGCGCGCTTATCTTCTCCGAAATTATGCTGCTTGAGCTTACAAATGATATGTTAGAGTTTTCGATAACTTCAGCATATTCGGCGTATTTCACGTTTTTTATTACCGCAACTATCTTCTTGACTCCCGAGGCATGGGCAATAAAAGAGGCGAGAATATTGGTTCTGTCGTCTTTTGTAACAGCAAGAACTATATCCGCCTTCTCTATCTCCGCTTGTCTCAGTACAACGGGGTCGTCGCCACTCCCCCGAATAGCTAGAATATCCTGAGTCTCCTTGGCCTTGTCTATAAGTTCCGGATCTTTTTCCACGGCCACTACCTCATGGCTGTGACAAAGTTCCTTTGAGAGAAAATTCCCTACCTGCCCCAGGCCTATTATAAGAATTCTCCGCATATCTGCACCCTACTCCTACATCTGCTTTCCAAAAACTCTGCCAGAAAGTTGAAACAGCCTTATTCCGAAAACAGCAACAAGCAATAAAGCTGCAAGCTGCGCCTGGGAAAGACCTTCTATGAAACTCGGGGTAGTCTCCCTTATAAACTCGATTAAAAACCTCTGAACACCAAGAATTACAAACCCCACCGCCGAGATAAATCCCACAGGATAATTTTTAGTCCTGATCTTCCAGAGAAAAATAAAAAGGAGGACCATACACAGCGTATCATAGAGCTGTGTGGGATGAACATTAACGATTCTCTCAGAAAACGAAACCGCCCAAGGAAGGGAACATACAGTTCCATAATCGCAACCGTTAAGAAAACACCCTATCCTTCCGATTGCGTAACCCAAGATAAGAGCTGGACACA
Organism: Candidatus Dadabacteria bacterium; assembly: GCA_007571325.1. Classification (GTDB taxonomy): domain Bacteria; phylum Desulfobacterota_D; class UBA1144; order Nemesobacterales; family Nemesobacteraceae; genus Nemesobacter. The sequence continues at coordinate 4,449 of RKRQ01000020.1, forward strand.
GCAAATCAAGAAGAACCTGAAAATCCGTTTTTCTTGCCTTTGAAACAATCGCCAGAGCGCAGAAAACCCCTGCAAGCCCACCAACCGAGGAATATCCCGACACAAGATAAAGCGCTGGATTAGAAAGAAACTCAGTTAGAGTGGCATTCTGGTAAAGAAAAAGTATCTTAGCTCCTAGGAGTCCGGCGATAAAGCACGCAAGCAGCAGAATTGACGGAAGAGATGGGTCCATTTTGCTACGATTTGTCTCAGATGACACTACAAAGTAAGCCACCAGATATCCGAGAGCAAGAAATACAGAATACGAGTAGAGAACTAGATTATCGCCTAGGTTAAGAAGTACTGGGTACATATATTACGCACCGATGCTACTATTCTTTCACAATAGAATCTAGATTTAACAAAGGTACAGCATCGCCGCCTGAGAATTTGGGAAGAGTACCGTCCCACTTCTCCGCAATTCGAAGCTGGATTATCTGCGGGTTGTTCTTAAGTGCCCTGGCTTCCCTCTCAATCGCCTCAGCCCTGGCTTTAGACCCTACTTCTATCTCGAAGGCCTGAGCGCTTGCAGCGAGTTTTTTTTCTTCCGCGGCGGCTTCGGCCTGAGTCACTCTCCTTATCTTTTCGTTCTTAGCCTGAAGAGCTTCCTGCTCCGCCTTTACCTTGAGTTCAATCGCTCTGTTAAACTCTTCTGAGAAATCAAAGTCCGTTATGGCCACGTTGGCGATTTTAAGAGCATTGGTAGAAATATTCTTTTCGTTCAGAGTAACTGATATGAACTTGTTTATGGCCTCCTGTATCTCAACTTTAACCTCGGCCCTCTTGGTAACCAACTGCTCAGCGGTATATTTAGCCGTAATGGCTTTTACCGACTCCTGTATAGCAGGTTCTATAAGAGTTATCGACACCGTATTTCTTTTCCCTATCTTTTGATATATAAGGGGAGCAAAATCTCCCGTAATGGAATACTGAAGTGTAACCTGAGTCTTTACCGTCTGTAGATCCTTGGAAGCGGAAACAGCCTTGGCAGTCGCTGCGGTAAGACGTATATCAATCTGTTCAATTTTATCCATGAAGGGCTTTTTTACATGAAATCCCTCTGGAAGTGCTTGGGGCTGTACAGCGCCAAGGGTACGTACGACTCCAACGTGTCCACTTTCCACTATTACGAAAACCCCCGTCACCAGAAAAAACAGCAGGATAAAAATTATCGGATAAAAAATATTAAGTTTGGGCAGTTGTCGCTTCATTCTCATTTGATACCTCCGCTAGATGCTGTATATGCTACTAACATTATAATACTTGTGTAAAAAACCTAAACTTACGAGGGAAAAACTTCTCCAGGGTGTGAAGATACATTCACCAGGTTACCCAAGAATGAATTTCCCTAAAACTTATAGAATAACTACAGGGTAAGGTAGCAAGTTTCATTAACTTATCTCCCTTATGTCTTTTATAAAAAGACGGCATTCTCTCTTCCGGTCTCGCATATCAAAGCGCAGAGCGAAAACCATATCTATTTTCTGAGGAAGATGTTTCCGGGAAGCATAGAACCAGATGCAGTTTAGTACAGAATTGATTCCCCTTGCTTTGAAGGAAATGTGCTGGTTCTTATGCAACTTCTGATCCACCACTTCAATTGACTTTAAGAGGAAAAGTGGTTCGGGATTTCCCGCTCCGAAAGGCGAAATACTTTCAACTTCCGATACAAGGGTATCATTTATGGAAGAAAAGCTGACCTCGCAGTCTATATCAAGCCTGTGCTCTGGTTTTTGACCGCTTTTTGCAAGTTCTTCTGAGAATCTTTCCCTGAAAAGATCAATTTTTTCCTCTCTTATAGTAATCCCAGCCGCATAGGCATGTCCTCCGAACTTCATGAGAATATCTTCACACTCTGAGAGTACGGAAAAAATGTTGACGCCTCCAAAAGATCTTCCGCTTCCCTTACCCACGCCGTTTTTATCAACTGAAATCAAAAAAGTGGGTTTCCCGTAAGATCCTGCCAAAGAAGAAGCCACTATGCCTAAAACTCCCTTGTGCCATTTGCTAGAAGATAGAACAAGGGAGTTGCTCTCTGAGTGCCCGGGCATAGACTCAACCATTTGAGTTGCGTCTTGCTGTATTCTCGCTTCAATGTCGCGACGTTCGGAGTTTTTTTCATCAAGAAACTTGGCAAGAGAAAAAACATCTTCCTGACTCTCGGATAGGAGAAGCTCAACCGCCTTATCTGCGGAATCGAGTCTGCCAGCAGCGTTTATTCTGGGACCAAGACGAAAGCCAATATCAAACGTCTCTATTCCTTCCCGTATGCCGCTTATCTTCTTAAGGGCTTGAAGACCTAGTCGTTTGGGACTTTCCATCCTTTTAAGACCTTCTCTCAACATGATCCTGTTAACACTTTCCACAGGCATTCGGTCAGAAACCGTCCCGAGCGAAACGAGATCAAGAAAATCCCCCATGTTGGGTTCCGTTTTGGTTTTGAAAAATCCCTTTTCCCTCAGCGTTCTTCTGAGCCCCAGGGCTAGGTTAAACGCAACACCTACACCCGCAATCTCTTTGCCCGGATACATGCAGCCCTTTTGACGGGGATTAAGAACGGCTACGGCCTCGGGTGGTTGACCGTAAAAACTATGATGATCCGTAACTATGAAATCCATCCCAAGCTCCCTCGCCTGCGCAACCTCATCTACCGCAGTGATTCCGCAGTCAACTGAGACCACAAGCGTCACTCCCTTCTGTTTAAGCGCACAGAGTGCTTGGGAGTTTACACCGTAGCCTTCTTTAAGCCTGTCAGGAATATAGTATATGACGTCACAGCCAAGAGCCCTGAGAAAGCCAGTAAGAAGAGAAGTCGCCGTAACGCCGTCAACATCGTAGTCGCCGTATATGGCGGCTTTTTCTTTTTCATAAATGCAGATGCATAGGCGCTCAACCGCTTCTTCCATTCCTTTCATGAGAAAGGGAGTAGGCAGGTCCGAAAGCGATGCGGAGAGAAATGCTTCGGCATCCTCAGCGGAACTTATCCCTCTATTTACCAGAAGCCCTGCGGTTATCGGCAGAATGTCAAGCTTTGCCGAAATTTTCTCAACAAGCCCCTTTTTGGCGGGCTTTGCTACTACCCATTCTCTTTGCTTCATAAAAGCCCTTTGAGCAGAAATTCATGAAGAGGCATCTTCGTTCATAAGGTATTCAACCAAGCCCACGAGTCCGAGGTAATAACTGTACGCCCCAAAACCCGACACTACTCCGACCGATACTCCCGAGACAAACGATTTCTGCCTGAAGTCCTCCCTTTTGTATATATTGGAAATGTGAACTTCAACGACAGGAATTCCGGTTGAGAGTATGGCATCCATTATAGCAACACTAGTATGAGTATAGGCACCCGGGTTTATTACTATTCCATCAAACTTCCCGTAGGCATCCTGTATGGCTGTTACTATTTCTCCTTCCGAATTCGACTGAAAGAAGGAAATCCGCACATTTTCACCAAGAGACCCGGTGTGTGAAGAAAGAAAAGATTCGATATCAGAGAGAGTAAGACTTCCGTAAATCTCTGGTTCTCTCTTGCCCAGCATGTTGAGATTCGGACCATTGATAACAATTATTTCCATGATACAGATACCGCAAGTAATGATAATTAAAAGGCTGAAAAAAAACAGACGAGAAATCTATTTGGTAAGAAGTGCCATTATTTTTTCGCGCTTGGCCCGGTAAACCGGATTGTCGGGTTCAAGTTCGCATAAAACTTCAACTACCCCGAGAGCGTCCTCATAAAGCCCTTGGGAAAAATAAAGATTAAGCATCGTGTTTGTTTCGAAGGTCCCGGCTTCCGGCTTGCTCTTCTCTTCCGGTTCGGGGGGAGGTTCTTGAGTATTGTTGGTGTCCGCCACTTCCGTATCTGGTGGTAAACCCGAAAAAAAAGAAAGTGAAACCCTGAAAGCCTTGGAGGTTTTATCCATCTTCTTATAAGTACTTACAAGAAGATCGGATGCTTCCTTATTTCTAGGGTCAAGCCGGAGCGCTTCTTGAAGTTCTTGTTCAGCATCAGCGGTTTTACAGCACATAAGATGTGCCTTTGCCAGAATAAATCTCGCCCTGCTGCTATCCCCTTTTTTCTCTGTAAAATCAGAAACAATACGTCTCGCTCTTGTGATCTCTCCAAGAGCAAGATAGACCTCTGCAAGACTCAGAAAGGAATCTGAATCGGGAAAAATTCTCGACGTATACTCGTATTTCTCTATTAGTGCATCAAGAGCATTCTTACTAAGGTTTTTAAGCTCATCCATAGGTCTGTTAATTTTATCAAGAATACCAAAATGTCAGGAGACAGACAACCAAAACGCCATATACAAGACCCGTTCTTTTACCCTTTTTTTACAAAAGAAAATATTTCCGCTTCCTTTATACCCGTCAGCCTTGCAAGAAGAAAATAAAGAATAACTCCAGCACCTACAGATGCGACCATAGACAGCATTTTTTGTAGAGAGAAACCGGTCTCACTCCACGAAGAGAGTCCCGCCACGCCCCATACGGCAAAACCCATAACAATTGAGAGGGCAAAAACTTTGAGCGAAAACAAAATAACGTCCCGGGAAAGAAAACCTCCCATCCGTCTGTTAAGAAGAAAGACTAGGAGAACAAAATTTGCCACTGAAGAAATAGAACTAGCAAGCGCTAAACCAAAATGGTCAAGCGAAAAAACAAATCCCAGCACAAACCCACAGACCGCATTCAGCAGAAAGCAGAAAAACGCTATCTTGACCGGCGTCTTTGTATCCTGAAGGGCGAAAAAGGCGGGGACGGTGACGCGGATCCCTCCAACGGCGAAAAGCCCAAAGCCATAGCCCAAGATAGCCTGGGAGGTGTTTATAACCGCCACGTAATCAAATTGGCCATGCTGGTAAAGAAAGTTGCAGAGGGGGACACGCAAAACAATTATTCCGACCATAGCAGGCACTATTATAAACAGCATACGTCTTAGCAAGCGCAGGTATTCGGATCCGAAACCTCCGTAATCCTCTCTTGCCGCGTAGCCTGAGAGTGCCGGAAGAGTAACGGTAGCCAAGGAAACTGCTACCACACCTAAGGGAAATTCTATTATCCTCTCCGCAAAGTAAAGGTAGGAAACGGTTCCCGAAGACATAAAAGACGCGTACTGGGTGTTTACCAGTATATTGAGATTATAGACAGCTATTCCAAAAAGCTGTGGAAACATGAGCAGAGCGAGCTTTCTGACCGCTGGATGATTGAGAGATTTTGTGAACCCGAACATAAACTTCTTCCTGTGGAGATAAAACAGGTGGAGAAGCAGTTGTAGCACACCTCCACACAGAACCCCGAAGCAAAGAGATACGACGGGCACCTCAAGTTCCTTATAGAAAAACAAAGCACTTGCTATTATGCACAGGTTAAAAAGAACCGGGGAGAAAGCCGGGGCGAAAAAATGTCTTACAGAGTTAAGAACCCCCATAGCCAAGGCAGTAAGAGAGATAAAAAGCACATAGGGAAAAACAAGTCTGTTAAGGTAGACCGCTAAGTCAAAAGTTTTCTGATTGAATCCGTAGGCAAAAATCTTCACAAGCCAAGGAGAAAAAATCACCCCAAGAGCCACAACGAAAACCAAGATGATGAAAAGCACGGTAAACGAGGAACGTAAGGCATCTCTTGCCCCCCGCCTGTCTCCCGATTCAAGGTACTCCGAGAATACTGGTACGAAAATCGCCGCAAGGGACCCTTCGGCAAAAAGGCGACGAAGCAGGTTGGGAATACGGAATGCTACATAGAAGGCGTCGGTCTGGAAGCCCGCTCCGAAAATCGCCGCCACAACAACATCCCTCAGATATCCAATAATTCTACTGAGAAAAGTAAGGGAACTTACAAGCCCCCACTTACGCTTATGATCTTCCCTTTTTTTCATAAAAATCTTAGCCCTACGGCAGGTCAGTATCCTGCAGAGGGTTTACAAATTCAAACTCCATCTCCCTTCTCAGCGCTTCCAGCACACTGTGAGTTTCAGAAGCAAGTCCCGGCGTAGTGATTATCTTTACTATCATTTCGCGAGGCACTTCTGTCCTCACCCACATCAGGTGTCCGTAAGTACCAAGTATCGCTTGTAAAAGCACATTAGAACTCTTATCCGCAAGTTTTATGAAAAAAACAGACATTTTCCCTTAAATAAGCCCCTTGTGGATTTTACCTGTAAATCCGCTATGTGCTCGGATGAAAGTATATACAAAATAAGCGAATAAATTGAATCCTGTACCCAATAGGTAGTATTTCTTTCCAATACAGAGCTAGCAACGCTCATTATCAAAGTGATATTTAGTCTCATATTTTTACCATCTATAAGC
>RKRQ01000069.1 GCA_007571325.1 Candidatus Dadabacteria bacterium
CAGGCGATTCTTGAACATCGATAGCCTGATGCGCCTTGAACGCATGGAGTAGTCACGGTGTGCAACTGCATTAACTACCGCTTCAAATACCGCGTCTACACTGTACTGTGGCAAATTCTCTCTTTCCGGCATCTTGCGTGCCGAAACGCGCATGTTTCGAACTACGAACTTCACCGCATCAGTTATCTGTGTGGGAAGTGGACCGGTGATTTCCTGCGAATCCAACTGATCTGAGGCACGATCATCTCCACGATAATGCGTCGCCACAACAGCAGCTTGAGGTAGCCATTGCTGCGGTGACTGGGTACAGAGCAATACACCAGCAACTGTGGCACGGTCCACGCCCGCTTCATCTTGTGCCAAAAGCCGAAGGTTCATCAGTCCCCGCCGCGGGTCCGTCGCTCCAGCCACGCTTAGGAAAGATTCCAATAGTCGCTCTTCTAGAGTCTCAAAACCCGTTTGTGGTACCACCTGCTTGTCAAACCATATGTAGCGACTTTGCGCACGTTTCTGAGCTAATCGAAGGCGTTCGTCGCCGTCTAGGAGACGCTTGGTCGCTCCTACACGGATGAATGCCCGCCCAGAGCGCTCATGGACAGCGTCTCCCCTAGGCACTTGGACGAGAATGAAAGCTCCGTCATCAAGTTCTCTATGATATACATTAATGCGCAGAGAAGGTTTTACCGCATCGGTGCTCACTTCAACCAACAAATGGTCAAGGGCTTTCATCTGCTCTGGCAACATTCCCTGAATCTGGCCTTGGTCAGTTACACCGCAAAGAATTATACCACCGTTTGCGTTGGCAAAGGCAACCATTTCATCGGCCAAGTCCTCGCGTCGGGGACTTGTTAGGCGGTTTCCAGTGAACTCTATTTGCTTGAATTCCCAGCAACTGTCTTCCCCAAGACGCAAACATCGTCGTATTTCATCGTCTTTAATGATCACGAATTGCCTCCGAGTCTCACTGTTTTTGAATGCACGTACTTGATGTCCTTTTTCAGTCACTAAGAAATGCAACTCCGCCTTTTTACTAAGAAACAAAATCCTTCTTTCTAGTATAATCTAGTAACTTGTCGATGATCGGCAACCCTTCAATGACTAAAAGTTCCCCGCTGCCAAAACTGTAGCAAAGACAATAGATTTGGCTAGTCTTTTCCATAAGGAACATTATATACGAAAAGGTCGTTATTATACGGAAATCTTTTGCAACACTGGATTTGATTTATACTCAATATCCGTATAGATTCCTTTTTTGTCGCGGGTGTAGCTCAGTTGGCCAGAGCATTGGCTTCCCAAGCCAAGGGTCGCGGGTTCGAATCCCGTCGCCCGCTTTTCATATCTTTAGCCGAAAGATCTGTAAACTTTTCAGGTGAGTCCAGACTTATTTTGACAGACATAACTCTGTATTTTTATAATGGAACCTTATTATATTTGCAGGCTATCCCTCTGTGCATACAATTTGTCCTCCTCATTACCAATAAAGTCTAATAAAGAATCTATACGTTTTAATGTTATACGGGCCCAACGTCGTACTCGCCACGACTGATGATTGTCTCGCAATGAGACCAAGGGTACTTTGTGGAGTGCAAAGTACCTAGTTTCCGGTCCCCAGACTACATAAGAACGAATATTCGATTCGACAGCATTCAATACGTCCCCCCGGTCTCCAAATTCATTGAACAATCGATTCATCCAAGGATGGAGTGATGGTTCTTGTTTTTCTTGATAATTGTAATTTGAGAGGACCGGTAGCACGACTGCAGCAAACACCGGTGCACTGTCAGGATTTGCACGGCACCAAGCGAATAACGTCTCCTCGGGAAGACTGAGGATGGCTGCTCTATGTCGATCTTCTAAGCAGGAAAGACGGTTTCCTAATAGGTTTTCTAGACGCCAAGCACATAAATGGTCCGAAGTAATGGCTTGTCCAAAAATAGGCCAAACAATTTCTGGGAATTGTTTCAATAGAAGCTTAATTAGGGGCTGCAAAGTGTGCTCTGCGGAATGATTCTCAAGCTTGACAAAGACCTGTGCCAAAACTAAAGCTGTAGAGCAGGCATCAGGGTCATCCCGCCCCTTGTTTAGAAACCACGTCATCAAGTCTACTAGATGATCGGCAATCGTAGGTTGGTATGTATGGTCCCACAGCTGTGTATGGTCCCATAGCATAAGATTCTCTGCAGATTTTCGGAGTTGTGGTCGAAAATCCTCTAAAACGTCCTGGTTTCTAAAGTAGTACATGCACATAAGGTTAAGCACAGCACGATATCCCTCGACACTATGGTCAAGCAGTAAATCAAAGAGTGGAGCGACAGCTTGAGCCTGGATTTCGGCAAGTTCACCGCCCATAGCCCATTGTTCCAACTGACATGGAGGCAATAAACCCTTGCTAATGGGCAACAATACTAATTCAATATCGGAAACAACTATGCCTAAACGCCGGCAAATAAGTGGAAGAGCGGGAGCGAAATCTACCGACTCAGCAATTCTTTGCTTAAACGCCTCAACCGCGTCAGCATAATCAGACGATAGTCCTGAAAGATATCCAGACAGCAGATCAAAGTCACGGTTGTCTGCAGGAATCTCACGAAGTGCTTCCGTAATTGGATCTAGCCAGTCTAGAGGTGAGTCGTCCAAGTTAGCTATCGCATACCCGAAAACATCTTTCATTGGCCTCCCTCTCCCTGAATGTTTCTGCAGTGTGCTCAGCTTGGGTAGTAAACGTTTGAGTATCTCGGGTCGTCCCAGTAGCTCGGAGGCAAACTCATGCACAGCATTGACTTGACGACCGTAGAGTAGTTCTTGGTCTAGTCCACCTTCATTGCAAAGATAACCCCACGACATTTCTGTCACAATACAACGCACACGCACATCCAAATCCTGTTGCATTAGTCGGTCTATCAATGAACGGATTCGGTCTGTGTTTTCTAAAGGAAGCTTGGAAGCATCGTATCTGAAGAAATTTTCAAGAGCCTCAAGGGCTTCCGGCCAAACATCACATTTCAGACTAACATGGTTGACTGCTTCTTCTACCAAATCAACGAAGCCATCCAAAACAAGACTCCGGAGACTTTGCCCGAGTCCACTGCGGGCAACATAAGCTGCAACGTCGTCTTCAGTTGCGAATTTACAGAGACGGGTCACACAACCCTTTATATAGGTAAGTGCATCATCCATAGTAACTGGACACCAAGAGACAAGCGAGGGGAGTGACCCATGAGTTTCCGCACCTACAAGCCTAGAGAAATGATGTGTGTTCAATCCAGCGATCAACGCTTTGACTACTATCTCTCGCTGCATAGGATCGTTGGACTGAGAAACCTCGTCAAGTAAATCAAGCCTTGTGGGTCCATCAGCTGCCGTGTTCCCTAGAATTAACGGAAAGAGCGCTACAAATTGACCAGTAGCATTGTTGCTGCAAGTTTCGTTCTCATTTAAAGCCAAGCGCAAGAGAAGATGGGCGCCTTGTTCAAAGCTTTCTGGATTAAAGGCAATCTTTTCTAGAGCCCAGACCAGATGGCGTCGAACATCACCTTGAATCACTTGCAGGTCGGGAAAATATTGAAGAGAGTGTTCAATCTGTGAAGCTACAATGGAAGTATCAATCTGGGCCAGGTTTAACAGTATCTCCGCATGACCGGGCTTGAACAGGTCGGCTCTAGAATCAAACGGACCGTCGGGACAGCAAACACGTTTAATAACTTTCTGGGCAACTTTAGTCGTATTTAGAAGAGCGAGTTGCTTTGCTGCATTTACCTTAAGGTCGAAACTGATATTTCCTCCCAGAATTTCGTCCCATTCTTTCTGATTCCATTCTAGCCACTGGGTTTCAGCTAATCGCAAGGCGATAGGAGTAGGCTGCAAAACAACAAACTGGCCACGCCGCTTAGCAACTCCGCGACCGACAAAGTCGTTAAAGCAAGAACGTAGATCAGAAGCAGAAATGTCACGCCCTTGGGCGGCAATTTCACCCAAGTGAACGTCCTCTGGATCATCTATATTAACTAAATGGAACGCAGCAAGAAGCTTCGCCGACTTAAGAAGCAAATCACTGTTATAAGGCTTCCTTCCAAGAATGAATGTTTCAGCGAAATGCTTATCCACGGCATGGGCTACGGGTCTAGATCTTTTCCAGGCCTGTGCAATGTCATGGGCAATCTTCGGAAAGCCTTTGGAAAAAAGGGTAAGACGACGGAAGTCCTCAAACGGCAATTCAGGACACACATGAGAAATTATTCCCTCTGTAATAGATGAATGTGCCTCGGCAACTCGGACGAAGCTCTCGTATTCTCTTATATCCATGATTGCTTGGTCCTTTATATCGGAAGATATATCGTCATCAATAGTGATCAGTGATAGAGAACTCTGGTTACCTAGAACCATGCCGACAAGAATATCGTGAGTGTCAGGCGGACAGTGGTTAACTACAAGAACAACACGCTGTCCGGTTTCCGCCAATACTTGTATAACTTCATTTATAACGGAGGATGCAAACTCAGATTTATCAGCATAGAGAACTAAATCGCTGATGGAGCATCCAAATCCCTCATTTCCATCTGAGGGCCTAAGAGCTTCAAGGACAAGACGAGACTTGCCGATTCCAGAGGGCCCTAGGATACGAATAATATGGCGCTTTTGCGTCGCTCTCTCTTGAATTAACCCACGCAAGGCATGAAGACGCTCGTCCTCGATCCATGGCGAGTTATCGTGCTCATTGCGGCTCGCCCAGTGGCTCCATGAGCGAAACGGACCGATTGTCCCTGGCTGTGTCCACTGCTTCACCCAAGTAGCAACGGAAGGATAACGATTTGTCCAAGATGCAATCTGGTCTGCATCTCGGAAGTCAACTTGGTTATCGACAATATCTATGTTTGCATCGCGAAGTACCTCACGGATGCTACTCTCTATATGGTTGATCTGCTTTTGAACGTAGGAATGGGCACAAAGAATTATATAGTTGCCACCTTTCTCTAGGATGGAATGGATCATAGGTTTTATTTCGCCACTTTTTGTCAAAACTTCTCGTTCAGCAATTTTGCGAAAAACTTTCCCAGCCTTCAATTGAAACTGACAAAGCCGGGACGGTAGAAAGTCAGTTTTGGAAGGTCCTCCTGTCCATTCAATCCGTCCATCCTCACCCCCATCGGGAGTTGTTATACTGCTAGCCACGTGAATGCCACGTTTGGGCAAACCATAAGCCTGTGCCTCAGCACTAAGCAACCTGCGCAGAAGCTCAGGAAGAATTTGTTCATTTAACGCAGCGATATGTTTACCAGTCACCTTAAATGGGGAAATATATTTCTCTACGGACAAGATAACTTCTCCCCTCAGTGCCTTGATTGCACTCGGGTTCACTTCAAGCAGTCGCAACCACTTTACAACAGAGGCAGAAGGCTTCACGGTTCCTGCTTCATATTTGGTGAAGGCACGGGAGCCACCTCCGAGGAGTTCACCAGCTTCCATTTGGGAGAGACCTAGTTCTTTTCGAATTGCACGGATTTCATCGGGGGTAATCGTCATTTCATTCTCTTTAGTATTTAACCAAAATGGTACTTATATTCTATAAGTGACCATTATAACTCATAAAATTATTGCATGCAAGTAAAAATACCAAAATATAGAATCCAACATGTCAATCTATGTCAGTGGTCTGCTTATGACTGGCCAGCTAGTCTTAAGAGATGTTTATCTTTTTTCCGGGAGAGAAATGGTAGATTTCACACCGTTTTACCTCCGACCCGCATGATTTTACTGAAAACAGTCTTTTTTTTCCTAAATCCGTTTATTTTTGCGTGAATCAGTGATAAAATCAGTACTAGATTGCCCATATAGGATATTCCATGGCTCAAAGCGACCTCATTGTCGAACTTGTCAAGGCCAGCGTCAGCGGGGACCAAGAGTCAGCACGCGTGACAGCTGAAGCCATTGCGGCAAACGAACGTGCAAAAAAGCATACGATTGTTGCGGACCGAATTACACGGGCACTTGCCACTCCACAGAAGAACAGTCGTGTCGGTTCACATCGGTCCGGTGGTTTTCGAGTTCAAGAGGGAACAAGTGGCATACAGCGCCGCAACCCCGAGCGTCCCATGTCCAGTCTGTTTCTTGATAAACACATCCGTACCGCTTGTCAAGAATTCCTAGAAGAACAGGATAGAGCAGATGTTCTGCGTGCCCACGGCATAGAACCCCGTCATCGTATTCTGCTCGTCGGACCACCTGGGAATGGGAAAACATCTCTGGCCGAAAGCATCGCATTTGAGTTGGCACTACCTCTCTTCACCGTTCGATATGATGCGGTTGTAACAAGCTATCTTGGTGAAACAGCTCAGAGGTTAAGACGTCTTTTCGACTTCGTGCGTACCGAGCCTTGTGTTCTATTTTTTGATGAGTTCGATGCAATTGGAAAAGAACGTGGAGACCTCCACGAAACTGGAGAAATAAAGCGAGTTGTCACTACTCTTTTATTGCAGCTTGATGACCTCCCTTCATACTGCGTTTTAGTTGCAGCTACCAATCATCCTGAACTACTCGACCGAGCCACATGGAGAAGATTCGAAATCAAGCTTGAACTCCGTCACCCAGACGATAACCAGATGACCGAATATTTTGCGCATAGACTTAGAGAATTTAATGACAAGTCGGGATACACGGCAAAACGACTTCAATCGGTTATTTCTCCAAAGAGCTTTTCAGAAGCGGAGGATTTTTTCCTCGACCTTCATCGCCGTTATGTTCTGGCACAAGGTAACGTCACATTCCGTACTATAGTAAAAGAACGGGTGAAGGCCAAGAGCATCCAGACTGATCAGCAGGAAGGATACAATACAAATGACAGACCGTCCGATCCTGCGTTTTCTTGACTCGCGGCCCGTAAGTAGAAGAACCCAGAAAGCAGCGAGGTTCCCACAGCCTCAAGGAGTAGGCCATCAAAGGCAGGGGGAGCGTTTTCACGACCAATTCAAGAGACTGGAAGCTGCACTTGCCAGCGAGAATGCGGCCCTTGAATTGCGAAGTGATCCTTATGGAATTGCCCCGGAACGCGCACTAGTGTTCGTAACGGCCATACCGATAGCCAATTTTGCTCGCGCTGCCCGACTAATAGGCTTGGAAGTACTTTCTGAAATCGAATTGGAAGAAGATTACAATCTGCCGGAGGATCTGATTGTTGAACACCAAAGTGCGGCTCCTCCAACGCTCTACGCAACAATGCCTACCCAAGACGCCTTCAACCAACTCCTCAGTCTTTGGCGGAAGTATCAGAATGGCGAAACTGCCCCACGCAATTACGCTCCATGGTGGCGTCTGTTCGGAATGCTTGCCGAATTACGCCCTTGGGGACCAGAAGATCGCTTTTCGCTCAACTATCGAATAGAACTTGAAAACATCCTGTTTGATGATGCCGAAGTCAGGCTTGAACTTGAACACTGGCCCACACAAGACCAGAACAAGCTTAAGCTGTGGCGTAGGGAAACGGAAGAAAAGATTGATGCTTTGGGAGGACGAATTATTGATCGGGCCGCCATACATGAGGAAGTTTTCATCTATGATGCCATGCTTATTGGTCTCGCCGGCTCGGTTGTACGCGATCTGATTGATAATCCATCCGCACCTAATGGCCTTGCAACACTGGACGGTTTGCAATTTATTCTGCCGCAGACAATTTCCCAGTCCTTACCGTCTCAATCTCAACCTAGAGAAGCTGAAAAAAAAGATTTCGAAGGATTTGATATGAATAGCGACTTTCGCGTTCTACTATTGGATGGCACACCGGTCGCCGGACACCGTTTCCTTGACGGCGGCGTTGCTATTGAAGATGTTCATGGTCTAGTTAACCGGTCGACGGTCGTCAATCGTCGGCATGCAACTGAAATGGCATCTCTAATTATGCGGGGAGATATTGAATACGATTGCCAACCAGTTGATAACAGCCGTCTCTTGGCAATACCGCTACTGATTGATACAGAGGAAAATGCCACATCTCCCAATGATCGTCTTTTCGTTGATCTTGTTCACACAGCTTTGCAACGGACATTTCGTGGCAAAGAGCCATTAGCTCCCCACGTTTTTGTCGTCAATTTTTCAATTGGAATAAACAGATCGAATTTCGCCGGTCGCATCAGTTCGCTGGCCCGCCTTCTCGACTGGTGGGCAAATAAGGAGGGAATACTATTTGTAGTATCCGCCGGCAATGTTCCACATGATCTTGAAATACCAAGCATAACCTCTGTCGAATTTGAAAACTTGTCTCTGTCGGAACGTCAGGAATTAATTCGTACTGCAAAACGGCAACAGCGTCACGAATTTACTCTGCTAGCACCAAGTGAAGCCCTAAATGCTCTTACGGTTGGTGCCGCGTCCGTTGACTTAACTCCACCACCAATAAACGTTAGTCCAAATGCATTCAAAGTGCAGGAGGATAAGGAAATCACTCCAGCAATGTCCACCGGACTGGGCCTTGGTCCGTTCCGAGCCATAAAACCAGATCTGATCGGTATTGGTGGATATCATGAAATTCGAGCATTGCCAGAAGGCAAGAACATGAGATTAAGTGTTGTTCCCAGATCCTTACGTACAGGATTGACGGTCGCGGCGGCTAGTAGCGGCACAGCCCAAACGCGGTCACGCGGGACAAGCTGCGCCGCCGCTCTAGTAACCCGGGCTCTGCTCAATGCGGCAGCTGCACTTACTGAAGAGGGTGGCCCTTATTACGGCCTCAATTTATCACGCAATGACTTGGCCCTGCTGACAAGAGCACTGGCAGTTAACGCTGCTAGATGGCCAGAGGCAGCCAATAAACTTTACAATATCGAGAAGGAACGGCTCGGCGGACAACGTCACCGGCAAGCCGCAGAGGAAGTAGCACGTCATTTCGGACATGGATTTCTAGACTCGAAACTCATGCACGAAGCTCCATTGCATGGTGTAACACTTGTGGGTCTTGGTCAGGTTAAAAAAGATAAAGGAACCATTTTCGATATGCCGTTGCCGCCGTCCTTGTCGGGCGATAGTGTTCACCGTTCAATGCTGGTTACTTTAGCTTGGTTTTCACCCGTCGAACCGAGGCGTGCTAGATACCGTCTTGCCGCCCTGGAAGCGATCGCTGCAGATGGCGATATGATGAATGAGGAAGAGGAAGACAAAGAATGGTATCTTGCTATGAAATCCGAACCTCCGGGAATAGATCTCATCAAACGTGGAACTGTCTGGTCCCGCCGCATGGTTGACAAACGCTTTAGAGCACCCCAATTCAACGATGAGGCAACACTTCCTATAAGAGTTCAGTGCCGAGATGCTTCAGGAGGTGGCCTTAATCCAGATGAGGCCATTCCATTTTCGATTGCCGTAACACTGCAATTGGAAGAAACAGTCAACTATGACGTTTATCAAGAAATCCGCGACCGTCTTTTGATTCGGCTCCGAGGAGAATCTTCAAAGTAGTGCGATATTTATCATCATAAACCATTATCAGTATTTAACCTAGGAAAATAGTACTCTTTCCAGTACCTTGACTGTTGAGTAATTGGGCTTGAAAAAAACGTGGTTTAGATGTTGAAGGGACAGTTGTGTCTTCTGAGCTGCCGAGACCGTGTTGTCGATATAAATAAGCGGGAAAATTACTGGAATCGTTGAGTCCAGATTGGAAAATTGGACCGTTCAGGACTATTTACCCTTCTCCATACAAAAATCTTGACTTCTCACCCACAAAATACCCTCAATATCTTTCTCTGTGAAAAATGTAGGCTAAGGAATTCTATTAATCATATTTAGACAAAAGATAAATTTATCTTCATTATCAAAAATCTGTCTTAATATTGAGATCCTCTTTCTGAATCTGTTTTGTCAAAATGTTACAGATTAAATATAATTGCCTCAAAATTGATCGGACAGGATTATGGAAATCGACTCATACAATCTCTTATATGACAATATTCACGACTTTAAAAAGACTGCTGCTTTGGTCGAGTCTGAGATTAAACGTCTCAATATAGAAAGCAATAACCTAAATCCGGTTCCAGGAACGGGAAGATTACATCAGAACATGTGGGAGTCAATGAAAACAGTTTCACACTTCAACATCGCAACAGCTCTTGAATTAATGTTAAAATTGCTTCTATTTCTAAATAATAAAAAGATAGATAGGGAACACCGCCTCGCATTGCTATATAAAGCACTTCCAAGTAAATGCAGAAGGCAACTTGAGGGAATTTTCAAAGAGAGCAATAAAACTTATCCTGAAAATCGTATAATCGTATTGAAGAACACGGATTCAGAGACAGAGCAACCAATTAGACCCCAAGAGAAAGATATTTCAACTCTAGAAAAAATGTTTGAATATTTTGACGAGGATGTACTGCTTTGGCAGAAGCGCTATTCGTGGGAATTTATTGAAAAGAAACGCTGGCGACATTATATTAGCAATATTTCGGTATTTATAGAACTGATTAACAGAGTAATGAGTAAAATTAAACGATATTAGAATGCTTGTGATATAGTTCACCCAATGTAAAAGTCCTAATTCTCAGGACCTTTTCTCAAAAACCAGATACTTAAGCCCGAAAAAGTTCCAAAAAAGCGTAAAAATCAAAGATACCGCGGCTCCTATGTTCGCCCACACAGTGGAGGAAATAGAACCCCCCGAGCCACCGAACTCGGAAACCACATACGACGCAACGGTAACGTTTATCACAAGCCCCACTCCCACAACCGCGAAGAACCTTATTAACTGCTTCATCCACCCTTTG